>JBKBVO010000035.1:0-15805 GCA_046289535.1 Deinococcales bacterium | reverse complement strand
GCATGCGCACTTTTTTGACCGGACGACCATGTTGCCTGTCCCAAGCGCGTAAAATGACATCGTCTACGCAGACCTGCATACCGATCATTTCTCGAGACAAACCTAGAACCAAACGTGCCACCCGCGCTTTGCGCTTCTTAATCTCGAGTAAACCCATGCTCGCTAAACGCACCAAGGTTTTTTGCACCGCCTCGAGTGGCTGTGAGGTTGCCTGAGAGATACTGACTACGGTGCGTTGCCCGTCTATGAGCTGCACAATTGCAAATTCATCGGCGGACATGGTCAGAGCGCTCACTCGTGCCATATCGAGGATTTTGGGTGAATCGAGTTCTTCGGGTACTGGGATTTGTTTTTCGATCGTGCTCGTGTCGTTGTCTAGGCTGCGAATCACCTCGAGCATAAAGTTGTCAAAAGCTTGATTTATGGTTTTTTGCGCGGGGGTTTTGGCAGGTTGGAACTCAAAATTGCCGCGTTCGTCTTTTAAAAGCATATGCAGCGCTTCGATATCCTTTGCGGTGCCAAAAGCCACATGGGTAATTCTTCCCGCCTCGAAGAAAATTCGCCCTTCGCGTTCCGAGGGGTGATAAACCATCAAACAGCCCTTGGACTTATTTTGTGACAAGAGTTGCAGTAAGTCCAGTAAATTAAAAACACCTAACGAGCCACGCACGCACTCATTCTAACGCAGATTAATTAATGTGCATGATATTTTTGCGCCATGAACAAACAAGCCCCTTTTGAACGCGGTCTAGCCGCCGAGGCTTTGGCAGCACGCCATCTGGAGCGGGCAGGGTTAGCAATCTTGCAACACAATTTTCGCATTCGAGGCGGAGAGATAGACCTGATTGCCAAAGAAGGTGATGTCACTGTGTTTATTGAAGTCAAGCAACGCAGCTCGAGTTCGCATGGTTTGGCAGGAGAACTAATCAGCCCGCGCAAAGCCGCACTGGTGCGCCACGCAGCTTTGCATTATTTAGGACGAGACGACCTACCCTGCCGTTTTGATGCGGTGCTGCTCGAGGGCAAAAGCCAAACAATCACTTGGATTAAGGATGCTTTTTGAGCGAATTACGGCTTTTTGGCTGCAGTTGGCTTGGGTTTGGGAAGCACTAAATCGGCTGGGCGAATCACTTTTTTGAGCGCAGCATTGATATAACTAAATACCAAATCGGTTTCGTCTCGAGTGATTAAATTCTGGCTCGAGTCGTTCATATAGACATAAATCACCTTGTCACCCGACAAGGTTTCGAGAAAACCAGAATAGGTCAGAATCCGTGCGGTATTACCAGATTTACCGCCGTAATACTTAAAAGGTACACGCAAATAGCTCCTGCCCTTGCCGTGATACATAATTTTACGAAAGCGTTGCTGACTTTGGCTGCTTAAATCTAAGCTGACAAAAGCATTCCACATAAACCGCGCCCATTCGTGCGGCGTGCTGGCATTTTGCAGGTTGCGGTCTATTTGGCTCATGGTCTCTACACCACCGTTGCGCCCCGCAAAATAGCCTTGGTCAAGGTAGCGGCGCAGGGTCTCGGCGGATATGCTCATCGCTTTTTGGTCAAGCCGCTCGGCGAGCGCAAGTTGGGTGGCGTAAGGCGCATTGGCAAAGCGCTTGCTAGAAGCAACAAGGCTGTATTTGGGAAAATCGGCTCCGCCCAGACCCGCTTGGGCAGTCCACCATGTTTTGGTCGGCAACAATAAGCGGGTATTGCACAACTTCAGGCGTTGTGCAGTAGGTTGTAAACCATCCAAGCCCACACGCCGAAACAAAATATCGGTGGCGGTGTTATCTGACCAAGAAATCATCGCCATAGCTAAATCCAAAAGCAGAGTGTTGTCGTAGGGATAACGCCCATAGCTCTGGTTAGCTTTGGTGACACTAAAACGCTCTGTGGTTTTAATCGTGCCTGCGTCTATGCCACGCATGACCTCGAACAGCACACTGGTCTTAAAATTACTGGCGAGTGGAAACTGCCCTTGAGGGTTTTGCCATGTTGCTTGCTCGAGTTTAAATTCCTTTGTGCCACGACTAAAACGCCCCACAAATAATCCAACCCGCCCCGTGATTCCCTTGGGCACTTGTGGGGGTTTGACAAACTTTTTGGGTTGCGGCGGGATAACACAGCCTGCGCTGTTCAGGTCTTGGTTGCTTGGAGTTCGTGTTGTGTTGCTTTGCGCTACAGCACTTTGTGGCACGGGCGTTGCCGTTGTAGCCGCGACAGGCTTGGGTGGCGGTGTTTTTTGTAGCACCACAGTCTGATCGCTGTGACTCGAGCAACCCAACAGCAAAATAAGAACAAACAAAAGCCGCATCGCGCCGCGCATTCTGACATGGAAGCCACTTTGACTTGAGTGTCAGAAGTAATCTGAGTTTAATCTGCCGCCATCTCGAGCGGAGCATAGACTTTTAATTCGTCGTAAAAAGCATTGCGCTCCACGGGAATCCGCCCAGCCCGCCTAATCATTTGCACCATGCGCTCTCTGGATAAGCCCAGTGGGCTGGTTGCTCCTGCAGCATGGGCAATATGTTCTTCGATGATCGTACCGTCTACATCCGACACGCCCCAATCGAGTGCAACCTGTACCAATTCTGCGCCAATCATCACCCAGTAACCTTTGATATGCTGGAAATTGTCTAAATACAATCTCGAGACTGCCAAATTGCGTAGGTCGTCCACGCCTGTGGTGAATTCGGTTTTGCCCAAATTAAATGCCAGGGCGTTTGCATCCGGTTGGAAAGCAAGCGGAATAAAGCTAAAGAAGCCGCCTGTCTCGTCTTGGAGTTCACGCAACCTGTGCATATGGTCAAGGCGTTCTTCGAGGGTTTCGATATGCCCATAAAGCATTGTGGCATTGGTGCGAATGCCCAAGCTGTGCGCCTCACGGTGAATTTGCAGCCACTGTTTTGCACTGACCTTGCGCTTAGCGATTTGCAAACGCACGCGTTCGGCAAAAATCTCTGCGCCCCCGCCTGGCATCGCAGCAAGCCCAGCCTCTTTTAATTCTTGCAGCACCTCGAACGTGGATTTCTTGGCAATATGGCTTAAATGCTCGATTTCGGCAGCGGTAAAGGCTTTCACCTGTAAGCCAGGAAAATTTTTGTTGAGCGCCCGCACCATTTCGGGGTAATAACTCCAAGGGCGAGTTGGGTGATGCCCACTGCTCATGTGCAGTTCCTGCAAACCTGGCTCGAATTTTTCACGCACCTTTGCCACTACATCGTCTACATCGTAATCCCAAGCGCGTTCTTCGTTTTTATGCGCAGCAAAGGCACAAAAGGTACAGCCAACATAACAAATGTTGGTGAACTCGAGCCGCATACTGTGCACAAAATAAGTTTTGTCACCGTTTTTGCGGTTGCGTACCAAATTTGCCAATCTCGAGAGTGTGCCGAGGTCGTGGGTATTGTAGAGCGTCATCCCTTCGGCAAAACTCAGGCGCTGTCCTGCTTGTACTTTTTCGGCGATTGGCTTGAGTGCGGGGTCGAGAATCAGCTTCATGCGCACAGTTTAGCGCTTATACGGGTACACATTTGTCTTACGTCAAGGCAGCTTCAATAACTTGCTCATGGGTATGATAGCGTGAAGCTAGATGTCTGAAGTCTCTAAACCCGTTCGTAAAAGTGCGGCTGCCAATGTGCTCACAGTCATGAGTGGTACTTTCTCGAGCCGCATACTTGGCTTGTTGCGCCAAACCCTATTTTCGCAATTCGATACCCGCTTAACCGATGCTTTTAATGTTGCCTACAACATTCCCAACCTTTTCCGAGAACTTTTAGCCGAAGGAGCGCTCTCGAACAGCATTATTCCAGTCTATAAGAAGCTCGAGGTACCCCAGCGCAAAGATTTTATCGCCAGCTTTATGGCGTTTTTGATTTTTATCAATGCACTTGTAGTGACAGCAGGGATTTTGCTTGCGCCAATGTTCGTGGATTTAATGGTTGCCACCAACAGTCTCAGCCAAGGTAAATCCGTGTTAGATGTTGAACTGGCCGTATTCCTGACACGACTTTTAATGCCATTTTTGGCAGGAATTTCCTTGAGCGCCCTTGCAATGGGTTTATTAAATGCCGAAGAACGTTTTGGGGCAACGGCATTTGCACCACTCGCATTCAATTTAGTGACCATTTTAGGGTTGCTGGTTTTTCCTAACAATGCCTTGATGCTTGGTGTCATGACCAGTTTAGGTGGTCTGGCGCAGTTATTGGTACAACTACCCAGCCTGCGCCGTTTTGGGCTATTGGTGCTGCCACGATTTTCTTGGCACCAGAGCTTGTCTCGCGCCCTAGCGCTGATGGCACCTTTTGCCTTTACCACAAGCACAAGGCAATTTCTGACTATTATTTTAACAGGTTTACTTGCGGGATTTGGCGCGGGTACCATCACGGGTTTTCGTAATGCAGAAATTATTTTCCTGACTTTACAGGGTTTGTTTGCGCTCTCGCCTGCCACAGCTGCCTACCCGCGCTTTTCCGAATATGCCGCGCAAAAAAACTGGGATGCTTTCCGCGAAACAGTCATGCAGTATGCGCGGCTAGTGCTGTTTTTGTCAGTGGGCGTTGGCGCTCTGCTCTGGGCGCTTGCACCAAATATGACGAGCGTGATTTTTGAATTGCCTGGCAAAATCTCGGACGATAAATTTAACGCCACACTGAGTTTGTTGCCTTCTTTTGCACTCGCTATTGCCCCTTGGGGTTTGGTGCAGCTTTTAACTCGAGCCTTCTATGCGCGTGAGCGCTCAAGAGACGCAGTGATTATCAGTACTATTGCTTTTGCCTTAAACACCTTTTTGTACATTGCCCTCGCGCCACAAGGCATTGTGGTAATGAATTTTGCCACAGCAATTACAGGTTGGCTGATGGTCGGGGTGTATGTAGGGGTGTTGCACGTGCAGATTGGCTTAAACTACAAGAAGCTAGTTGGGCACACCATTAAAGTTGGTTTGGCAGCACTTGGGTGTTTTTTTGCGGCACAACTGGTCTCGAGTCTACTGCCGAGTGCGCGCAGTGCCTTAAATGGTATTTTGCATTGTGTAGTGGCTGGCGGGATAGCGGGAGTGGTTTATCTGTTGCTCTGCGTGCTGTTACGTGTACCCGAAGTTGAACGGCTCACGCGACGCTTGCGACGCTAGGGCTAGGCTATCGCCTCAGGGCAGCACGGTGATTTGGTCTGGACTATTTAAAATAATTTCGTAATAATCGCCATATAGCTGCACCCGCCCACGCAGTTGTACTCGCTTGCCCAAATAAGCTTGGGGAAAAGGTTGAGCAAAAAGGTCGTACGCTCTGGCGAATACCACACCGCGCGGTGCGGTGTCTCCTTTGCCAAAATTGAGAAACGCCACGGCATCACGCCGTTCAACCTCTTCGACCACACCTTCAAACACGCCCTCGCGTCCAACAAATTCGCCCATCTTGCGCGCATCCTGTACTGCCTCGAGTTTGGGTAGCCCAAAGGGATTGACATCCATGCTGATTGCCGCATCGGTTTCAATCTGTTGAACCAGGGCATCTAGGGCTTCCCCAGCGGTTTCGCGCTCGAGAATCACGCTCAGTTCGCGGTTCGCATCGAGGCTGTTGCCACTGAGGTTAATGCTTCCGACCAGTGCGCGTTTTTTATCGGCGATAATCGCTTTGGCGTGCACGTAGTTGGTCAGTAGATATTTGACTTTTACTCCCGCTTGGCGCAAACGCTCTGCTCCTGCAATATAGTACGTATTGGTCAGTTCGTTGGGCGGACCAACCAGTGTGACTTGGACACCGCGCTGTGCCGCGCTCGAGATTTCACGAATCACCTCTTCGTCCGCCATGCTCTGCTGCTCGAGCAACAGCGACTCGCGCGCATTTTTAATCAGCTCAAGCAGTTTTCCTCTCGAGTTGCCGCGCACCGTGCCATCGGCTTTGGTTTGGCTTGGACTCCAAACCAGTTTAGAATCGCGCAGGTCAATGTCTTTGCCTTCCCAATCGGCATCGAATACCTTGGCAATTTCTTGTACCAATGCTGGTTCGTCAAGTGCTACAAGGTATTCGCGGTTGGCACTAAAACTCGAGGCGGTGATGTTCGCCGTCGAAACGATTGCTTCTTTATCGTCGAAGACAAAACTTTTTTCGTGAATAAACACAAATTCAAAAGGGCGACTGCGCCCTACATTCAGACCTGCTTCGCGCAGTTTTAAAAAAATTGCGGTGTTACCGCCAGAAGTACCGCTCGGCTCGCGCTCGAGCAGAATTTTGACATCCACACCGCGTTTTATGGCTCGAGCAAGCGCATCTATCACATCTTGGCGCGAATGAGTAAACAGATAAATTTTGTGGCGAATAGATTTTTGGGCTTTTTCGATGCGTTCTAAAATGGGCGCAATCCCGTCTTTGGGCTGGATATACAGTTTGGGCGCAGCCGAGACTGCACTCGAGCAAATAAGCAAAACTAAAACTAAACGTAGGAATTTCATAATCCGATTGTACACTGACCGCACTGCACAAATCTGTGATGACCTCATTATCGCATGGCAATTTGAACTCGGGAAGCACTGTTTTTAAAAAGATTTTGGACTTGGGACAAAAATAATGTTACCATTGCTCCCCGTGATGACCGCCTCGACTTTTGCACCCAAACCGCTTTTGCAAGATGACCTTAAACTTTCCTTGCGCGAGCGCCAGAAAATACGTCGCCGCAATCGCATTTATCAGGTGGCAATCCAACTTTTCAAGGAAAATGGCTTTGACAAAACCACCGCCACTGATATTGCTCGTACCGCCCATGTTTCTCGAGGGACGTTTTTTAATTACTACCCGTACAAGGAAGCGGTTTTGCTTGACTATGGAGCGTATATCGTCTCGAGTATATCTGAAGTGATTGCCGAAAAGCGTGAGGAGGGCTTAAACCCTCAACAACTGCTCGAAGTCTTATGGCTCGAGTTAGCACGGGTGACTCAAGAAGAGCGCGATTTGATCCCACCTCTGACCTACGAGTTGATCAACCCCGACCCAATCCGTGCTAAAGCCGCTTATGAAGCCATGCCACTTGCCAAAATTATCGAGCCCCTGTTGCGCGAAACACACCGCGTGCGCGACGATTTCAGTATCGAGCGCATTGCTGCAACAATCGCCTACACTTTTTTGATGACTGCCCTGCGCTGGAGTGCTTTTCATCCCACGCGTCCAGTCAAAGACGAACTGAAAAAAGCCTTGACTCTGATTTTAGAGGGTGCGTATCAGCGTTAGGATTTTTTTACCTTTAACATGAACTCCAGAAAATAAAACTTCGGGTAGACTAAGCCCCGATGTTGCTCGAGCTGCATTTCCTTGGCACTGCTAAAATCGTTGTAGGTGGCAAACCAAGCGAGGTACGTCGACAGCACGCCCTGGCGCTACTTGCGTATTTAGCACTCGAGCCAGGTTGGCATAGCCGCGAGCAAATCTCGGTGCTGCTTTGGGCGGATGCCGGTATTAGCCAAGCACAACAAAACCTTCGCACTGTGCTGTCGCATCTGCGCGATGTCTTGGGTGAAGCAAGCCAGACGCTCGAGGCAACGCGCAGCAAGCTGCAATTACTGCCCGAGCAATTTTGGTCGGATGTGGCGAGCTTGCATCAACCGCATTCGCTCGAGGCTGCGATCGCACTGTATCGCGGCGATTTTTTGGCGGGTTTACAACTGCCCAGCGCCCCAGATTTTGATGTGTGGCAAGAAGCGCAGCGCGAACGCCTGCGTGCACAATTTGATACCTTACTTTTGCAACTCTTAAACAAGCAGCGCCAAAATGGAGAAATCAGTGCAGCCCTCGAGACAGCACGGCGCAGGGTGGCGCTGGATGCCTTGAACGAACCCGCATATCGAATCTTAATTGAACTGCTGCTCGAGCAAGGTAACCGTGCTGCTGCTTTCGAGGTTTTCAGGGCGCTCGAGCGCCAGCTCAAACGCGAGTTGGGTCTGTCGCCCAATAGCGAAACCATGTTGCTTGCACAAAAAATTCAAAGCCAGCCAGAAGTTGTTGCGGCTGTAAACGAGCCGTTTGTGGCTCGGGTCGAGGAATGGCGCTGGCTTGAACACGCCAAAACCGAAGGTGTACGGATATTGCTGCGCGGTGAGCCAGGTGTGGGCAAAACTCGCTTGCTGCGCGAATTTGCCAGAGCGTATGGCAACTCTTTATGGCTGTACGGTCGCCCTGGCGATCAACGTGTGCCTTTTGCTGCGGTAACTCGTTTTTTGCGTGAACAAAGAATCGAGCAACTCGATTTAGCACAGTGGGTGCGTCAGGAGCTGCACGTGCTTTTGCCCGAATTGCCCAGTCCAAACCACACCAGCCCTAAAGAACGCTTGCTCGAGGCGCTGCGCCTGTGTTTTGAGCATATTGCCAAAGGCAATACCCTTTTTATTTGGGAGGATTGGCAATTTCTGGACTCGAGCAGTCTGGAATTGATATTTTACTTACTCGAGCAAAGCCAGCTTTTTATTTTTGGTACTGCGCGCAGTGGAGAATTGCATTTCGAAACCGAGCGTCATATTGCCACCTTGGTGAGCACTCAACGCTTACGCAAAATTGAGTTACCACGCTTGAACACCACCGACTTAGAGCAGATGCTGCGTGCCATGGGATTAGATAGCAACCAAGCCCAGACATTGTTTAAGCGCACAGGTGGCAATCCCCTATATGCCTTAGAGAGCCTGCGTGCAGGTCTGGGACAGCCCAATAAACAACTGACCCAATTGATAGAAGCCCGTTTAGAGCGCCTTTCTAAGCCTGCGCGTGATGTGGCACGTGTGGCAGCCATCTTGGAGCGAGAATTTGATTTAGAGTTGGCTGCTCAGATTTTAGAAGTGCGCGAGCTAGAGCTGCTCGAGCCACTCGAAGAACTACAAAATAACGGCTTGATACAAGATTTACGCCTGGTGCACGACCTTGTGCAAGACACCCTGCGCCACACGATGCCGCTTGCTACACGACGTTGGCTGCATTCAAAAGCGCTCATTGTGCTCGAGGCGCGCGGTAGCAATGCGGCAATTTTGGCACATCATGCACTCGAAGCGGCAAAACCAGCAGCCGTTTTACGTTATGCCGCCAAAGCTGGTGCAGCAGCACTCGAAATCTATGCCTACCACGAAGCCATGCAGCACCACGAAAACGCACTGTTGGCGCTGCAAGCCCTGAGCGAGAGTGAAGCAAAAGAACTCGGAGAGAAAGTGCTTTGGGGGTTTTTTGATAGCTTTGCTACGCTCTTGACCCAACAATCACGTTTTAGCCAGTTGCATCGGATTTTATCCGAAGGCATAGCGTTGGCGCGGCGCAACCGTTTAGCACTGCTCGAGGGTGGCTTATGTAATCTTCATGCTCGGGCATTGGTGCGTGAAGGCACACAAATCGAGTTTGCCGAGGAGCGCTACTTGGTCGCAGCTAAACTCACCGAACTACACCCATTGCTGCGCCTCGATACGCTTTTAACGCGCTATCACCTTGAGGGTGTGCGCGGCAATTGGGCAGCAGCCAAAGCATATGCGCGTGCTGCTGCTGAAGAAGCCGCCAATTCGGGGCAACTCGAGCTACAACAAGAAGCACTGATGGGTGCGTTGTTTTCGGCACAAAACTTAGGTGCATGGGCAGAGGTTTGTGCTACAGCACTCGAGGCACGCCCGATTTCTGAGCGGCTCAACGGTCGGGTTTCACAAGCCATTGCTTGGGGTGCAAGTGCGATCGCTTGTACCTACCTGGGGATGCCGCGTCGCGCACTCGAGGAAGCACAAAAAGCCACTCACTTGCTGGTCAATGCTGGTTGGGGTTATGCACAGCGCTTTGCAGTACAAGCCCAGACCCAAGCCTATCTCGAGCTTGGAGATTTTCAAACTGCCTTAGAATGTAACCAAAGCATTGTGTTCCACGAACTTGCACCCACGCGCCCTACGCCTTTTGCGCGAAGTTGGTGGACGCGTGCTCATATCTACTTTTTGTGCCAAGAATTTGCTTTAGCGCAAAAGGCACTGCTGCAATGTCAAAGTATTTTAACCAAAGTTAGCCCCTTTGATGCTCTGCAAATCGAAGCGGCTTGCCAGAGCTTACTTGCGGCGGTGCTGCTCGAGGCAAACGAACCTCAAGGTGCAATCGCAGCCGCACTTCAAGCAAAAAAATGTCGCGAGAGTGGCAGATTACATGGCTGGACAAATTGGACTCCGCACCACCTAGAGATAAAAGCGCTTTGCTTACACGACCCCAAAATGGCGCTTGAACACCTGACTTGGCTGGAGCAACTCGAGCCTGACAACCCGCGTTTTGCCATCGAGGTATATCTGACCCAAGCCGAATACGAATTTTTTTTGGGCAACCTTCAAGCAGCTTTAGCGCGTCTTGAGCAAGCACAGTTGTTGGCACAAGAACTCGAGCTTCCACTCTGTTTGGCGCGGCTTGAGCGTACGCGGCAAAATTTTAAATTTCCACAATCTTAAAGGGCTGCTCACGCACCAAACCGTCTTCGTCGGAAGCCAGTTCTAAAAGTGCTTCGCGCCCAGAACCGCCAACGCCACGCAGCACAATGGTTTCTAAGCTCTCGAGATTGACTGTACAGAGGTTGCCACTAAAAACCGCACCAAGGTCTATGTACAAATGGCGCTCTACCCAAGTTGGTACGGCAAGTGGGGTGTGACCGTGGATACTTCCTGCAAGGTGTTTTTCTAGGATAAACGGACCTTCGTTAGGGCGCGCCCAGAGCATCGAATCGGCAACGGTGTGGTAGCGGTCTAAAAGCACAGGCGGGGCTGCATGCGAACACAGATAATGGTTGGGGCTTTCGTAGGCAAGACGGGTGCGGCGAATAAACTCGAGCAATTCTTCTGGGACATTGCCGGGTCCAAAAAAGCCATATTCCCGAAACAAAGCACTGCCACCATTGCGCTGCCAATTTACAAATTCTTCGCGCGCAATTTTGAGCATATTTGCATCGCCCACTTCTTGGGCAAGGCGGTCGTATTCAGCAGCCATCGAGAGCATACTTTCGTGATTGCCACGCAGCAAAATAACCCTGCCAGCATCGCTGAGCGCCAACAACTGGCGCACACAACCCCTCGAGTCAGGTCCGCGGTCTATGGCATCGCCCAAGAAAACATAGGTTGTGTCACTCGGATAATAGCGAAGCGCCGCCTCGAGTAAATCAGCGCGCCCGTGCAAATCCGGAATGACAATACGCATCCTTGTAAATACTAGCACCTACCATGCTGCTGTGTTTGTGCGCGATAACCAGATGGCAACCATGGCAACAAGCAACGCCAAACCCACTGCCCAATCACCAAAACGCACATAAAGCGTTCGGGTATTTTCCAAACCGTACTGGACCTCGAGCGCAAGAGGCTGTTGAATTGGAGCACGATTGACAACCCGCCCCTGCGAATCAATCACGGCTGTAATCCCCGTATTACCAGCACGCAGCACGTAACGCCCCGTTTCGATGGCACGCATCCTCCCCATCATAAAATGTTGCTCAATGCCCCAAGTGCGCCCAAACCAACTATCGTTAGAGACGTTGACCAAAACCTGTGCTCCGTCTAACACGCGGTCTTTGGGAACATCGGGGAAAACGCTGTCATAGCAAACATAAGTGCCAAAGCGCTCACCATCTAACTCGAGTGTGCGTGTTTCATAACGCAATTCCATACTGCCAAAGCCAAAACCCAGTAATCTGGCAATTGCGTCATATACAAAAGCCAACTCACGGCGAAGCGGATAGAATTCGCCAAATGGCACAAGGTGTTGTTTTGTAGATATTGCAAGTAATACTCCATCTTTGATTGCTGCTACGCTATTTGAGCGCGAGCCTCGACGAAAATCGGCAACACCAGCAATCAAGCGCCCCAGTTTAGGCACATTTGAGTTGCCACCTTCGACTTTGGCAATTTGTTCCAAACCAAGAGCAGCTTCAGGAAAGACAATCACACTGTTTTTAACTTTGGGTTTAGATAACTTCATATAGGTCTCAAAGTCATTTTGCCTATCCAGACCCGCCAAACGTTGCAATGAACCAATATTGCCCTGTACCAAAAGCGCAGGGCGAGTGGCAGCAGCCACACTCGGACGAGTTAAACCATAGACAGTACTCACCAGCAGCAACAGCAGCGCAGCCGGCAAAATACGCCACTCAAAAAACCCCAAAGCCGCAACCCCAATTGCCAAAAACATAAACAGCACACTCAGTAAATACACCCCACCCAAGTTGGCGATTTGGGCAATCGGGGTATCTATAAACAAATAGCCAAAATTGCCCCACGGAAATGCCAGCACTCCCATGCTGGCGCGGATGTATTCGAGCAGCACTAAAAACATCGCTGTTGTAACAAGGGTTTCCATTTTGCTTTTGGTCAGGCGGTGCGCCAAATAAATAACGCTCGCATTAAAAAACGCTTCAATCACCCACAAAAGTGGCATCAGGAACCAGACAAACCAGCCAAAACTGGCGCTAAAGGATTGGGGCAACCAAAATAAATGCACGCTCCAAAAACCCAACCAACCAAAAAACCCAACCCGAAATGCACTTTTAGCAGTGGGTTCTCGAGCCACCAAATACAAAAGCGCCGCAAGCGGCAAAACCGCCAGCCACCATAACGCCAAAGGCAAATGGAGCCAGCCCACTATAAAGCCTGCCAAGCTCGCTAGTCTGGCACTGTACGGCTCTGAGCGCTGTCTTGAACGCCACGAAAACCCTAAATCACTGCTCACGGAGCGAAATCATAGCATTCAAGACGAATGGGATATTAAAAATCGCACTTTTTAAGGTAAAGTAAGTGCACTGTGAGACTAGGTGTGATGAGTGATCTACATGCAAATATTCATGCGTTACGTGCAGTGTGGAAAAAATTTGAAGATGTTCACGTGACACAAGTAGTCTGCTTAGGAGACTTGGTGGGCTATTGCGCTACTCCAGACGAGGTGCTGCGTTTTTTGCGCGAACACCAAGTGCAAACCACAATGGGTTCCAGCGAAGCGCGTTTGTCATTTGATATGCACGAGCGCGGCACTCGAGAAGGCATTGCCGACCAAACTATAGAATGGAGCAAGACCCGTCTGAGTCAAGACGACTTAAAGTGGATGCGAAACCTGCCGATGACCGGAAAAATGCAGACCACTCACGGGCGTTTGCGCTTTATGCACGGTTTGCCCAACGACCCAGATGCGCGAGTAGATATGGCAGATTCGCAAAAAAATCTCAATGAGTTGCTTGAGAAACTCTCTTGCCAAATCTTGCTGACGGCAGGCAGTCATGTTCCAAGTGTGCGCGAAGTCAATCAGGGCTTTGTAGTCAATCCAGGCAGTGTTGGTTTAAGCCTGAATGGCGAACCTGGTGCAGACTGTGTGGTGCTGGATTTTAACAGCCCTAAATTGCGAATCGAGTTTTATAAAGTGCCCTATAATTACTCGGCTGCCGCTTTTGATATTTTGACTTGGGATTTGCCCAGTGTTGTTGCGGATGTGATTAAAAACGGCAGCATGAGGCGCTAATTAGACTTGTACCAACACCCGAGGCTTAAAGACTGTGGCTTTTAAGACACCGTCTCTGGCATGAAAAACCTCATCTGTTAAAACATCGCGCCAAGAACCCTCAAAAACCCCTAAAATAGCCGTATTAAAAAGCATAGTCTGAGCGGTTCCGCGATTGGCTCCAATCAGTGCTATCTCTGTGCGCCCATCTTCGTGTGTATAGGTGCGAGCATAGGTAAGGGCATCATCGCGATGCTCGAGAAAACGCAAGGCACCACTCTGCAATGCTTTATTTTGTTTGCGTACTGCAATCAGTTTTTGCACCACTTTGCGCAATTTTAAATTCCAAGCACTTTCTGTCCAAACAAAAGGGGCGCGGCAGTGTGGGTCGTTTTCGCCCGATAAACCGATTTCGTCGCCATAGTAAATACCGGGCACGCCAGGGTACGTAAGAAGCAACGCAAAAGCAGTTTTAAGTTTTTCGACATCACCGCCCATGCGTGTGAGTGCACGCGCGGTATCGTGTGAGCCAAACAAATTATAGTGCGAAAAACGCATTGGTACAGGTAACACACGATAGCTCTCCTCGAGTGACTGCACCAACTCTTCGGTCTCGAGTCGCACCGCAAAATTGTAATGGTCTATGCCTCCCAGCCATTCAACGATTGGCAAGCCAAAGCCTTGATAATTCATCACACCGTCTTCGCCACCGCCGTCGTGCTCGTGGATTTCCGAAGCGCCGTACAGCGCACCCTCGGCATCTAAAAAGCGCTCGCCAAACACCCAAGCCTCTTTGTTCTCGAGCCGTGCCGCCGCTTTTAAGCGGCGCAGAATCTCGAGGTTACCGCGTTCGGTACCGCCTTTACCCATCATGTGTGCGACATCCAAACGCCAGCCATCTACGCCTGCACGAATCCAGTGACGCACAGGGGCATGGTCGCCTTCGAGCAAATGGTCAAAAGTCTGGTGACTCTCAAAATCGAGTTTGGGCAGGGTTTTTACTCCAAAAAAAGCTTCGTATGTTCCGTCTGGACGAAAGGTAAACATTTGGCGCTCGATTTTGCCCTCGAGCGCTTTTTTGAATTCGCTAGCGCGGTCTCCCGTATGGTTAAAAACTCCATCCAGAACAACACGGATACCTCGCTGTTTACACTCGGCGAGCAGCGCGTCAAAAGCCGCTTGCCCACCCAAATGCGGGTCTACCTCGAGATAATTTTCGGTGTCGTAGCGGTGATTGCTCGGGCTTTTGAAAATTGGGTTTAAGTAAATCCCATTCACCCCCAAGTCCTCGAGATACGGCAGTTTTTGGCGGATTCCCTCGAGATCACCGCCCCAGTGTTGCAGTGGTCCTTTGCTCTGTTCGGGCAACGCCTCCCAAGGCATTTGCTCTATAGGCTTACCCATATAGGTGTACTCACCGCTTTTGGGGTCATTGCTTGGGTCGCCATTGAAAAAGCGGTCGGGGAAAATCTGATAAAACACGCTCCCGGATAACCAATTGGGTTTGTGGTGTTCGGCTAGGAACACAAACCAATCGCGGAAGCGCGGAATCGAGCGCACAATCCCTCGAGCCGTGTACTTGAAGCTCTGTTCGGAGGTGTGCACCCAGAAAAAATAAATGGTACGGCGCTGTGTGAGTTCGATTTCTACAGCATAATAAAGCCAGTTTGCATCCTCGCTCTCCAAGCTACACATTTGACGTTTGAGGTCTCCAGCATAGAGCGTCACCAGTTCGATGGCTCTGAGCGGTGCATTTTTGGGTACGCGGATGCGTAAACGCAAAGTGTCGCCGATGTTGGCTTCTTCTTTATCGGTGTAGAAGGGCGTGTGGTCATGATAAAGGTAATTGCTCCAATCCATAAGTTCTCCAAAACATTTAAGCGAGTAGGCAATATACATCTTGCTCGAGATAGTTGTTTCCTAGCGTGCTCTCATGCCTTACAAAGCAGCGAACTAACCAGGCTCGGATTTTTCGCATAGCGCTAGCCTAACATAGGTTACCGATGCGTCAGTTGGCGGATTGTAAAAAGTGATGGGTCTGTGTGATGCTTTGCACATGCTGCCTTTACTCGAGATTCGACTTGCCCACTATCCTGAAGATTACCCTGCTATAGTCGAGGTCTACAATAGCGTAGCCGATTGGCAAAGCAAAGTAGAAACTGTGGCACTCGATGACCAAATACGCAACCCTGAATTGCATTTTGTGCGCTATGTAGCAGAAATCCTTGAAAATAATCACAAAAAAATTGTGGCGGTACTCGAGCTTGGACACAACAGCCGCTCGCATGAAGCTGGTAAATATTTTGTAGAAATCGATGTACATAAGGCGTATTGGCGGCGTGGCATTGC
>JBKBVO010000223.1:0-3272 GCA_046289535.1 Deinococcales bacterium | reverse complement strand
GCTTACAGAAGCGATTTCTTGGCGCAGCGCCTCGTTGGATTTATTGGCATTGGTACGCCACAAAAAATGATCATAAACGACTTCGAGCACAAAAAAAACCCCTGCACCCAGCAAAAACACACCTAAATACTCCATAATTTCCCCCTAGTGTTGCTCGAGTTTAGCGCGCAGTTCTAAGACTTCGCGTTGCTTTTGAATCAGTTCTTCGCGCAAATCGTCGTTGGTAATGCCATGTGCGGGCTGTGAACTGTTCCACTTGAGCACATCAAGCACCCATTGCAGTAACCAAGCCACCAAGCCACCCAAGAAAAAAACCGCTACCCATTGCCATGCACTCATGGTGTTTCCTCCACTTTTGCTCGAGTTTATCGAGCAGTGCCTAGTGTATCAGGCGCTTACTACTTTAAGCAAAGGTGCTTGACAAAGCACGAATGCCTTGTGTAGCCTCGGGTCATGACTGCTCACAAACTCATCAGACTCGAGTGGTCACATGCTGCGAGCATTAAGCGCTCGAAGTCTGGTTAGTGCGCTCCGGTTTGGGCAATTGTCAAGCAAGAGGGTTTGTCGTTTTCCGTCTGCTATCGAGCTGAATTGTTGGTCAAAAAACCCGTCCAGGACTGGGCTGTTGCAGCTCATGGGCAATAATTCAAGCCTCGAGAAATACTTTAGGTGTGTGATATGCGAGTTTTACTCATTGGTGCCGGAGGCGTAGGGAGTGCATTTGCGACTATCGCAGCGAGGCGCAGTTTTATCAGTTGTCTTGTTGTTGCAGACCTTGAGCTACAAAAAGCTCAAGTTGTCGCCCAAAATGCCGCTCGAGATGGTCTTGAAAGCATCGCTGAAACAGTGAATGCCTCGAGCTTTGAGAGCGTTTTTAAGCTGCTTCAAAAGCATGACATTGATGCTGTTGTGAATCTTTGTGCTCCACTTTTTAACCCTCCAATCTTTCGTGCCGCATTTGAGGCGGGCATTGTATACCTTGATACAGCAAGCAACTTGTCTGAGCCGCATCCGACTCATCCGTTTCACTTGATTGGAAAAACCCTTGGTGCAGACCAGTTTGCGGCTCACGAGGCTTGGCAAAAAAAGGGGGCGCTAGCAATCACGAGCATTGGTGTTGAGCCGGGGCTGTCCGATGTTTTTGCACGCTATGCAAGGGATTATTTGTTCTCGAGTATCGAAGAGATTGGTATCCGCGATGGTGGCAATCTGCAAATAGAAGGTTATGCCTTTGCTCCGACGTTTAATATTTGGACAACCATAGAAGAATGCCTCAATCCGCCGATTTTGTACACCAAAGAACTTGGCTGGCACACGGGAGAGCCTTTTTGTCTGCCCGAGATTTTTAATTTTCCAGAAGGTATTGGCGAACTTGAATGCGTTTGCGTTGAACACGAAGAAGTGCTCTTTATTCCGCGCTATATTGACCTCGAGCGCTGCACATTTAAGTACGGTCTGGGTGAAGAATTTGTGGATGTCTTAAAAACCTTGCACAAGCTCGGGTTAGATTCGACCAAAAAAATACAATTTGGCGATTTTGCCATTTCGCCTCGAGATTTCGTAGCCGCCACCCTGCCCGATCCCGCGAAACTTGGTGATCGGATGCACGGAAAAACGTGTGCAGGTACATGGGTCAAGGGTATTGGTAAAAACGGTTTAGCTCGAGAAACCTATATTTATCACCTTGCAGACAATGCAATAACCATGCGCGAATACGGCTGTCAGGCGGTCGTTTGGCAAACGGCAATCAATCCTGTGGTTGCATTAGAGCTGGTTTGTAATGGTGCATGGGGTGGGACAGGTGTGTACTGCCCTGAACACTTTGATGCGCTTCCTTTTCTCGAGATGCTTGAGATTTACGGCGCACCGCACAAACTCCAAGAGCGCATCTGAACTCGGGCAAGTGCAGGTTTCACGGCAAATCAAGACTTGAAGCCATCATTTCGTGTGCTATCATCTCGATACCGTGCTACAGGTATGATTATGATCAAACTCGAGGATTTGCGCCCCAGTGTCATCGTTCGTGGCATCGTTCCAGCAAGCGATGTCAAAGTCACTGGAACCAAATGGCATGGTTCTGAAGCTCTGACTCTCGATTACCAAGAATCTTCTGGGCGGTTGGGTAGTCAATTGCTTTACCGTTCAAACGAAGCATCGCTCGAGATTATCCAAGCTGGACGACCTTGGAGTTTTGATGCGGATGGTCAACTTTTTCGTTTGGTGGCAGAAGCGCATCGTATTCGTTTAGCCCATTTGTTTGATCCTGTTTTAGCGGTGCATACTTCGATAGTTGATCCACTGCCACATCAGATTACGGCGGTTTACGAAGCCATGCTGCCACGTCAGCCATTGCGCTTTTTGCTGGCAGATGACCCCGGAGCCGGTAAAACAATCATGGCTGGGTTACTGATTAAGGAGTTGATGGCTCGAGGTGACTTAAAGCGCTGTTTAATTGTCTGCCCGGGCAGCTTGGTCGAGCAGTGGCAAGACGAGTTGCAGCGCAAGTTCCATTTACCTTTTGAGATTCTAACTAATGAAAAGCTGCACACTGCCTCGAGTGGCAATTGGTTTTTAGAAAATAACCTTGCAATTGCCCGTTTGGATAAGTTGTCTCGAGACGAGGCCACCCAACAAAAATTGAAGCATCCCGAGTGTTATTACGATTTGATTGTCTGCGATGAAGCCCATAAGTTGTCAGCTACTTTTTTTGGCGGCGAGGTGCAGTACACTAAGCGTTATCGTTTAGGTCAATTGCTTTCTGGCTTAACCAGGCATTTCTTGCTGATGACCGCGACACCACACAACGGCAAAGAAGAAGATTTTCAGTTGTTCCTAGCACTACTTGACGCTGACCGTTTTGAAGGGCGTTTTCGCACTGGAACACATCAGGTCGAAACTTCGGACATCATGCGGCGAATGGTTAAGGAGAACTTGCTCACGTTTGAGTCCAAACCGCTTTTCCCAGAGCGTATTGCCAATACCATTCCGTATCAATTATCCGAGTTGGAAAGCTGTTTGTATGCAGAAGTCACCGAATATGTCAAAACCGAATTTGACCGAGCCAAGGGGCATAAACAAGGTGGGACGGTTGGATTTGCTTTGACCCTGCTTCAACGTCGTTTGGCTTCTTCGCCTGAAGCGATTTACCAATCGCTGCAACGCCGGCGAAGTCGTTTGGAAAAAAGTTTGCGCGAACTCGAGTTGCTACCTAAAAAGTACTTGGATGAGGATGACTTAAACGACCTCGAAGACTTGCCGGAACAAGAGTTAGA
>JBKBVO010000034.1:0-15895 GCA_046289535.1 Deinococcales bacterium | reverse complement strand
CGCTCAAAACCGAAGAATTCTACGAAACCGTAGGGCAGGTCATCTACGTGTCTGCTACACCTGCGGAACACGAACGTAGCGTCTCGAGTCAGATTGTGGATCAAGTGATTCGTCCAACAGGATTGATAGACCCCAAAATCGAGTTGCGCCCAACCTTGGGGCAGGTCGAAGACCTACTTGGGCGTATCCGTGTGCGTGCCGAGCGCGATGAACGTGTGTTGGTCACAACCCTAACTAAGCGCATGAGCGAGGACTTAACCGAGTATTTGCTCTCGCACAACGTCAAAGCGCGCTATCTGCATTCAGAAATTGACACGTTAGAGCGCCAAGAGATTATCCGCGACCTGCGCCTTGGGCATTTTGATGTCTTGGTTGGAATTAACCTCTTGCGCGAGGGTTTGGATTTGCCCGAAGTGAGCCTAGTGGCGATTTTAGATGCCGATAAGCCGGGTTTTTTGCGCTCCGAGCGCAGTTTGATTCAAACCATTGGACGTGCTGCGCGCAACGTTGGCGGCGAAGTGATTTTGTATGCCGATAGCGTCACTCCAGCGATGAAGTATGCCATCGAGGAAACCGAGCGCCGCCGCCGTATCCAAGAGGCGTATAACCTCGAGCATGGGATTATCCCGCAAACAGTTTCCAAGAGCATTCGCAAAGTGATTCGCGGCGAAGAAGCTCCAGACGCGCCGCTCGAGACGACAGCGACCGCAATGGGCAAAGATGAGATTTTAAGCGCCATCACCAATTTGGAACTGGATATGTGGCAGGCATCCGAAGCAATGGACTTCGAGGGTGCAGCACGCTTGCGCGATGAAATTCGCAGGCTCGAGGCAAAACTGGCTGGGACAGAAGTCAAAACCAACACCATCCCTGGCAGTAAAGCCCAAAAACGTTCGAGGGGGCGGCGTTAAAGTTTGATATTTGCCACGGTAACCCCATGCCCACCTTCGTTGGGCTGGGCATCGTGGTAGCTCGAGACGCGCTTGTCAGAGCGCAGATAATCGCGTACTACACGACGCAAGACCCCCTCACCCTTGCCGTGCAAGATGCGAACCTGCGTTTCGCGCAACGCTTGGGCTTCGGTGATAAAATTTCGCACTTCTTCTACGGCTTCCTCCACATGCGCACCGCGCAGGTTTAACTCTTTGTCAAAACGCGCTGGAGCAATATAGGTGTCGCCAGATTTGAAGCTTAATCCGCTGGGTTTTTTGAGGCGAACATCACGCCGCTTCAAGGTCACTTTGAGGAGTCCCATTTGCACCAGTACTTCATCGCCGCGCAGCTCGAGAATCGTGCCATTGGTGCCATAGCTTGGTATTTCGACGCTTGCGCCACTTTTGAGTGCTTCGGGTTCGCGTTGCACTGCACTGATTTGTGGGCGTTCTGCTTGGGCGGCTGCGCGAAGTTGGCGCAGTTCTTGCATGACCTTGGGGCGTTCAGCGAAGTTTTCACGTGCTTGTTGCTTGAGTTGTCGCACTTGCTCGAGAGCTTCGCGGTAGACGGCATCGGCTTTTTGTTGCGCCTCGAGCAGGTACTGGTTTTTTTGTGCCTCGAGTGCTTCGAGTTTACCGCGAAATTCTTTTTCTTGAGTTTGAGCGACAAGGGCTGCCTTTTTGGCGACATCGGCTTCGAGGGCAAGTGTTTTGCGTTCTTGTTCGAGGTTCTCGAGCAAACGCTCGACTTCTAAGCCCTCTGGTCCGAGAATGGTCTCGGCACGCGAAACCACCCCGCTTGGGAACCCCAAACGCCGAGCAATTGAGAGCGCATAGGAACGACCTGGCGCACCGATGTGGAGTTGAAAAGTTGGGCGCAGCGCTTCTAGGTCAAAACCCATGCTTGCATTGACCACATCCTCGCGTTCAGAGGCAAAAATTTTTAAGGGTGTGAGATGGCTGGTAATAATTCCCCTCGCACCCTGATGCAGTAATTGTTCAATCATTGCCTGTGAGAGTGCTGCGCCCTCCGATGGGTCTGTGCCTGAACCGAGTTCGTCTATTAAAACCAAACTGCTTGCACCAGCAGTGGCTAAAATGGTGTCGAGGTTTTTAAGATGTGCTGCAAAAGTAGAAAGGCTCTCGAGCAGATTTTGCCCATCGCCAATATCGCATAAAATTTCTTGCACAATTGGCAACTTGGCGCTGTAGGCTTTGACAAAAAGCCCGCTTTGGTGCATAGCAACAGCTAAGCCGAGCGATTTTAAGGTTACGGTTTTGCCGCCCATGTTTGGACCGGTAATCAAAAGTAAGCGCCTTCTCGAGTCAAGGCGCAGGGTATTGGGGATACAGTTTTCGATTAACGGATGGCGCAACTCGACCAATTCAAAGTCGCCTTCAATATTTTGCGTGGGGCGGTTTAAATCCCAATCTTTACAGAGTGCGGCTTTGGCAGCAACCAGATCAAGTTCGGCAACAATGCGTAGGGTTTCCCATAAACCTGGTTCTTCAGCGACCAAACGGGTGAGTTCGAGGATGATTCGCGCTACTTCTTGTTCTTCCTCGATGACCGTGCGTGCGAGTTCGTTATTCAGCGGTACGATGCTGGCTGGCTCTATAAATACGGTCTGTTGGCTGGCACTTGAATCCACCACGATGCCCGGCACTTGATTCTCAAAACTCGAGCGCACAGGAATCACATAGCGGTCGCGCCTGATGGTGATGATTTTATCCTGTACAAATTCTGCGCTGCGCTCCAAAATACGCGTCAAACTGTCGCGGATTTGGTTGCGAAGCGGCGCTAGGCGGCGGCGCAGTTGGCGCAATTTGGGGCTGGCATCGTCGCGCACTGTGCCATCGCGGTTGAGTTTTTCTAAGATATTGCGCGTCAAAACCGTGTGCTGCCCAATGTGTTGCGCGATTGCCATTAAAGGTCCCAAGCTGTGCTGCGCGATACTGCGGCGCAGAGTCATCGCCGAATCGAGGGTGTAGGCAACATCCAAGAGTTCGCTGGGACTCACCCCTTGCCCCTGATTGAGTTTGCTCACCACACCGCGCACATCGGTGAACCCTCCAAGATGGAGGTGCGCCCCAACCAAGGCATCCTCGAGTTGCTCGAGCATGGTTTGCACGACATGTGGATCGCTCGAGGGCATGAGCGCTAGCGCGAGTTCCTTACCCATGGTCGTACTTGTCCGTTCGGCGAGGGCTCCACGGATGGACTGGAATTCAAGGGTCATCAGGGCGCGGGAAGAAATCATAAGAACGTTTTAGCTCAGGTAACTCGTAAACAGAGTTTTAACACCTAAAACACACCATTATAAATCCCAGATGTCCCAAATTGTATGCGCCAAGCGGCGTAGTTTATACTCTTGGTTATGGCGTAAGTCAAATTGGCAATACTTGATTTGTCAAAGGCAAAATAATGAAGCCATTATTTATTGACTTCGAGTGTTAAACTGCCGTTTATGAGCCTTACTCCTGATTGGGTCAAAGATGCTGTGTTCTATCAAATTTTCCCAGATCGTTTTGCGAAGTCTGCCCTTGTGCAAAAGTCCAGTAATCTCGAGCCTTGGGATGCCAAGCCGACCCCACACGGCTATAAGGGCGGAGATTTGCTTGGTGTGGTCGAGCATTTGGATCATCTCGAGGCACTAGGTGTAAATGCCATTTATTTTTGTCCAATTTTTCAAAGTGGTGCAAACCACCGCTATCATACGCACGATTACTACAGGGTAGACCCGATGCTTGGCGGCAATGATGCCTTCAAAAAATTGCTCGAGGCAGCTCATGCGCGTGGAGTGAAGGTGGTTTTGGATGGGGTTTTTAACCATGCCTCGCGTGGTTTTTTTCAGTTCCACGACATTCTCGAGAATGGTGCACAAAGTGCCTACCTCGATTGGTTTCATGTGCGCGGGTTTCCGTTAAATGCCTATCAATCTAAAGACCCGCCTAATTACCAGGCATGGTGGGGTTATCCTGCGCTGCCCGAATTTAATACCGATACACCTGCGGTGCGCGAATATCTCTGGGGTGTTGCTGAATACTGGATTGGGCAGGGTGTGGACGGTTGGCGCTTAGATGTGCCCAACGAAATCAACGATGATTCTTTTTGGCAGGAGTTTCGTCGTCGGGTAAAAGCGGTAAACCCTGAAGCCTATATCGTTGGCGAAATCTGGGAAACCGCCACGCGTTGGCTGCAAGGCGATCAATTTGATGCGGTGATGAACTACGTGTTCTCGAGCCTTGCTTACGACTTTTTAGCAGGACAACAAATTAAAGCCAGTGTTATAGCCGATACGGGGTTAAAACACCTTGGGCGGCGCAAATTAGACGCAAATGAATTTGCTGCAGCCTGTGTAGAATTGCTTGCCCTGTATCCCTGGGATATCAACTTGGTGCAACTGAATCTGTTGGGCAGTCATGACACGCCTCGAGTGGGCAGTATTATTGGCGCAGATTTGCCAACCTATAAACTGCTCACGCTATTTCAGATTGGATTTGTAGGCGTGCCTTGTATTTATTATGGGGATGAAATAGGGCTGATGGGCGAGCGCGATCCGGATTGCCGCCGAGGCATGCCTTGGGATACAGCACTTTGGAACAAAGAATTACTCGAGTTCACCAAACAAGCACTTCACGCACGACGACGTATCGAAGCGTTGCGGCGCGGTCAGTTTAAGGTGCTCGAGACCAAAGGTATGGCAATACTGTTTGAGCGCCAAAGCAGCGACAGCCGTGCATTGGTGGCACTGAACGCAGGAGAGACAGCCGTCGAATTCCGTGTAGAAGGTGTTTACACCGACGCCCTGAATTCAGCTCGAGTCGAGGGGTGTGTGCAGTTGGCTGGGCGCAGTGGAATGATACTCGAGGCGATTGAGTGAGTAGCTTAAGCGCTGGCTAAACTGACTTCCAAAGCGGCGTGGAGTGCTTGCCCGAGGTCTGCCTTGAGATCCTCGAGATGCTCGAGTCCGACCGTGAGTCGAATCATCTCTGGGTGCACTCCGGCGGCGTGACGTGCCGGTTCGGTTAAGCGCCCGTGTGTGGTTGTCCACGGATGCGCTGCCAGGGTGCGGGTGTCGCCAAGGTTGGCTGCTAGGCGCACCAGACTTAGGCTTCTTAAGCAAGCCGAAGCACCCGCTAATCCGCCTTTAACCCCAAATGCCAGCACGCAAGGTTGGTGTTTTAAGTAGCGTTTGGCGTTCTCAAAATGCGGATGTGCGGGTAAGCTGGTGTGCGAAACCCAAGCAACCGCTTCGTGCGCCTCGAGCCAAGCCGCCAACTCAGAAGTGGTTTGGGCTTCGCGCTGTACGCGCAAGGCGACGGTCTCGAGTCCTTGTTGGATTTGCCAAGCGCTGTGTGCGGCAAGGGTCATGCCCATTTGGTGCAAGCCCAAATAGCGAGCGCGCAGCAAAAAGGCTTTGTCACCATAGCGCGAGTTCAGACTTTGCCCTGTGGCATCTGGCTCGAGAAATGCAGCGCTGTTTGGCAAATATCCATTTCTGGACAGTACTGCGCCGCCCAAAACAGCACCATGACCACTTGCCCATTTGGTTAAAGAATGCACCACCAAATCTGCACCCAACTCGAGTGGGCGGCAAACTGCACCAACAGCACCCCAAGTGTTGTCTACGATAAGCGCAATATTTTTTTCTTGCGCCAGCGCCACTAAGCCTGCGAAATCGGGGATTTCGCAGCTCGGGTTGCTGATTACCTCGACTAAAATGGCTTTGGTGTTGTCCTTTATTGCCTCTCGAAATGCCTCGAGTGCGTTTGGTACTAAAGCGCTGTGAATGCCAAAATTGGGCAACACATTGTTCAGTAGTCCCAAAGAACCACCAAATAACGACTGACTCCCAACGATATGGTCACCTGCTCTTGCCAAAGTAATAAGTGCAAGCAGCGTAGCCGCCTGCCCACTCGAGGTCACAACGGCACCCCTGGCGTTTTCGAGAGCGGTAAGGCGCGTCTCGAGTGCTGCGAGTGTGGGGTTTTGGATACGAGTGTACTGCAAGCCTTCTTCGCGTCCTTGGAAGACATCTGCCATGTCCTCGAGCGTTTCAAACTGAAAGGCGGCGGCAGCATGAATTGGTGTGCCAATACTCACGCCATGCCCGCGTGGTATGCCCTCTTGAACAGCTAAGGTCTCGAAGTTGTGCCCTGGCTTCATTACGGCAGTGTGTCACTGTGGCATGGCTACTGTCAAGGAGTTATTCTCCGGGAAACTTCTGGTACTTTTTATAATAGTCTAAGATACTGCCCTCTTTGAGGGCTTCACGCAAAAACTCTGGCGGTGGCGGCAGGTGCAAAACCTCTCCATTGGCTCGAGTGATGATGCCTGCATCGCGGTTGTACTCCACGATTTCTCCGTCCTCGAGCACATTGGGAATGGTGGCATCATCGAAAGCGGGGATACCCAAATTCAGCAAATTGCGGTAATGAATCCGTGCAAAACTCTCGGCGATAATCCCACCAATTTGGAGTTTTTTCAGTGCCATTGGGGCATATTCACGGCTCGAGCCTAAGCCCCAATTTTTACCGCCAACCAACAGGTCGCCCGGTCGTACCTCCTTGGCAAACTCGGGACGAAAATGGGCAAAGGCGTATTTATAAAATTGTTCGCCAGCCATAAACGGTGCATATTTGCCGGGTAGAATGTCGTCGGTGTTGATTGAATTGCCAAATTTCCAAACTCGAGCCACTGTAGACCTCCGCAATCTCTGCCCGAAAGTAAACCACAGCTTGCCCCCAAATGAGAACCCGTTGCCCCGAAAGCTCGCGTTCTAGAACTCCATCACGCTGCGAGCCAAGTCTCGAGCGTGAAGCAGGGTTTTCACCAAACACATGGTCGGTAAGGGCATCTATCCAAAAGTTGCAAAATCAAGTCAGCAAGAACGGTCTGAAAAACGTGTTAGATTGGCGCTGTGAAATTTGGCGAAGCCTTGGTTGCGCGTATCCAAGCTCAGAATTCTAGGTTGTGTCTTGGACTAGACCCACGACTCGAATTGCATGGTACCATTGCAAAACTTGCGCAGCACACATTGGATGTTCTCGAGGCTTGCGCGCCATTTGTGGCTTGTATAAAGCCGCAAGTGGCTTTTTTTGAGGTTTTGGGTATTGAAGGTCTGCAACTGCTCGAAAAAGTCTGTGCTACAGCTCGTTCTATGGGCTTACCTGTGATCCTAGATGCCAAACGTGGGGATATTGCCAGTACAGCTAGTGCCTATGCCCAAGCGTGGCTTGCGGGACAACACGCTGGGAGTGCGCTCACCGTCAATCCCTATTTGGGCTTTGATACGCTCGAGCCTTTTTTGGCTGTGGCACAAAAAAATAATGGCGCAATTTTTGTGCTGGTACGCACCAGCAATAGTGGTTCTGGCGATTTGCAACTTTTGCAGACCAATACGGGCACTGTAGCAAGTGCTGTTGCCAAACATCTCGAGCAACTTGCTGCCAATAACAACACCATAATCGGTGCAGTGATTGGCGCAACCCACCCAGCCGAACTCGAGACTTGGCGCAAGCAGATGCCGAATGTGTTTTTTTTGCTGCCCGGTCTAGGGGCGCAGGGGGCGCAAGCCAAAGACGTAGCTCCCGCCTTTGATGCCAAGGGCATGGGCGCGGTAGTGAGCGCTTCTCGAGCAATTCAGTACGCCAGCAAAAATTTAAGTGTACTGGCTGCCAAAGAGGCTGCACAACATCTGCGCCTCGAATTGCAATCAGCTCTTGGTTTGAATGATGATTCCAATAATTGTAATCACTAAGCCCATTGGAATAGTAGCGAGCGCCGCCTCGCTCGGTTTTACTTCGGGTAAAAGGCTTTGTTTCCTCACTAAACCCACAATACCCAAACCCAACATCAGCAAGCCGCATAAAATAGTCAAAACACCCATGGGTGTTATCCTAACGGGTTTTGGTGAGTTTCTTCTGTCCCGCAAGTTCGATATAGCCCTCGACCAAGCGCACAATCACAGGATTATGCGAATGCACTCCGTGCACTTGAGAGGCTTCCTCGGTCAGATGGGCAATCACCACAGCTTCACTATCCCTTGCGACAAGCAGTGGACGTTGTGGGGCAGCAGCAATAGGGGGCAAGTCTTCTAAACTTGCGGTCTGAACCGAGACGACTCGAGAGGCTTTCGCAGTAAAACGTTCTAAGAGTTCTTTGTCGCCGGCTAAATGAAGTGAAGTAGTTGCGTTAAGCACAATGTCTTCGACCAAAGCAAGTGTGGCTGCTTCGCCGCGCAGTGGATACACTGCTTCGGGGGCTGGTTCAGGTGCTAGACGCGCCAGACTGCGTTCTAAACCTTCGATCCTCCCCTTGAATTCACGGTCGGCTCGAGCGATATATTCGCGTGCCGAAAGTGGAGCATACTCGAGTGGCGAGACTTGAGTCCGAGTCGCCAATCCGCGTGCCTCGAGCCGTTCTAGAGTTTCATAGACCTTGGGGCGTGGAATATGACTAAAACGTGCAATTTTGGCGGGTTGAGCGCATCCAAGTGAGAGCAGCGCGGTGTAGGCTCGAGCCTCGTATTCGGTTAGACCCAAGGCTTGCAAGTAGTGATGGGCTTCCATGTATCCATATGTTACTCGAGACGTGACAGTTAGGGCAAGTGCGATATATGTGTCGCACTCCAGAAGACCTGCTCGAGTGCTCCTTGGGTGCCTGGTGCCGTGGCAGTATCCGAGCGCTAAACAGACCTAAAAAGGCAAAATCTTAGCCAGCGTAACTCGAGCTCGGTTTTTTAGCCGAATCAATGTCCCAGGCAAGCGCTTTAGAAATCACTTGCTCAAGGCTGAGTTTTTGGATATCAAACTCGAGCTTGGCGAGTTCGGCAGGTGTGTAAAGGCTTTGTTGTTGCCACTTTTGCTGCGCTTCCAACCAGTCTTGGGGTGGATTGCTCTGGATGGCGTAACGCCAATGTATTGCACTAGCAACAAGCTCGAGTGCTGTATAACTTGCGCCCACTTCCCAAGCTAATTTTGCAAAATCAAAAAGTAAAATTGTTTGTGCATAGCGCCTGCCAAGTTCACTAAAAAGGCTCAGTGCCTCACAAAAATACGTGTGAGCGACTTGGTATTGCTTTTGTACAAAGGCATTGGTTCCTAGGCTTTGCAACCCATTGGCTATGCCTTGTTTATCGCCCAACTCATGTTTTAAGTGCAAAGATTCGGTCTGTAGCACTCGCTCTAAGGCGTAATCTTTTTGCATACCTGCAATCACCCCAAGGTTTCCAATAGCATAGGCGATGCCTTGTTTATCGCCAGCTTCACGTTTTAAGCTAAGGGAGTTCTCAAAGAGTTCCTTTGCTTTGTCAATATCATTTTGTAGGGCAGCAACAATCCCGAGATCGTTGAAACAGATTCCCAGGCTGTTGTTGTCCCCAAGTGCAATGTACATTTCTCGGGCACGCTCGAGGTGTGCTTTACTACTCTCGAGATGACCGAGTTCACGCTCAAGTAATCCAAAGAATTTTTGAGCGCCTGCAAGTGCAAATTTGTGGTCAAGTTCTTGGGCGAGTGCCTGATATTCAAGGGCTATAGCTCGAGCCGAGTTGTAATCGGACAACTCTTTTGTCAGGCTTGCTTTTGTCCAAAGTAAATCCAGACGGGTTTGATCTCGAGTCGGATACAACCTCAAAAAACGCTCTGCCCAAGCCGCACCTTCTTTGTGGTAGCCCCTCGAGTACCAAAAATGCTCTAGGTTGCCTGCGATTTTTGCGCCCAATTCTGGAATATTGTCTGCGCTCCACTCAAGCGCAGTACGGATATTGTCGTGCTCGAGTTCGAGGCGTCTGGAAAGTTCGGTCTGCTGCTGACCTTTGCTATTTTTTTTCCATTGCACCGATAGTTCAAGCATTGCTTTTGAAAGTCGCTCTAGCGTAGGGTTTCGCTCGCCGAGTTGTTGGGCACTGTATTGACGCACCAATTCGTGGAGCATAAATCGTTCCCCATGACGTGTGATTAACGATTTATTGACCAACTTCAAAAGCAGTACAAGCGGAGCTTGGCACACAGAAGTGGCTAGTTCTTTATCAAATCCACCACGAAAAACTGAAAGTGCGGCTAAGGTTTGTTGTTCTGGTGGAGATAAGAGCTGCCAACTCGAGCTGAAGACAGCGGCAAAACTGCGGTGCCGTGTAGGCATATCCGGTGAATCTACTGCGATTAGGTCTAGGCTTTGCTCGAGCTCATCGGCGATTTCGCCGAGTGATAGGGTTCTGACCCAGCTTGCCGATAACTCCAATCCAAGTGGTATGCCAGACACTGCTTGGTAGATACGGCTAAAGTTGCCAATGTCGTTTTGTAAAGAAAAATCAAGTTGGGTGCGTTGCGCAGCACGCAAAAAAATCTGTGCAGCATCCTGCGACTCGAGTGGAAAAATCGTATCCGGAGCGGGCATCCCACGCAGCTCATAGACTTGTTCTTGCTGTAAACCAAGGCGCTCGCGGCTGGTAGCGATTATCTTAAGTTGTGGATGCTGTTTTAAAAGTTCGGATACCACATCTCGAGCAGACAGGATATGCTCAAAGTTATCAAATAGCAATAACACCGAACGCTCAAAAAGCACTCGGTGTAGTTGTTCGAGCGGGTTGGCGTGTGCGGTTTCGCCGAGGGCTTCGAGAATTGCATTGGGTACCTGTTCTGCTAAATTTAAGCGTGCTAAATCTATAAAAATGGCTTCTAGAGCACTTTGATTTGCAATTTCTAAGGAAAGTCTGGTTTTGCCTATTCCGCCAATACCAACTAGGGTGAGTAAACGGCAATCCTGCAGCAATAAGTTGAGTTCTTCGATTTCGGCTTGTCTACCAATAAAGGCAGTATTTGGGCTAGGCAGCCTTTTTTTGCCTGGCCTTGGGCGTGCAATCGAATGCTTACCAAGTTCGGAAACCAATTGGATTAAGTCCTGCGGTGGTTCTAAGCCTAAATCTTGTGCAAGGGCTTTGCGGAAGCGTTCAAAGGCTCGCTTACCAACTTCTGGAGCTGTTTGAGCATACTCGAGCACGGTGCGAAGCAAGTCTTCATTTTGTGGGTCGTGCAGCAGCGCACCTTCGAGCAGTCGTGCAGCTTCTGATTTTTCGAGCTTTTCGGCTTGGGCAAGCGCTGCTTCTACATACTGTGCGCGCAGCGTGTCACGTTCCAGCCGAAACCACTCCTCGAGTTCATTGTGCTCAAACACGGCACCCTGGAGTAAATCTCCTTGATATAAGGCTAAGGCGCGCGGAAAATCCGCAGCCTGAATAGCACTGCGAAATTCACCGACGTCGCTTTTTGCGCTATAAGAAAAGTATTGTGTATCTGTTCGTATTCCTGCACCGTATGGCATTTGTTTGGCGCGATAAGCCAATTGCCGCAAGCGCTGCTTGATGCTGTTTCTTTCGCCATCATCTTGCCACAATAAGAGCATCAGCTCATCTCGAGAGACTGGTTTTTGCTGACAAACCAGCAAAGCGACTAAAAAGAGCGAACGCTCTAGGGTGATCGGCTTTCCTTGAAATCGAGGAATTCCAAAGAGGGTCAACACACGCTGATTTTACCGCGAAAAGGAGTGCTAGAATAGGTGTGTGATCGCTTCAATTTTGTTGTCGACGAAACGCCTCAAAATCTTGCCGACAAGATTACGTTTGTGCCTTGTTACATTTTTGGTTCTTGTTGGTTTGTCCTCGAGCAGTTTTGCCCAGCCGTTTTCGATAGAAGCTGGTCTAAACAACTTTTTTGGGATGCCCGGTGTTGTTGCAGGTGTCTATTTGCCCACCGAACCGCGTTTTATTTCCGGTGGTAGGGTGCAGGTTTTTTTTGCTTCGGACGCGCTGAACGCACTTGGTTTCATTGGTGGGACAGGCAAAACTGGCTGGTTGTTTGGGGTGCGTTCTGAGGCACTGATTGGCTCGAGCTTGTTGCCTTTGGTTGGTGTGAATTCTGATGTACTCGCCGCTTATGCCAAACTTGGTGTGGCACTTATGATTGGCAACATCAGTGCAGCAGGGGGCGGGTTGTGGGATTTACCTGTTGGATTGGGACTTGAGGTCGGTGCGGGTCTACTGGCACAGATTCCAGGTTTGGCTGCCATTTATTTCGAATTTGAGGCGGGGTATTTGTTGCCGGCTCAATGGTACGCGCTGCTTGGTTTTGGATTGCGTGTGCGGGTGAGTTGATGTTGTGATAGGCTTTGGTAATGCCGGCAGGGGTTTTTTAACACTGTTGCAAAAAAAGCGCACCGAATCTCGAGCAAATAGGGGTTTCTTGTGTGATTACTGCAAACAAGCTGATTTCGAGAGAATCTGGTGCAAGATGTGTCAGCGAATTTGATTGGCATCTTTTCATTACGCTCAAAACCGAATAAGCTATAAGTGAAGGCTATGATTCGTTATTTGTAACTTTACCAAGGAATTCACATGACCCAACCCGCAGGAGCAAACCGCCCTAAACGCCTTGCCGATTATGTCGGACAAGAAAAATTAAAATCCAAACTCGGGGTCTACATTCAAGCTGCAAAAGGGCGTGGACAAGCGCTTGATCATGTGCTTGTTTTTGGTCCTCCGGGCTTGGGTAAGACCACATTGGCACATATCATTGCCAATGAAATGGGGGTGGGTATCCGCCCAACTTCTGGTCCGGCAATCGAAAAGCCGGGCGATTTGGCTGCGATTCTGACCAATTCACTCGAGGAAGGCGATGTGCTGTTCATAGACGAAATTCATCGTCTTGGGCGGGTTGCCGAAGAACATTTGTATCCGGCAATGGAAGATTTTCGACTGGATATTGTGATTGGTCAAGGACCCGCTGCACGCAGTATTCAGTTACCAATCCCGCGCTTTACTTTAATTGGGGCAACCACACGCCCCGGTCTGATTACCCAACCCATGCGGAGCCGCTTTGGCATTATCGAGCATTTGGAGTATTACTCACCTGAAGAACTCGCCTTATCGCTCGAAAAAGAAGCTATACTTCAGGGTCTGGACCTCGAGCCTCTAGCGGCACTCGAGATTGGTGCGCGTTCACGTGGCACGATGCGAATTGCCAAAACCTTGTTGAACCGCGTGCGCGATTACGCGCAAGTGGAAGGGGAGAGCAGTATCAGCCAAACTCGAACTCGCGCGGCATTGGATGCTTTGGGGCTTGATACTGTAGGCTTGAACGAACGCGATAAAAAGCTGCTCGAGACGATGGTGACTAAGTTTGCCGGCGGACCTGTTGGACTCGACACACTAGCGACAGCCATCAGTGAGGACGCGCTCACAATAGAGGATGTCTACGAGCCGTATTTGATTCAGCTTGGTTTTATGAAGCGCACCTCGAGAGGGCGAGTCTTGACCCCGCTTGCCTACGACCATTTGGGTTATGCCATTCCGCAGGATATGTTGCTCGAGTAATGCGAGTTTAGCGTTCGCCACGAATATAGGGTTTCCCCAACCCTTCAGGTGCATCACCGCCAGATTTTCTCCTGCTCGAGAGCGCCAAAACAACAACCACCAAAGTATAAGGCATTGCTGCAAAAAATTCGCTGGGGATTGGAATTTTACCTTGTAGCGCAAACTGTAAATAGTACAGTAAACCAAAAAAGAACGCTCCAAAAATAGCGCGCAACGGGTTCCAGCCAACAAATATAACCAAGGCAACAGCAATCCAGCCTGCTCCTACTGTCATTCCGTCGGTCCAGTTTGGTCTCGAGGCAATACTTAAAAATGCCCCAGCCACACCGCACAGCGCCCCACCACAGAGCACCGCTACAAAACGCACCAAAGTGACATTGATGCCCAGCACATCTGCTGCTGCTGGATTTTCGCCCACTGAGCGCAATGTTAAGCCCAGACTGGTACTCGAGAACACAAATCCCAAAACCAGTGCAAGCAGCACAGCCGCAATGGTAAATGGAAGTTCTGGGGCTTGGTTAAATAATGGCATCCCCTCAAAACGCTTCCCCAAAAGCCCTGCTACACCCAATCCGAGCATGGTCAGTGCCAATCCCGAAACAAATTGATTAGCCCTTAAAAAAATCACCACAAAAGCGTGTAGTAAGCTCGAGATTGCACCTACAGCCGCAGCCGCCAACACCGCCACATACAGACTGCCACCTGTGCCATCGCCATAAGCAATAGCAAAGCCCGTGAGTGCTCCTAAAATCATCATCCCTTCGACACCAAGGTTGACCACACCAGCGCGCTCATTGATGATTGCACCCAAGCAGGCAAGCAAAAGCGGTGTCCCAAACGACAATGCGCGAAGTAAGGCTGCTGTTATTTCGTCCATATACTCCCTATTTGGTACGCCCAAAAACAATACGGCTCGAGACAAAGATTTCCGAAGCGATTAAACACAAAAGCATGACACCACTAAACACATCTACAATACGAAATGGCATATTCAGCACAATTTTTAAGAGGTCGCCCCCTGCCAAAATTGTTCCCATCAGAGGTGCGGTCAAAAGTACCCAAATCGGGTTGCCTCGAGCAAGCCATGCCACAATAATCGCGGTAAATCCGTAACCTAAAGATATTTGGCTTGGCTCGAGTAGACGGTGATGGATTGCTGCCACTTCGGCGGTCCCTGCGATGCCTGCCAAGCCGCCTGTAATAAACGCCATTATGGTGACTACCCTGGAAATGTTAATACCTGCATACCTTGCCGCACCTGCGTTTTCTCCAACAACACGCAAGCGAAAACCGAGCGTGGTTTTCTCGAGCAAAATTTGTAAGCCAATGGCTACCAGCACACCTAAAATCAGTGTTGGATAATGCACCAAAGTATCAGCCAAAAGCGGAATATGTGCGCTTTCGGGGAATTCGTCGGTGTAGATAAAGCCGCGTACTTCTTTACCTTTCCATGGTCCAGCGATCAAGTAAAGTAACAAATAAAAAGCCACATAGTTAAGCATCAGCGTAGATAAAATCTCGTTGACTAAAAAGCGTTGGCGTAACCATGCTGCAAGCAGTGCCCACAAACCCCCACCAAGTGCTCCGAGCAGTAACATGGCGGGTAAACTCAGCGCTCCAAGCGGAAAAAAAAGTGGAACGGTCGCCGCACAAACCGCGCCAAGTAACATCTGCCCTTCTGCGCCAATATTAAAAAATTGGGCGCGAAAGGCAAGGGTTAAACCTGCGCCAATCAGCAGCAAAGGAATGGTGCGCCTCGAGACTTCCGCAAGACCTTTAAGGTCAAAAATCGTACCGCGAATCATTTCCCAGTACACCGTGAATGGATTGCTGCCATACGCCAAAAAGATAATGCCAACAATGATTGCAGCCACCGCCACCGCGCCAAGCGAAACCCAAGCTGTGCGCTGAGGTTGTGGGTTGTTAAGTGGGAGAATCCGAATCATGCTATGCCCCTCCGGTCATGTATAAGCCAATTTGTTCCCTTGAAATTTCACTCACGGCAAAAGGACCTTTAAGCTCGCCGTGATAGAGCACAGCAATATGGTCGCAAAGCGAGAGCAATTCCTCTAAATCTTCGGAAACCACCAACAGGGCTGTGCCTTGTTTGGTTCGCTCGAGCAGCAACAAATGTACTGCATCGGTAGCACCGATATCTAAACCATAAGTTGGATGCACCGCCAAAATCAGTTTGGTCTTGTCTTCGAGTTCTCTGGCAATGATGACTTTTTGAATATTTCCACCCGAAAGCGACTTACAGGTTGTACTCGGACTTGGCGTTTTAATATCGAAGGCTCTGATTTTATTGATTGCATGCTCTTCTAGGGCTTTTTGGTCACGCATCATTCCCTTGGCAAGCGGGGCGTGCTCAAAGCGGCGCAGTGCAAGATTTTCAGCCACACTCATGGTAGGAACGGTTCCCATGCGAATGCGGTCTTCGGGGATGTGGGCAACCCCAGCCTCGAAAAGTTGTGCGGGGTCTGGCACCAGGGTTTTGCCAAAGAGTTGCACTGTGCCAGCAGTGGTGTGGTGTAATCCCGCCAAAACCTCAATCAGTTCTGATTGTCCATTGCCTGCCACACCCGCAAT
>JBKBVO010000033.1:0-15934 GCA_046289535.1 Deinococcales bacterium | reverse complement strand
CAAGTGTATGAACTCGAGCGGCACTAATTGAGGGGGCATAAGCCCAGATTACACCAAGACTTCGACCTCGACATCATCGGGTTGGGCAACCACCTGCGGTAGGGTAAAAAAGAAACTCGAGCCTTGAGCGCGGGTGCTTTGTACCCAGATTTTGCCACCATGCTGTTCGACCGCCAACTTGCAAAATGCCAAGCCCATGCCAGTATCAAAGCGGGTGTTGCCAGTGAGGCGTGAACGCTCAAAGTCCTTGAAAATCAGTTCAATGTCTTCGGAAGGAATACCTTCGCCATCGTCGTGAACAGCAATTTCGATTGCATTCTCGAGTGGGCGAGCCTCAATGACAATGCGCCCTCCAACGAGGGTGTGCTTGTAGGCATTCGAGACCAAGTTGGTCAAAATCCGACGTACTATGTCTTCGTCCGCACTAAAACGCGGCAGATTATCGGGGACACGCGCTCGGACACGCCGCTGTTGCACACCAACACCGACATCCATAAGTGCATTTTTGACGATACGCCTAAGGTCTGGTGTACCTAGCTGGGCTAGCTCGAGACGCAACTTACCATCGCGGATTTTTCGCACTTCGAGGATATTGCTAGTCAGTTGCAGCAATCGCTGCGACTCTTCAAATGCAATCTCGAGCAAATCAATCTGTTGCTGCCCAATATTTTTTGCTTCTGCACGCACAAAATCTACTGCCCCTATAATTGCACTAATCGGATTTTTCAAGTCGTGCACCAACATATGCGTTAGGCGGTCGCGGAGCCGCTCTTCCTCGAGTACCTCGCTCAACTTTTGCTCGAGCTTCTCGAGGCGCAGATTGACCGATTGTTGAGCTTGTTTGGCGCGCAAACCCAAATCTAAACGCACTTTAAAGCGCGCCAAATCGAGCGGTTCTGGTTCAACATCGGCAAGACCAGCCTCGTAGAACTGAATCATTTGCCCAAAAGGGCACACCGCAATCAGCCATGAATTACGCAAGTCCGCACGGCGCGAGAGCAAGCCAGCGACTTCAGAGGCAGGAACCGTGCCAACCAAATTAGCGTGCACAACCACCACAAGTGGGTTCGAGGTGTGTGCCTCGAGCAACGCGGTATCGGCGTTGTCTATGTGGCGCACATCAAAGCCGTTCAATGCAGCGCGCAATGCCAAAGTCATGGCAAGATCGCTGGAGGCAATTACAGCTCGCATAAGTCCAGTCTAGTCTAAATTCTGCACTCGGTGTGTTCACTAGAGCAAAAAAGTTGGGAACCTGGCATAGAAATACCACGGGAATGAATTACTGCCAGTTGCCACAAATTTGGCGCATGGCTTCAAAAGCGGCAATACCAACACTCACCGATAAATTCAAGCTGTGAAAGCGACTGTCTTCTCGAGGGGCTTTTTCTGCGCCTGGCATCGGGATTCTCAGGGTTTGGTAGCGCTCGAGAATATACTGTGGTACGCCGTCAGATTCACGCCCAAAGAGCAGGTAATCGTCTTTTTGGTACTTGACATGGGTATAAATTGTTGTAGCCCAACCCGAAAGAACAAAAACTCGAGCCTCGAGCGGCAAGCTCGCCTCAAAGGCTTCAAAGGAAGCATGTTCGATTAAAACCGCATCCTCGAGGTAATCCATGCTGGCACGTTTCATACGGCGGTCCAGTAGCTGAAAACCAAATGGGCGCACCAAGTGTAGTCTTGCCTCGAGCATTGCACAGGTGCGAGCAATTGCCCCAGTGTTGTGCGGGATTTCGGGTTGGTATAGAACGATATTCAACATCAGGCATATACTACCTTGCGCAAGGGGGTTTTGATTGGTTGTGGAATACTGGCGCTACTGTTGATTGGTGGTTTACTTTGATTCCAATTGCTCGCTCGCAGCCTTAGTGCTTGCATAAAATGCCATCAGTGCGAACACCAAGTAAATCAGGCATAGCACTAGGCTCACTTGGGTCTGACTCGAGACCAAAAAAATTGCTAAAAATAGCTGCAGGAGTGCGTGGAATGTATAAATTCCACCCGTGACCATACCGTGTGCCTTGTGCCAATCGGGGTGCTGAGTATGGATACTCCATGTGGCGGCAGCAGCACTCAAAGCTGCCAAAAGCGCCACAACGCCCAGTATCCCCGCTCGCCATGCCACCGCACCGGGGGAAGTAGCAAAATCCACTGCGAATTTATCGGCATTTTGCACCACGCCCAAAAGTTGCATAGTCTCGAGCGCACTATACACGCACAAGGCGGCAAAAATCGCTTTGCTGCGCGTCTTCCAAGAAACTTTTTTAGGCTCGAGCAAGTTTCGCACGAACAGTACTATAGCAGTACTGCCTTGGGGACTTTTTTTTGGCTATCTTTTGCGCTATAGTAAGTGTGTTCCACGATTCAAACTTCGCAGCCCAAGGTGTTGGGGGTTGTCTAGTGGATTTACAGGAGGATGTATGAAGCGTAGAGATTTTCTGAAGTCGGCAGCCGTCAGTGCGGTGGCAGCAAGCACGGTGTATCAGCCCGTATATGCCCAAACCGAAAACCCCAGAATCAAGTGGCGTTGTGCCACAAGCTGGCCACGCAGCTTGGATACCATCTTTGGCGGTGCTGAGGATGTCGCCGAGCGAGTCAAAGGCTTAACTGGTGGGCGTTTTGAAATTACCCCTTATCCTGCGGGCGAGCTTGCCCCTGGTTTGGGTATTTTGGATGCCGTGCAAAGCGGCAGTGTCGAGTGCGGGCACACGGCTTCCTATTACTATGTGGGTAAAAACCCAGCCTTGGCGTTTGCCACCTCGGTGCCCTTTGGCCTAAATGCCCAACAGCAAAACGCTTGGTTGTACAACGGTGGCGGCACCGAGGCTGTGCAAAAGCTGCTTGCAGACTACAAAATTATCGGCTTCCCCGCGGGCAATACGGGTGTGCAGATGGGCGGTTGGTTCAAGAAGGAAATCAAGACCGCAGGCGACCTCAAGGGCTTGAAGATGCGTATCCCCGGCTTGGGTGGTCAGGTGATGAGCCGTCTTGGTGTGAACGTGCAAACCATTGCCGGCGGCGATATCTTCCTCGCGCTCGACCGCGGTGCAATCGATGCCGCCGAGTGGGTCGGACCCTACGACGATGAGAAACTCGGCTTGAACAAAGCAGCACGCTTCTACTACTACCCCGGCTGGTGGGAGCCAGGTCCAACACTGGATTTTTACATCAATATCGACCAGTGGAAGAAGCTGCCCAAAGATTACCAAGAAGCCATCAAGGCTGCCTGCGCCGAAGCCAATATCTTGATGCTCGCCAAGTACGACGCGAAAAATGGCCCCGCCTTCGAGCGCCTCTCGAAGAGTGTCGCTTTGCGTCCTTACTCGAGGGACATTCTCGCGGCTGCCGAAAAGGCTTCGATTGGTCTGTACGAAGAACTTGCAGCCAAAGATGCGACCTACAAGGCAGTTTACACAGGTTGGGCAAAGTTCCGCGATTCGATTCGCAAGTTTAATAAAATTAATGAAAATGGCTTTAGCACCTTTGTTTACAGTGCGCGCTAAAACTATTTACCACAAAATCTAGACAAAAAAAAAGGCGCGAAATGCGCCTTTTTTGTTGTCTTTTTCTCATTAGCGACTGCCGCTTGCAAGTCCGGGTAACCACTGCGAAATCGGTGGGAAGGCAATAATCAAAACCAATGCCACAAATTGAATCACAATATACGGCACCACACCACGGTAAATATCTGTGGTTTTGATTTGGTCTTGCGGCGCAACCCCACGCAAATAAAACAGCGCAAAGCCAAAAGGAGGTGTGAGAAAGCTGGTTTGCAGGTTCATACCCAGTACAATCCCGAACATGATTTTATCGCCCTGAGTCCAGCCGGTGATACTCGGGTCAAGCAGGCTTGGCAGCGAATCCATAGCTGGAAGCAAAAGTGGAATCACAATAAAAACGATTTCGAAAAAGTCGATAAAAAAGCCGAGTAAGAAAATGAGAAGGTTAGCGGCAACCATAAAGCCGAGTGTACCGCCTGGCAGGTTCACAAAAAATTCGCGCACCCACTCATCGCCGCCCCAGAGCCTAAAAACCAGAGCAAACATGGTGCTGCCGACCAAAATGAACACCACCATAGCGGTGAGCTTACCCGTCTCGAGCGAAGTTTCGTAAATGGTCGGCAGGGTCAAACGCCGATTGACCGCAGCAAGCACCATCGCCAAAATGCTGCCAATAGCCCCCGCTTCGGTTGCGGTTGCAATCCCAAAAAAGATACTGCCGAGCACCACCAACACAAGCGCCAGCGGCGGCAACATCGATTTGACGGTCTTGAGCCACAAACTGCCCAAGCGCTCGTACAGATACGAGTGGATGACACCCAAGGCAAGAATGCCGCCAAAAACGAAGGCAACCCTGCCCAGCTCAAGCCCCACAGAACCACCCTCGAGCAAGACATCGAGCAGCTCAATAGCAATAGCTATACCTAAAGCCCAAAGCAGTGAACCGCGAATGGTTGTGGTGAACTTTGGACCCACCGTGAATACCCGTGCTTCGGGTGGAAGCGCAGGAAGCGCGGCTGGCTTGATTAAAGTCATTGCCAACAGATAAAGCACATAAAATCCCGAAAGCATCAAACCCGGAATGATTGCACCCACGAACAAATCGCCCACACTGACACCGAGCTGGTCGCCCAAAACGCTCAAGACCACACTGGGCGGAATAATCTGTCCGAGCGTACCCGAGGCGGCAATCGTACCGCAGATGATCGCTTTGTCGTAGCCGTACTTGAGCATCACCGGCAAGCTAATCAAACCCATTGCTGTCACAGTTGCACCGACCACACCAGTGGTTGCGGCAAGCAGTGTACCCACCAAAACCACAGCGATAGCCAAACCGCCGCGAACCGGACCAAACAGCTGCCCGATGGTCTCGAGCAGATCTTCGGCGAGCTTGGATTTCTCGAGCATCGTGCCCATAAAAATAAAAAACGGCACCGCCAAAAGCGTCTGCCGACTCATAATGTCGAAGATACGGTCTGCCAAAAGCCTAAACTGCACAAAGTCAAAGCCCGATACATCTCTGCCGAGCACCAGCCCGATGGCACCAAAAATCAGCGCTGTACCGCCCAAAGAAAACGTGACCGGAAAACCCGAGAAAATAAAAAGCAGCAAAAAGACGAACATCAAGGGTCCGAAAATATCGTGTATAGGCATTTAGACTGCTCCTTTAAGAACATCTTCGTTATCGTCTTGGTGCGCTTCGGGTCTGAAAATTTTATCAAAGGCTTTAATTGCTTCCGAAAGGCCTTGCAGCGCCATCAAAACCATGCCAATGGTCATGAACGGTTTGATGACCCAGCGCGGCAAACCACCTGCGTCGGAGGACATCTCGAGCGTCGAAACGCTGCGGTAAACAAAATCCCACGAGATAAACGCCACAACACAGTACACAAGAGTCACAAACAACAGCGACAACACTGCCTCGAGCCAGTACTGCGCACGCTTGGGGAGGTGGGTGACAAGGATATCCACACGCACATGCCCCCCAACCTTCAGGGTGTACGCCCCCATCAGCAAAAAAGCGATTGCATACAAATACCACTGCCCTTCGTTGTATTCGTTCCGACTGAGACTCGTACCAATGTATTTATCCAGATAGCGCACGATTGCGCCAAATGCGGACAGAACAACAGTAGCAAAAACAACCCACGCTGCCGAACGCCCAATTTTATCGTTGAGCGCATCAATAAACCGTGAGAACCTCAACAAGGCTGCCAAAATATATCCCTCCTTAAGAATACCGTGCTTACATTCTATAGAAAGTCTGTATTACAGACAAACTCGGGAGTACCCTAATTAGACTGTAGTGCAGAAAACAAAGATGTTGATTGAACAAAAGAACAAAGAGCACTCGTAAGTGCCCCTTTGCTTAGAACCAAAAAATGTAACTTACGCGGTGACTTGTTGCGCAGCCTTAGCCTTATTGATTGCTCGTGCCAAGCGGCTCTTTTTGCGTGCTGCAGCACGCGGGTGTAAGGTACTTCCCTTTGCAGCTTTATCAATGAGGCTTTCGGCACGGCTAGCAATGGCTACGGCATCGGCTGCACCTTCAATAGCTGCTCCAACGGCTTTTTTGATAAAGGTTTTGATTGTGCTTTTTGTAGCGCGGTTTGCAGCACGGCGCTTGAGGCTTTGGCGGTGACGCTTTTCGCCTGCCATACCACGGCGCTTAGCTTTAATCACCTTGCGCTCTTTGCGAGTTTTTGGTTTTTTAACATCTGCCATATGTTCTCCTTCACACCTTCATAAAGGTGGCGGACACCTTAAAGCGCCCGAAGCGTACAAGCAATCTTTTGATTGTTGTCGCACTCGAGAAGTTGTCTCGAGTACCGCAAACTGGCACAGCGCCAATTTGGGCTTGGGAAGTGTAGCACGGGTTTAGGGGTAACGCAAGAGCTATTTTTTGTATAGTGGGCGTGTGCAGTATTGGCTTCTCAAATCTGAGCCCGATATCTTTGGATATCCCGACCTCGAGCGGCTTGGACGTGTAAACTGGGATGGAGTACGCAACTACCAAGCCCGTAATCATTTGCGCGCCATGCAGCTTGGCGACCTAGCACTAATTTACCACTCGAGCACCAAAATTCCGGGGGTGGCGGGCGTTGCCAAGGTGGTGACAACCGCCCACCCCGACCCGAGCCAATTTGACCCCAAAAGCCAGTATTACGACCCAAAAAGTACACTCGAGAACCCGCGTTGGGTACAGGTTACGCTTGAACCAGTGCGAGCGCTAGAGCTGTTACCTTTACGCCAGCTTCGCCAAAACCCAAGGCTTGAGGGTATGATTATTTTACGCACAGGCAACCGACTTTCGGTTACACCTGTGGAATCCGCCCATTATTTTGAAATTGTTAAAGGAGTAACATGAACCCCCTCGATACCCTCTCGCAAAAAATCACCCCAGAAGTGAAAGCCCAACTCGACGCCGTTATCGGACTCGAGCTTGACGGTGTTGCCTATACTTTCGATGTTCGTAAAGAAGGTGCAGGTTTGCTCGAGGGAACAGCACAAAATCATGGTCTAACGCCGCGTGTTACGTTAAAATCCTCGAAGCAAGATTTTGAAAAGTTACTGGCGGGTGAACTCAACCCGATGATGGCAGCCATGACCGGCAAACTTAAACTCGAGGGCGATATGGGCTTTGCAATGTCACTCACGAAACTTTTTGGTTAAACCATGCTGATTTACGGACGCAATCCTGTGCTCGAGGCGCTGCAAACAGGTGCAGTACAGCGTGTTTTTGCTGCCAACGGGATCGAGCGGCAGTTTGCCAAAGAACTCGAAGCGCGTTGCCACCAAGCGGATATCCCACTCGAGTGGCATCCGCGCATCGTGCTTGACCAAGAAATCGGCACCACTCAACACCAAGGCGTGGTTGCAGAACTCGAGGATGCAGTTTGGTCGGAGTTGTCTGACTGCTTTGCCCTTGCCAAAAAGCGCAACGAGCAGGTGTTGTTGGTGCTGCTGGACGGAATCACTGACCCGCACAATTTTGGTGCAATTATCCGCAGTGCCGAGGTTTTAGGAGCACACGGCGTAGTGGTCGAGGAGCGACGCAGCGCCCCACTTTCGCCTACCGTGATTAAGTCAAGCGCGGGGGCAACAGCACACTTGCCGCTTGTGCAAGTGAAAAACCTGCCACGTCTGATAGACGATCTCAAAGCCCAAAATATCTGGGTCTATGGTGCAGCAGGCGAAGCTCGAGTCAGTTTGGGGCAGTTGGATTTCAACCGCCCCTTAGCACTGGTTATCGGCTCCGAAGGTGACGGCTTGCGCCGCTTGGTGCGCGAAAAATGTGATGAATTGCTTAAAATCGAGACTCGAGGGCGAGTGCAATCCTTAAACGCCAGTGTTGCGGCAGCGATTTTGATTCACGAAGTGGTTTCGCGGCGGGGCTGAGGGACTCGAGACACCACAACTCGTAGGGGACTCGAGACACCAAGTATCTGTGTTACTATCCCTGAGGGTGCCGCACCGCACCCGTTTTCGTGTGTCAGTTCAGCGCCGCCGAGCAAATAGACTCGGGATTTTTTTTGAGGTTTTCATGCAGGAATTTCGCAATATCGCCATTATCGCCCACGTAGACCACGGTAAGACCACATTGGTGGATGGGCTACTCAAACAAACCCACACCTTCCGTGACAACCAGGCTGTAGCCGACCGCGTCATGGATTCTAACGCCCTCGAGCGTGAGCGCGGCATTACCATTCTTGCCAAAAATACCGCTATAGAATTTCAGGGCATTAAAATCAACATTATGGACACGCCCGGTCACGCCGATTTCGGTGGCGAAGTCGAGCGTGTTTTGGGTATGGTAGACGGCTGCTTACTTTTGGTGGATGCTTCTGAAGGTCCAATGCCGCAAACTCGTTTTGTGCTCAAAAAAGCACTTGAGCTTGGTTTGCACCCAATTGTGGTCATCAACAAGATTGATCGTAAAGACCAGCGCATTCAAGAGGTTGTTAATTTGACCTTTGACCTGATGGCAGACTTGGGCGCAACCGACGAACAACTCGATTTTCCAATCATTTACGCGATTGCCCGCGAAGGCAAGGCGTTTAAGAACCTCGAGGCACCCAAAGAAGACCTACAGGAATTGCTCGAGCTAATTGTTCAGCATGTTCCACCACCCAGCATCGAAATAGATAAGCCCTTTCAGATGCTCGTAACAAACCTCGATTACTCCGATTACCTTGGGCGCATCGCTATTGGGCGTGTGCGGCGCGGTAAAGTCAAACGCGGCGAGTACGTCACGCTGATGCACAAAGATGGCTCGAGGAGTAAGGCTAAAGTCAGTCAGGTCTTTACCCACATGGGCTTGGCGCGTATTGATGTCGAAGAAGTCTATGCTGGCGATATTGTAGCCATTGCGGGACTCGAGGATATTGGTGTAGGCGAAACTATCGCCGATTTTGCTGACCCTGAAGCCTTGCCGGTGCTCACAGTGGACGAGCCAACAGTTTCGATGACCTTTGGTCCAAACACCAGTCCTTTTGCAGGCAAAGAAGGCAAGTATGTAACCACGCGCCACATCCGCGACCGGCTTTTGAAGGAGGCAATGACCAACGTTGCGCTGCGTGTCGAAGAAGAGAGTACCGACGAATACAAGGTCTCGGGGCGTGGTGAGTTGCACTTGTCCATTCTTATCGAGACCATGCGCCGCGAAGGCTACGAGCTGCAGGTTTCTACACCGCAAGTGATTACCCGCGAGATTGATGGCGTGATTCACGAGCCATACGAACACTTGGTCATAGACGTACCCGAAGGCAAAATGGGCGGAGTTATGGAGACCTTAGGCTCGAGACGCGGCGAAATGATCAACATGGATAATCAAAATGGGCGTGTGCGGCTCGAGTACAAAATCCCTGCGCGGAGTTTGTTCGGTTTCCGCACGCAATTCCTGAGCATGACCCAAGGCGAAGGTATCATGAACCATGTTTTTGATGGTTATGCACCGATGGCTGGCGAAATCAAAACTCGTCAGAATGGATCGCTGGTAGCAATGGAAGCCGGAACAACCTTTCCCTACGCAATCTGGAAACTCGAGGATCGCGGTAAGTTCTTTATTGAACCCGGCGTCGAGGTCTATGTAGGCATGATTGTTGGCGCTAACAGTGGACCCAAAGACCTGAACGTTAATGTCTGTAAATCAAAGAAACTCACCAATATGCGAACCAGTGGCGCAGACGATGCCGTAACCCTGACACCCGTCTCGCCGATGAGTTTGGAAGAAGCGCTCGAGTACATTTCCGATGATGAACTAGTCGAGGTTACACCCAAAAGCATTCGCTTGCGTAAGCGCATCCTCGAGCCAAATATGCGCAAGATTTAGGGCAACAACCCCACCGAGTACTCCAAGTTCTACTCTAGCCGCGCAAAATTCTTGGTATGCCAAGCATAGGCGCTGATGTAGGTTACGGTAAATTTCCTAAAAGGAACGCAAAATTTTTCAACGGTGTACTAAAGCGCAGTATAGCGGGCGTACAAGTCCGAAACCTCGAGCCGAAGTGCCTCGGCTCGGTGCAGGTACTCATCGGGGCTAAGGATACCTTGGCTGGTTTCAAGCGCCACCCAATCCGCATACAAGCGGCGTTGTACAGTGCTATTTCGCATTCGCTCGAGTGTGATTTTCACCTCTAGAAGCACATCGCGACAGCGGTGCAATATGGCTCGAAGATTGCTGGGCTCAGATGATGGCATAAGTCACTCTAGCCCTATTTCTTGCACCCCAAAGCAAGATAGTGCACAGTTTGAAGCGCTTCAAAGTGGTGTATTGCTACAAAGTGGTGTATGCTTGCCGTCATACAAGTGGGAATATAACAATGCAGACCTTTTCCCAATATGCCGCCACCCGATTGTTGCACAGCCATTTGGCTCGAGCACAGACGTTTGGTGGTGTCGCTTTGCAGACTGGTCAAATCGAAACCTTTGCAGGGATTGATTTGATTACGGGGATGCCTGTGTTTATCTACACCATGCCTGAACAACCACAGGCGATTCCCGAGGTTTACTCAGAAACAATTCCCGCGGTGCTCGAGATTGGTTTTGAACATGGGCTGGGTTTCTTGGTCACAGCCAGTGCACCCGGATATACACCGCTCAAACCTGTACTGACCCAACCTCGTTTGGAATGGTTGGTGCGTGCCAGTAGTCAAGCGCTCGCCGATGCCCACAGTGGTGGCTTGCAACACGGCAACCTCGAGCCACAGCATTTTTTTGCTTCAGGAGACCACTTGCTGATCGAAGGTTGGGGTTTACCTTGGGGACGGGCAAATCCAGATTACCAAGCCCCCGAAACTAATATCTCTTTTGCTACTGATATTTTTTCTTGGGCACGCTGTATTTCACTGTTTGCCAAAGGTAAGCCACGCATTCTACCCGAAGGTGATTTTGGGCGTTTGATTGGGCATTGTCTAAATCCACGCCCCTCTGAACGCCCTACGGCACAAGAGCTGGTGTTGGCGCTCGAGCAGGTCTTGCCTCCACGCCAAAATGCCTCTGACTTGGCACAAACTGCACTTGAATTATCGGCTACAGAGTATATAGAGACCGAGCGCAGCTTTGAACAGCCAATAATCCGCACCAAGCGACTCGAGATACCAGTCAAACCGGAATTACCCAGACCAGAACGACCTATTGTTCCTCCCGAACCCGTGCAAGTTCCAGTGCTCGAGTCCGCACCTACAAATATTGTACCCAAATCTGCTGTGTCGTCTGAGATAGATTTACCCAAACCAACTTTAGAAGCATCTGATCTAGCCTCTCCCGAAGCAAGGTTAGATGCAATCGAAGCCGAATTACTGCCAGCCCTGCAAACAAACTTATCCAATGCTCCACTGAAACACCCCGAACCTGAGGTTTTAGCTGAAGACCTCGAAACCGCACAGGCTGCTGAACTGCAAGAGTCTCAACTACCTGAATCACAACTGTCCGCGCCACAAGAACCTAAATCGCCCGAATCGTTGCACTCTAAGGAATTGATTAGTCCAATACTCGAGCAACCAGTGGTGATTGCGCAGTTGTCCGAGCCTGAGCATCTAGCGGCAGATGAGCCCGATGTGGCACTTCCGAGCCGAGCCTCGAGCCGTGTAACCGAAGACTCCGATGCCGATGCGCCCCGCCCCATTCCTATTCGCATTGGCTTTGATGAGGAAGACCAATCATGGCGCAACGTGGTTACGCCACCACCGCGTGCGCGACCTGATCCTTTTGTGCTCATTGCTGTTGGTATTGGTGTTTTGATTGTGGTTGCAGGCGTGTTGTTAGGTCGTCTAGCGCAGCCATCCAACCCCAACCCACAAACCCTGAATGTCCAAGGCAACCCCAATACTGGAAGTGTTGTCATATTCACAGTTCGCGGTGCAGAAGATGTTATTGGGCGTTTAATTGTAGAAAGTGCTCCAAGTGGCAGCAATTTAGCGAAGGGTGCATTGCTAGCAACCGTACCCGGTCCGGTTGCGTTTCCCAAAGACGGAGAATACTCGCTTCGGCTCGAGATTGCGGGATACAGTACGGCTAAAATCACTGTGCGTGTTCCACAAGAAAAACAAGTGAATCTCGAGCTACCACGCTAAACAAACGCACTTTTTTAGCTTTGCACCCCAGAGAAATACTTTAAAGAACATCGTCACGAATACAAGCCTTATAGTGTCCGGGCGCGACTTCTTTTAATTCAGGCACAGTGTGCTCACACTCGGCAATTTTATAGCGGCAACGGGTGCGGAATACACAGCCGCTCGGTGGGTTAATCGGCGAAGGAATATCACCCTCGAGAATAATGCGCTCGCGTTTGATTGTTGGGTCTGGAATCGGTGCCGCACTGAGGAGTGCTTCGGTGTATGGATGTTTGGGGTTGGTATACAACTCGCGGCTCGGTGCAACCTCCATCACCTTACCCAAGTACATCACTGCCACACGGTCACAGATGTACTCAACGACTGCCAAATCGTGGGCAATAAACAAGACTGTCAAACCAAGGTCGCGCTGCAAGTCCTCGAGCAGGTTGACTACTTGGGCTTGGATACTCACATCGAGTGCCGAGACAGGCTCGTCTGCAACAATAAACTCGGGGTTTACCGCCAGAGCGCGAGCAATACCGATACGTTGGCGTTGACCACCACTAAACTCGTGCGGATAGCGGCGCATATGATCTGGACTTAAACCCACACGGCGTAGCAAATCTGCAACACGATCAACTCGAGCCTGACCTTGTGCAAGGTTATGGATTAAGAGCGCCTCACCGATAATATCACCAACAGTCATACGCGGATTAAGACTGGCAAATGGGTCTTGGAAAATAATCTGCATTTGCTTGCGGTATTCGCGCATCTCGGATTTGGAAAGCTTGACCACATCTACGCCATTAAACTTTACTTCACCCGAAGTGGGTTCAATCAGACGCAAAATCGCACGCCCCGCAGTGGTTTTACCCGAACCGGATTCACCCACCAAGCCTAAAACTTCGCCCTTATTAATCTTAAACGAGACATCATTGACGGCTTTAACATTCGCCACCACCCGAGACAACAAGCCGCCACGAATGGGGAAGAACTTCACGAGGTGATTGACCTCGAGCAGAGGGGCTTGGGTTGTTGCTTGGGTCTGGGACTCAGTAGCAGGTGCAGTCATATTCAAAGCTCCTTCCAGCGGATGCAGCGACTCATATGTCCGTTGCCCGTATCCTCGAGCGCTGGAATGGCTTCTTTACAGGCATCTACGGCGAATTTACAGCGTGGATGAAAAGCGCAGCCCGTTGGCAAATAGAGTGGGTTTGGTACATTGCCCGGAATCGCCTCGAGCCGCCCTTGTTCGGATTTTTCGTGGTCTACTCGAGGAATGCTGTGCAACAAACCCACAGTGTATGGGTGCTTGGGGCGTTTGAAAATTTCGACCACATCGCCTTCTTCAACCACGCGCCCGCCGTACATCACTACAACGCGGTCTGCCATTTCTGCAACTACGCCAAGGTTGTGGGTGATGAATAAAATGCTCATACCTATTTCGCGCTGCAGCTTGCGCATCAAATCGAGAATTTGTGCTTGAATCGTAACATCTAATGCAGTGGTTGGCTCGTCGGCAATGAGGAGTGCAGGGTTACAACTTAGCGCCATCGCGATCATCACGCGTTGGCGCATACCGCCCGACATCTGGTGTGGGTAATTGGTGACACGGCGACGCGGTTCGGGAATACCCACCAACTCGAGCATTGTGACCGCAACCTCCATGGCTTCTTTTTTGCTCTTACCTTGGTGCAGCACCACCGCTTCGGCAATCTGGTCACCCACGGTGTATACGGGGTTTAGACTGGTCATCGGCTCTTGGAAAATCATCGAGACTTCGTTACCACGAATTTTTCGCATTTCGGGTTCGGAGAGCTTAGTTAAATCCTTAGCAACGCCATCGCGCCCGCGAAAAATAACCGTGCCATCTACAATTTTTCCGGGAGGGCTGGGAATCAAGCGCATAATAGACAAACTAGTCACGCTTTTGCCCGAGCCTGACTCACCCACGACTGCCAAGGTTTCGCCTTTTTGAATGTGAAAAGTTACGCCATCTACACTCTTAACTATACCTTCGTCGGTATAGAAATAGGTTTTTAAATTATTGACCTCGACCAGCGTTTCGCTGCTGGAAACATTTGCCATGTTGCTCCTCCGATGGATTTATAGCTTAACAAAAATTATTGGCGTTTGCGTGGATCGAGCGCATCGCGCAGACCGTCGCCCAAAAACTGCCAACACAGCACTGCAATCACGATAAAAAATCCTGGTATAAGCATCCAAGGACGGTAGGCAATACTTGCAAAACCGCCTTCTTGAGCTTGGTTAATCATCGAACCCCAGCTCGAGTATGGCTCGCGGATTCCACGCCCCAAGAAAGACAAGCCAGACTCTGCAAGAATTGCACCAGGAATGCCTAGTGACAATCCCACAATGAGAAGTGAAAAGGTAATAGGCAACATGTGCACAGCAATAACACGCGCCTCCTTCGCACCGAGACTCACCGCTGCCTGCACCATATCCGATTCGCGCAGGGCACTAATTTGTGAGCGCACCGTGCGGGCAAGCCCACCCCAGCCAATCACACCTAACAAAAAGATGATGCTGTAAAAAACCAAGAGTGGATCAATGTCTTGTGGCAATACCGAGGTTAATGTAAGCAACAAGAAAAGTCCCGGAATTGCACCAATCACTTCGATTAAACGCATAATCAGGTTATCAATCCAACCACCGTAATACCCAGCCAATCCGCCAAAAATCAGACCTAAAATGGTGGAAAGAGCCACTGCAAAAATACCGATAGTTAAACTAACAGCAGCGCCATACCATAAACGTGTAAAGACATCACGCCCGTAAAGGTCTGCACCCATTAAAAAGATGTTGCAGGGTTTATCTACACCAAATAAGCGTATGTTGGCTGGAATCAAAAAGAACAGATGATATGGCTGGTCGGGGCGCGAAACAAAGAACCTAACAGGGCATTTAATATCTTTTTGCGTAACATAAGTTTGGGCGAAGGTTTGCATATCGAGTTCCTGCTTCGTGGCATAGACAAAAGGGGCAGTCAGACGACCTTCGTCAAAAAAATGCACCTGTGTTGGCGGATGAAAGCGAGTGATATTGGTGGTACTGTATTCGGCAAGCCCATAAGGTCCGATGAATGGAGCAAAAATTGCCCCGACATACATGGCAAACAAAATCATGCCACCAAAGACCGCCAATTGATGCTTACGAAACTGTTCCCAAGCCACTTGCATACGGCTTTTAGCAACAGGTGCCATACCTTCTCTGGTATCAGTAGAAAAAGATGCTGTGCTCATTAGAAATACCTAATCCTTGGGTCTACCACCGCAAGTAAAAAATCTGAAATCAAATTACCAATAACGAGCAACACCAACGAAACCGCAGTGGTGCTCAGCAGCACATACAAGTCTTGACTGTTGATTGCCTCGAGAAAAACTGGTGTCAGACCGGGCCAGTTAAAGACCACTTCAATAAATCCAGCACCCGACAAAATAGCGGGGAGCAAGCCCCCAATACCCGCAATAAACGGCGTGAGCGCATTTCTCAGGGTGTGCTTGTAAATCACACTGCGCTCGGCTAAACCCTTAGCGCGCGCGGTACGAACAAAATCTTGATTCAAAAACTCGAGCATCTGAGCACGGAAAGTGCGCGAGAGACCTGCAATATCACCAATCAATAGCGCAAGCATCGGTGCAATCAGATGCCATAGAATATCCAGAATGCGTCCAATAAAGCTCAGCGAATCGTGATTTTCGGAGGTCATACCACCTACAGGCAATAAAAACGAACCGGTACTGAGCTTAAATGTGACCAGACCAAAAACAATCAAAAGTGCTAAAAAAAACGACGGAAAACCAATGAAAAAATAGCTAACCAAACTAATGAGCTTATCGCCCAAGCTGTACTGCCTGA
>JBKBVO010000032.1:0-15935 GCA_046289535.1 Deinococcales bacterium | reverse complement strand
TGACACAGCACTGAAGCAAGCATGACACAGCACCCCTATCCTGAGGCTCGATGAAAAAGACTTTATTTGCATTGGTGCCGTTAGTTGTGCTCGCCACCTTAGGGAGTGCATCGAACCAGGCGACGGACAATTCCGGCTTTCGAGTTTTGCCATACTTGCTGAATCCAAGCGATAGCGGTATGACTGTGACTTGGTTTAGTACGACAGAGACCCCGGGGCTGCTCGAGGTTGCTGGTCAGCGCTATACCTCCGAGCCTCAGGTCATGAAGGCGCTCGAGTACAGCGAGCTCGAGCAAAAGGAACGCCCACAATTCCCCGATATGTTTGAAAATAAAAACGTGCGGCATGTTGTGCAAATCAAGGGGCTCGAGTCGGGGAAGCGCTATACCTACCGCGTTACTCAAGGTTCCCAAACACATCGTGCACAATTTCAGACAGCCCCTCGATTAGACGCTAAATCCCCAATCCGCTTTGTGGTACTCTCTGATTCCGAAACCGACCCCGCCGGACGTACGACCAAGCGTGAATGGGGCAACAGTAAAGATGCACCAGCGGCACAAGCCCCGGGCAGTACAGGTCGCCCTGCGGCACTGCCTAAAGATGCACGCGGACAAGAACTATATCTTGCAACCGAGACGGAAGGGTACAAGGCAAATGTGCGTACGATTGTCGAACGCAGCCCGAACTTGGTGCTCTTCCCCGGTGATTTAGTGCAAGGTGGTGGATATCAGCGCGCTTGGGATGAATTCTTTTTTCACAATGCGGGTAAATTTGACCAATTATTCGACAAAGCCCCAATTTTGCCCGCTCTGGGTAACTGGGAAAACTTCGGTGCACGCAATGGCGCCTATGAACCTGCAGCGGTTTTAGCGGCACGCAACAAGTACAAGGCATATTTTTCCCTACCAAGCAACAATAACCCCAAATACAAGAATCAGTATTACCGTATTGACTATGGTCCAATCACCTTTATCACGCTAGACAGCTCCAACGGTTTGCCTGATTCAACTCGAGAAAAGCCAAACGATGCCGATACTCAAAACAACGTAAGTGTTGCAACTTATCCCGGAGATGACCTTGCAGACTACAACCCAGGTTCTGACCAGTGGAATTGGGCGGAGGCGCAACTCAAGGATGCACACAGCAAGGGTCAGTTGATTTTTGTGCAGTGGCACCATGCCCCGTACAGCATTGGCGAACACGGGTTTGCACAGACCCAAGCTGGTACAAGCGGTCAAGGTGGTGTAGCAATGCGAGTCTATTCGCCTATGCTCGAGAAATACGGTGTGGTCGCGGTGTTTAGTGGTCACTCAGAGCTGTTTGAACGCAGCCTGGTGCGCGGTATTCACTATTACGACGTTGGAGTTGCCGGAGACGGGTTGCGCGGCTCTCAGCCACCTGCAATTGCCCGACGCAACAACCCCGCCAATCAGTGGACTGCACACAACAACGAACCAGAGCTGTGGAATGGTAACATTTTGCTCAGTGGGGGCAAGCACTATGGACACCTCGAGGTCAATGTTACACCGCTGGGCAATAAGCGCTTTCGGGTGAGCTTGACTCCAGTGCATGTTTTCCCAGTTGCAAACGAAAATTTTGAGGTTCAGCGTTGGGAACGTAGAGAGTATAACGACAAGGTCGAGTTAACCGTAAAAACCAAATAAAAACAATAGCGATACACAGGTACTGGTATAAGCTGTTTTGCGGATACGCTTCTGGCTTGGGCTGACGTGACTGCATGACGCGAATTCGTGATTTTGTTAAAGTCGGTTTACCTGCTTTGGTTGCCTTACAAAACGCCGCTGTACCAATTCGTGCCTATTCGCAAAATAAATTTGAGTCAGACCAAAAACTCGAGCTACACCTGCAACCCGTGTACATTGTGGGTGCGCGTGGCGGGCGCAAAGGGCTAAACAAAAAATGCTTGACAACACGTCATCATTCTGCTATAACCGTATCCGACACCCTCGAGTGTCAGATAACGCTAACTAGGCAAACCGCAAACATTCACCAGAGAACGAAGGAGTACAGATTATGGCTCGAGGTATCAACAGTTTTATTTTGGTCGGCGCAATGGTTCGTGAACCAGAGCTTCGCTACACCCCTAACGGCGCAGCTGTGCTGAGTTTTACCGTAGCAGGCGATAGCACCATCACCGATAGCACAGGCGAGGTTTGCAATGTGGCGTGGTACCACCGCGCAGAGTACATCAGCAAAGATGCCGAAACGCTGGTGAATTCTCTAAAAGCAGGTACAGGTGTGCTGCTTGAAGGTAAACTCGAGTACCAGACGTGGCAAAACGATCGAGGCGAAAGGCGCAGCCGTGTGGTTTTGCGGGTTTCGCACCTCGAGGTGCTGCGTGAATCGCACGCCGAGCGCCTGGTTGTAGACCGTGCTGGTGGTTGCCGCCTGATTGAGAGCGTAAACCGCGCTGTGATTTCCGGTAATTTAACGCGCAACGCCGTCCTGCGCCATACGTCTAGCGGTACACCTGTGACCAGCCTGAGCGTGGCTGTAGGTGAATCTTGGAAAGATGCCAATGGGCAATGGCACGACAAAACCCATTTTCTCGAGGTGGTGCTTTGGGGTTCATCTGCCGAAAATGCGGCAACACTGCAAAAGGGTGCACCTGTATTTGTGCTTGGGCGGCTCGAGTCCAACTCTTGGACGGATGGTGCTGGGCAAAAGCGCATTAAACTGCAAATCAATGCCGAGCGCTTAGAAATGCTCGAGCGACGCAATTTTGCAGAGAATACCGAAAGTGCTGCTCCTGTAAAAGAAGTCCTCGTCGTGCCGCCTGCTGCTGCGCCAAGCCGCATCAAGCGCCAAGCAAGCGCTCGAGCGGCGGCATAAAATGCAGCGCGAATATTTTTGCTACCCACTCGAGCCGCATGCAAGACTTGAACAAAACGCTCAAAACCCGCGTTGGCTGGGTCAGCAGATGTCGGAGCGGTGCATTGCCCATTTGGTCGTGGCGCTGATGTTTGAACGCTTTTAATTGTACAGTTGCCCAAACTCGTCCGACAGATTTGCTGGTGCGTATTGCTTGTGGAGCTGGTGCAACGCGCATGGAGCGTGAGCTACAACGCTACTACTTTTCACCCTCATGGTTGCTTGGTGTTAGACTGCGGGTATAATGAAAATCGAACAGGTCGAATTGCGCGAAATTCGCATGAACATGAAGCACCCCTTCGAGACCAGCTTTGGTGTTACTCAAGAACGGCGTATTCTTTTATTGGCAGTCTCGAGTGGTGGCATAACGGGGTACGGCGAAGTCAGTTGCAACGAGACTCCCGGCTATTCTTACGAGAGTACAGAAACCGCTTGGCACATTCTGCACGACTTCATCGCGCCGCAAAGCGTGGGGCAGGTGCTCGAGCAACCCTCAGATTATGCCCCTCTCGTGAAGCCGTTGCGTGGGCATCCGTTTGCCAAAGCGGGTTTTGAGTTGGCGCTCTGGGATTGGTTTGCCAAAGCTGCACAAAAACCACTCTGGCAATACATCGGTGGAACAAAAACCGAGCTGCCTGTGGGGTTGAGTGTGGGTATTAAAAAAAGCCCCCAAGACTTGGCTGAATTCGTGCTCGAGCAGCAAGCCCAAGGCTATAAGCGCATCAAGCTAAAAATTGGTCGAGGGCGCGATATCGCCTATGTGGCTGCGGCTCGAGCCGCGCTCGGTGAGGCGATGGCGCTCACCGTAGATGCCAACTCTGACTACACACTCGAGGATTTAGGCGTGCTCAAAGAACTGGATCAGTACAAACTGCAATACATCGAGCAACCACTTGAACACAACGACATCATTGACCATGGCACATTGGCAAAAGAATTAAATACACCACTTTGTTTAGATGAACCGATTCACACTGTCAGTGATGTGCGGCGAGCGCTGCAAATGGGTGCAGCCAAGGTCATCAACCTCAAAATTGGACGCGTCGGTGGACACGATATGGCGCATCGAATCGCAGCATATTGTCAAACCAATGGCTTGGACTTGTGGTGCGGCGGAATGCTCGAGAGTGGTGTTGGGCGTGCACACAACGTGGCACTGCAAACTTTGGGTGCCTTCACCATGGCTTCAGACACCGCTCCGAGTGCGCGCTACTGGCTCGAGGACATCATCGAGCCTGAAATCACCATGCAAGACGGCTATACCAAGCCGCTTATGGGGGATGGTATCGGTGTGACCATCAAGCACGATTTGGTACAGCGTCTGACGACTCGGGTGGCGCATTTTGCCTGAGTGTATCTTCTTGGAGCAAACGCTCTAAGAGCTGCACCAAGCGCAGCTCGAGGTGTCCGTTTTGTGCGCTCGCATAGAGTTCGGCGAGGGTGCGTGTTGGGGTGTAAGCTTCCTTGTAGACACGCTTGCTCTGTAGTGCGTCGTAGACATCACAAACTGCAAAAATTCGCGCTGCGAGCGGAATGTCCTCGGCGGCGAGGCGGGTTGGGTACCCCGTGCCATCCCAGCGCTCGTGGTGGTACAAGACGATGTGTTTAGAGGTCAGTGGCAAAAATGGGATATCGCGTATCAGGTTGTAGCCATTCTGTGGGTGTTCGCGAATAAGCGCGATTTCCTCGGGTGTCAATTTGCCCGGTTTACGCAAGACCAAATCCGAAATAACAAACTTGCCCACATCGTGCAGATACGCCCCCCAACGCACTGCACGCACTTCCAATTCGCTGAAGTTGAGGGCTTTTGCCATGCGCACCGCCATCCTGGCGACCCGCTCGGTATGGTCGCCGGTCTCGAGGTCGCGCATCTCGAGCGCCTTGCCAATCATCGCAAGCGAACCCTCGTAGGCTGCCTCGAGGGTCTTGACGCGCTCCAAGCGCGCCAAAAGCGCACTCATCATACCGCCTGCGGCTTCGATTAGGTTTTTTTCGTTGCGGTTCCAGCCCACCTGATTGAAGCGGTAAATAACGATAGCACCAAGCAATGCACCCTCGTTCTCGAGCATCGAGGCGAGCATCGAACGCACACCGATTTGGCGCATGCTTGCACCGATCACATCGGCGCTCAGCTCGAGGCTGCGCTGCATTGGCTGCCGCGCCCATGCCAGAAGTGGCTCGAGTCCTAGACTGCGTGCAATGACTTGTGCGTCGGTAATGTTACCGACTCGGGTCTGAACACGAAACAACCCGCCCTCCAGGCGCAGCAGTAGTGCGGCATCGGCAACTGCCAATTGCCGCACCCGCTCAAGCGCGGTCGGTAGTGCGCTGTAGTCTGAACTCTCGAGCAAACGCGCCAAATTGAGCAGGTTGCGGCTTTCAAAAACTTGGCGCTCTAGGTTCTCGGTGGCGTATACGCGTTCTAGAGTACTGCCCGCAACTTTGGCAATCAGTTCGGTCAATCTTTGGTCAAGGTTGCTGAATCGTGCAGGTAACTCGCGTGCTACCACCAAAACACCAAGCTGTACCCCCCTCGAGTCGAGGATTGGAACACTCAACTGGCAATAGCCCCGCCTGGAGTTCGATGGCAAATTGAGTACATGCGGGTTTTTACGCGTATCGCTGGTATACACCGTACCTCGAGCCTCGAGTGCCATCCAAACTGGACTCCTGTCTCTGGGGATGGGCTTTCTTCCAGTGATCAGTGTGGTCTCGTGGAAAATCCCATGTTCGGCAACCAGCAAAAGACTTTGTGTATCTGAGGAAATCAGCATAAAACCGCAGTGCGCCGTATCGAGCAACCGCATGGTCTGCTCGAGGATACCGCCTGCAATTTGCGCACTGCTGCGCGCATCGTGCAGTGCTTCGGCAACCGCTTCGATTGCTGCAAATTCGCGCAGGCGCGCCTCGAGTTCGCGTCGTTCGTTTTGCGCATTGATGAGCGCCCCAATCTGAATCGAAAACTGTCTGGCAGCCTGAATGGAATCCTCACTAAAAGCATTTTCGTTGCTGAAGTTATCGAAACTCAAATCGGCAAGCACATCGTTGCCGACCAAAATCGGAAAATACAGGTTGCTGTATATGCGTTTTTTTTGTACGGCAATCAGCGCGGCGACTTGTTGCAAAGGCACTTTAGGCTGGCGCGCAATACGCGGCTCGCCGCGATGCCAGGCGAGTATGTCGCCATGCCATTCCTTAGCACTTTGTTCAGAAAACGGTAAATTCAACAGCTCCTCTGAGTACCCTTCCTGTGCCACACAGCGAAAATAGTCAGCGGTACGCAAACGCAAAACGCCACCTTCGGCTCCCGGCACCAATAAGATGGCAGTATTGAGCAGCTGTGACCACAAGGTATTGTCGCTGCCACCACTCGCCATGGCGCGTGCCGCGCCAAAGAGTGTTGTGACCAAATCGCTCCCTTGAAAAGAATGTGGTTTGGCGGGGGTAGCGAGCTGCTCGAGTGTGCCAAGCAGACTCTGATACGCAGCGAGTTGCGCCGTGGGCATGGTTTGGCGCGGGCTGCTGCGCTCTAGGGACAGCGCCATCACCACAAAGGTACAAATCACCAATATGGTGGAAGAAAAAAGACCGTATTCGCGCCCGAAAACGTTGTACCACAGCAGTCGCACGGCGATTGAAAGCACGAGCAAAACAATAATCCGACTGAGCCCAAGTTTTTTAAAAAATAAATCCGCTAACCAAATCACGAGCGCAGTACCAAACAAAAAAGCGGTGTGCCAGCCAATATAACTTAACTCTGGAGCAGCCCCTTGCCAATTCAGGACAAGGCTGTCAAAGAGCGTCAGCGCCACGCCAAACAGCGAAATCGAGAGCAGTTTCCAGCGCCAGCTCGAGAATTGCTCGAGTAAGTAATCAAAGACCAGACAAATTTGTACCGCGAAAAACAGGTGGTCGCTCAGCCAGACCATCTTTTGTCGCTCGAGCAACCAGATAGCCAGCAACACAGCTCCCAGACCAGTGGTGAAGGGAACTGCTCCCCAGACGATTTGACGACCGCGTAGCCAAATCAAGGTCAGCACTACAGCGAGTACACAACCTAGCTCGAGCCAATTCACGCCTTCTTTATACACCAAATTGCCTTTTTGAAAAGTAGAACCCATTTGGTTTGTCTGTTTTTTTTGTTGTGGTATACACTGAAAAAATGTTCACCTTTAAGCAGAAAATACCCGTCACCGTCGTGGGCGGATTTTTGGGAGCGGGCAAGACAACTTTAGTGAATCATCTGATTCAAAATGGCAACAAACGTTTTGGTGTGATTGTTAATGAATTTGGCGATGTGAACGTAGACGGTGCGTTGATCGAAAACATTGATGAAGAGGGCGTGACCGAGTTTTCAAATGGCTGCTTGTGCTGTGCTGGGCGCGATGACCTTGCCGAAGCAATGCTCAAACTAAGCCTGCGCAAAAACCCACCGCAACACCTACTGGTCGAGCTTTCAGGGCTTGCTGACCCTGTTCCTGTAGCGCAAACCGTACTCGAGCCACAACTGCGCCATATTTTTGATTTAGACGGAATTATCGGTGTTGCCGATGCTCGAAATCTCTATCAAACCCTGCAGGATGTGCCCGAAGGTGCAGTGCAACTGGCGTATGCGAGCAGCATCATTTTGAACAAAACCGACCTCGCTAGCCCCGAACAACTCGAGACTGCGCGCGCCTTGCTCGCGCAGTTAAATCCCCTGGGACGTGTGACCGAGAGCGTAAACGCCGTTGTAGATGCCGCCACTCTGCTCCATCAGGGGGCGTTTGACTCCGATTGGCAACCCCAGGGTCATGAACACACGCACACCCAAGGCGTGGTGAGCTTTAGTTTGCACCAAGCTACACCGCTCGATGCGCTCGCGTGGAATGCTTTCATGGAGGAGTTTATTTTGGCACGTCCGGGCAATGTTTTTCGCGCCAAGGGTTTTTTGGCGTTTCGCCAAATCCCCGACGAGATTATTTTCCAGGCGGTGCGCGAAATCGTCAAGGTCACCAAGGGGGCGCAGCGCCACGATGGGCACTCGAGTCTGGTGGTCATCGGGCGTGGACTCGACCCCGAAGAGTACCGCACTGCCTTTGCCAAATTGCACCAACCGCTCGTGGCAAAGCGCTAGCCCTCTGGGGTCAAGGCAAAGCCGCCTTTTGCGGCGGGCACCAGCCTACCCCAAGACACATGTGGGTCGTGCGGCGGGCAAATCAGCGCATTTTCTGCTGCCCATTGCGGAAAAAACTGTTTGCGCATCTCGAGCGTGGTCACGGGGTAAAGGTCATACCCCATGATGTATGGGTATGCCGCGTGATGGCTTGTTGGCAGCAAATCGGCGGTGTAAATCAAAACCTGCCCCTCGGACTCGAGCCGCACCCCACACTGTCCAAGGTTGTGCCCGGGCAGTGGAAAAACCGTGAGTTCTGGCAGTATTTCGGCGCTGCCCTCGAAGACATCAAACAAACCTGCCTCGAGAATCGGTATGAAGTTATGCGCGTTGTAGCTTGCACGGTTGCGCTCGTGGGTGTTGGTGGCATCGAGCAAATCCTGTTTGGAGACAAGATAGCGCGCTTTGGCAAAAGTTGGCTTATGTAGCGCAGTGGTATTGCGCCCGGCGTGGTCGAAGTGCAGATGGGTGTTAATCACTAAATCTATGTCTTCTGGGCTTAAACCCAATGCGCGCAAGCCCCAAAAAACTGTTTCGTCGCGCTCGACCGCGAACATCTGCTCGAATTTCTCGCCGCTTTTGTCGTCCATACCCGTTTCGATGAGTATGTTTTTGCCACGCAGTTGGATGAATAGCGGGTTAATTCGCAACCCAATACGGTTTTTTTCGTCGGGTGGGCAGCTTTTTTCCCACAATACGCGCGGCACGGTACCAAACATCGCCCCGCCATCTAAACGGAAAACACCATCGGTCAGGGAACTTACAGTTGCCAAACCAATTTTTCGTTGTTTGAGCCACATGACCGAGAGTCTACTTGAATACGAGTACGCTGTAAACAAAAATTTTAGCGAATTACACAAGCATGAGCAAAATTTATAAACGAGTGCACAGACTTCGAGCAAAGCAGTGGCAAAGTTAAAAACCTTGAGTGAGTAATGTGATTAGCCGTGCCGAATCAGATTGGCAAACTTGACATGCGCCTCGTGCGACGCGCCATCGGCGACCACGTGGGCGTGCAGCGGCTTACCAATTAAGTACAAATCGCCGAGTAAATCCAGCGCTTTATGACGCACAGGCTCATCTTTGCCACGCAAAGGAACATTGGTATCATCGGTTTCATCATCAAAAACCACGGCGTTGTATCCATCAAACCCAACACCGCGTCCACTCGAGAGCAAGCGGTCAAGCATGTAACTAAAGCCAAAGGTGCGCGCCTCGAGCAGTTTGACCCAATCACTGCGAATGCCCGTCCAGGTTTGTCTGCCAATTTTGGGGTGTGGAAAACCAACCTTGACAGTGATTCGCAAGGGTTCGTCGGGCTTGGCTGGCTCGAGCCCAACATAGCCCTCACGCACCTCGGCTGCGGTTTCTTGGCTTGGGGTAATCGGGGCGGGCATGGGTTCGGGCGGTACATCGCGCAGCGCAAAGTACCAACCTAAGGCGCTGCCATCGAGGATTGGAATTTCCGGACCTTCTACTTCGATCACAAAACCAGTCCAGTGATTGAGAACATAAAGCGCCGCAAGCAGGTGTTCGATGGTCGAGACGGTCTTGCCCGTCAAGCCAATTCGGGTCGCGAGGTAGGTATCAAGGACGTGGTCGGTCACTAGGGGGATTTCGGTATTGCCAACACGCAGCCGCACTGGCTCGCAAAGCGCACGGTGAAAACGCACCCTCGAGACCTCGCCAGTGTGAATGCCTGGACCTGTTATCCACGCGCTGGTTCCGCGTCCAGACCACGGGCAGACTGCAAATTCTTTGAGATACTCGAGATGTTGTTGAATAACCATGTCTGAACTTCTTCCCCCTCCGCCGCCTGAGATAATACCACCTTAACGCACAATTTGCATAAAAAAGATGTCACCCTGATAGGGGACAGCATCACCTGTTGTCAGCGACCAGGGTTTTGAGTTGCAGTTCGAGTTCTTTGATTCGAGCTTCGTACTCACCCAAGCGGCGTACTTGGGCTTCTTGACGTAATTCATCACGAATTGGCTGAGCAGGTGCACCGCGCCAAACCTCACCATCAGGAATACTTTTAGACAGCGAGCTACAAGCGGTAAGCACCGCATTTTTACCGATTCGCACATGTCCAATAGTGCCTGTCTGACCCCATAAAATCGCGCCATCGCCAACTTCGATGCTGCCTGTCAAACCAACTTGCCCAATCAGGACAACATTTTCGCCAAGTTGGCAGTTGTGTGCAACCACGCAGGCGGGTCCAATTTTTGTGCCATTGCCAATGCGCGTTGGCTCGAGTGTGCCACGATCAATCACAGTAGTTGCGCCAATTTCTACATGGTCTCCGATAAACACTGCGCCGATTTGTTCTTGGCGAATATAGCCATTGTGGCGGTGGAAACCATACCCATCTGCGCCAATCACTGCCCCACTTTGCACCAGCACGCCATTGCCTAAATGGCAATCGTGGCGCACCGTACTGCGTTCGTGCAAATAGCAGCCACTCCCCAGACTCGAGCGTTCGCCAATCATGCTGTGCGCCTCGATGATGCTCCCTGCGCCGATCTGCACATCGGCTTCGATACAAACAAACGCGCCAATCTCTACATTTTCGCCAATTTTGGCACTCGGGTGGATGCTCGCACTGGGATGAATATATTTTGGGCGGCGCGGCTGGCGATAGATGCGCAACAGCTCGAGCCAGGCAACTTCAATGTCGGGAACAACAATTTGGGTTTTGGTAGTCTCGTAGGGCTGCGCCACCACCAAAACTTCGGCAGCGCAAGCGAGTGTCCGAGCAACGATGTCCTTGTCTTTGGTACGCAGCAGACAAACCACATCGGTGGGGGTGGCGCTTTCCGCGGCAGCCAGCCTGCCAAGTGGGGCATCAGTGCCGTGCAGCTCGCCGTGCAAGCGGCTCGAGAGGGCAGCGCGGGTTTGTGGGTGGTCGGGTTTTGCAAAGGGTTGCTGATGAATACTCTCACCTCGTCTGAGCTATTTTTCGACTACAGTTATATCAAAATAAGCCCAACCCGTCACAGGAACGTCAAACCGCTCGATTCCAACGATGCGTGGCTCGGTGGTTTCGACCAGGGCATCAACGTCTTTTAGGCGGCTTCTCAAGCGCTCAAGCAGCGAATCCAAGGTGAGAACTCCATCCCATGGGTCGGGGTTCTCGAGTTCATTTTTGGGGCGTGGGGTCGCACCACCGCGCACGCGCAGGCGGTGCTGCCCAGGTTCGCTTGGCGCTTTGTAGCTGATGCGTTTGACCACTGCACTGCCGCGGTAGGCTTGCAGCCGCATATTGATGAAACCAAGCTCGTTTGGCTCGAGGGTTTTCTTTTCCGGCTCGAGTTTGATCAGGCGCAGGGTGTTGTACTGCTCTAACTCGAGCGCGAGCGAGATTTTTGTCAGGCGTGGGTCGCGGTAGGGATTCTCGCTGATTAAAGCTGTCATCAGCGCTCCGCGCAGTGCGGCGACTCGAGCCACGTTTTCGCCCGCGACCACTTCTTGGATGGTGATCGGATCGCGCTCGGCAAATGCTAGGCGAATACTTAGACGTGCCAGCCCAGGGCTGCTGCCCGCAAGGGTTTGTTCGATGGCGCTTGCCAAAACAGCCAAGACCAAGCTGGCGTAAATATCGCCGATTGGAGCAAGATTGATGTTGAGCTTGCGTTCTGACCGTGCGGTTTTAAGAGAAACCTCGAGCGGTAGGCTTGTGACCGCGCCCAAATTCCCTGCCACTGCTGCGGGGTGATCGATCAGGAAATCGCCTAGGGGCGTCCCTGTGGGGCTGCCCACTTTGTACGGTACGACGCTCGAGGGGACAATTGCGCTGATATAAGCTGGCATGGCGATGTAGCGAGCGCGTAAATCCCCGAGTACAGGGTGCCCAAAAGCCAAAATGCGGTCTTGTTCGATGGCTGTGACTGTGCCAATTGCACCCAAAGCGATATCGCCTGTGCTCAGTTGAGCGGCGATGGCTGCGCCCGGCTCGAGCTTGTAGGGGCGTGGTTGGTCACTTTGAGCGGTGCTGCTGTTTTGTGCCAGCGAAACCTGAAAGCCCTTCGCGCTCAGGCTCGAGACCAGCATTTCGGCAGCGCTTGGGGTTAAGCCAAAACTCATAAGTGGCAGTGCAAAATCTTTTGCACAACCCAAATCGGCGAAGCAAGCCCTTGGTTGGGCAAAAGGCAATGCCAACTCAAGTGCCGTGCTTGGCGTTTGGGCGCGGCGCATTGCCGAAATCGGTGTCACCAGTGCCAGACGGTGGTCGGCATTGGGAAACCCACCCGAAATCGCCCCGAGTAATTTGCCACCAATATAGACTGGACTGCCGCTAAATCCTTGCCCGATACCACCTACGGCATCCAAAAACGCACCCGACCCGCGTACCAGCACCAAGGGGAAGCCTCTTGGGTCGTCTACGGTATCTAAAACCTGTACCTCAAAGCGCTCGAGCTTATTGCCTGCCCCTGCGGTCAGAGAAAAACCTGTCTGCCCAGCCTTGAGTTGCGCGAGCGGCATGTCTTGGGCAAAACCGAAGGTGTGTGGGACAAGCAAGGCGCAACACAAGACCAGAAGCGCTTGCCCGTGTCTCGAGAAGGTGTTTTTGTTCATCTCTCTGAGCCTGACAAGAGGGCATGAGCAAGGTGGGGTCGGTTTAATGAGAAGCTCTTACTAGTGTTCCAAACTGAGTTTGGGCATGACCTTGGCAAGACCCTTGGGCAACCACCAATTCCACTCACCTGCGAGCATCATCACCGCGGGCACAAGCACCAAACGCACCAGCGTAGCATCTAAAAACACAGCTACCGCCATACCCAAGCCAATGGTTTTATTCGCCACCACATCGCCTTGCACAAATGCGCCAAAGACAATCAGCATAATCAGTGCTGCACTGGTAATCACACCTGCCGTACTTTGCACCGCTGTCTTGACGGCATCGTGGGTATTCATCCCTGCCAAGTGTGCTTCTTGAACCCTCGAGAGCAAGAAAATCTCGTAATCCATACTCAGACCAAAGGTAACAGCAAACATCACCAAAGGCAGGCTCGAGTCTATTGCACCAATATCGGTTGGGACACTAAAAAGACTGGCGAGTACGCCATTTTGGAAAATCAGTGTAATCACGCCGTAACTGGCTGCCACAGTGAGCGAATTCATGATGATACTCTTAATGGGAATAACAATACTTCTAAAGGCAATCGCCAACAGAATAAAAGTGGCAATAAAAACCGTAATAATAGCGACGGGCATCGCGTTTACGAGTGCATTGGTAAATTCCTGACTTCCTACAGGAGCACCGCCCAAATAAAATTTCTCAAAGCCGGCTTTTCTTGCGGCATCCCTGAGCCGTGTAAGCCAACCTTGAATCTCGGGGGGATGGATGGCATCTTTGGGGATGACCGACAAGCGCAAGTACTTGCGGTCGCGCGAAATGCTGCGCTCGCTCAGGTTGCTCAGCGCCGCCAGACCGCTGCCTGAATCGTTACCGAAGTCCTCACGGCTGGTCAAGAACGGCGAAATGACCAAGCGCACATCTTGCCAAGCTGCAATTTCAGCATCGAGAGCGCGCCATTTGGCGCGGTCTGCACGAAAGTCCGTGCTCTCGAGAATAACTTCGAATTGATCTAAGCTGCCGCCCAAATCGAGTGGGCGAATCAGCTCGAGTCCGCGGCGCGACTCCACATTTGAAGAAAGCCCAAACGCGCCTGTGTAACCAAGTTTCATACCAAGCGCAGGCGAGGCAATCAAAAGCAAGAGCACTGCAACGGCGAGCATCCACACACCGGGGCGACGCATCACAGCTTCTGCCCAGTAGCCCCAAAATGCGCTTCCTTTACCGCTCGAGGTACTTTTCAATTGAAGGCGGCGTGGGCTGTTGACCCGTTCGCCAATGATGGCTAAAAGTGCTGGCACTGCGCTGGTGCTAACCAGAACCGTCATCAGCACCACGATTACGCCCGCAATGCCCATGCTGCGAACAAAGGTTAGATTGGGAATTAAGAGTGCCGCCATCGCAATCGCTACCGTTAAGCCGCTAAACGCCACTGCTCGCCCTGCGGTGCGCGTGGCATTGGCTGCAGCGACTCGAGGTGCGTGCCCGTTTGCCAATTCTTCGCGAAAACGGTTGACGATTAAAAGCGCATAATCTATGCCTGCCCCCAAACCAAGCATGGTCACCACTGCTTGGGCAAAGCTCGAGACTTCAATAAACTGTGTTACCACAAACACTGCTGCCATCGCCACCGTAATCGAAAGCAAGCCCACGCCAATTGGAATCCCCGCAGCGACGAGTGCGCCAAAAGCAAAAACCAAGACCAGCGCAATAAGTGGTAAGGCGCGCAACTCGGAGCTTTTGGTGTCTTCTTCAGAAATTTTTAAGAAATCTTTGGTGATTGCACTCGCACCCGTGACATAAATCTTGGTTTTTGGCAACTCGCTTGCTTGAACTGTTTGACGAATCGAGGCAATCACCGGGTCTGGTTCTTCGAGCCGAGTGGATAGAATCGTGGCAGTGACGGTTTTGCCTTCTACTTGCCCAAATAATCGAAGCGGGCTATCCGCATCAAAACGTGTGACATCATTTACGCCCTCAAGCTTGATGAGCTGTTCTATTAATGTGTTGTATTTGGCTAAAAATGCGCTGTTATCGCTGGGCAGGCTGCTTTCGGTGACAACTAGCGTGGTATCTACGCGCTCGAGTTTGAAGTCTTGTTCGATAATCTGATTGACACGTTGTGCATCGCTATCGGGCAGAGCGCTGGCGTTGCCAACCAAGCGCTTGGCGGTCATGGAAGCAACGGGGGCACAAATAAGCAAAACCACCAACCAAAAACCTAAAATCAGGGCTGGGCGGGTGGCAACCAAATCGGCAAGTTTTTTAAACATGGTGTTTTTCCTTGGTTGAGTGTAGCTCGAGTCTCCTTAAACAAACGTGCTCAAAATGCCAGCATTTTGTACTATTTATCACAAGCTAAACAGTGATAAATGTCTGTTAAACTCCCCGTACGGCTCAATTTGACCTGCCACTCGAGCAACTACAAGCCACTGCTCCAACCAAAGCATCCCAGCCGACTTTGAGTAGTTTTGGCAAGAAACGCTGGCGGCGGCTCGAGCTGACGCAGCGCTGCCCAGAGCGCATTGCATCGCTCCAAGAATTCGCGTTGTGCGTTTGCGTTCATCCCAGCGGATGCAGCTTCTTGACCTCGCCACCGAAGAGGTGTTTGGGGTCGCTCTCGAAGCTGTAGTGCAGGTAATCGTTTTGTGGCACCTCGAGCGACATTTCTTGCTCTACACTCAGGTTCTCGAGGTAAGCGCGCATACAGCGTATGCTGTTGCCGTGCGCGGAAATCAAGATGTTTTTGCCCTCCCCTGCGGTGCGCAAAAGTTCGTGAATAAAGGGATAAACGCGCATCTCGACCATTTTGACACTCTCGCCGTTGGGTGGTGGTACGTCGTAGCTGCGGTGCCAGATTTTGTACATATCGGGGTGTTCTTTTTGAACGTCTGTGTGTAAGCGCCCACTCAAATCGCCATAGCTACGTTCGATAATGCGGTCATCCACAATGACGGGCACACCGTAAGTGTGCGGCGCGAGCAGAATCTCGAGCGTGTGGCGACAGCGCAACAAACGGCTAGTGTACGCCACGTCGAAGCGAAGCCCAGACAGGGTCTGTGCGATTTTGCTCGCCTGTTCGATACCCACTTCGGAGATGTCCACATCCACCCAACCGGTGAAGGTCTTGGTGCCGGAAGCATTGAAAGTTGTCTGCCCATGTCGAACGATATAAAGTTGAGATGCCATACAGCTCCAGTCTAACAAATTACACGTCGTGTGTAGCGGTGGCGCAACCTTCCTTCCTTCCTTCCTTCCTTCCTTCCTTCGGGATTCAGTCATCTTCGAGCAGACGCTTGAGTTCGCTCT
>JBKBVO010000031.1:0-16091 GCA_046289535.1 Deinococcales bacterium | reverse complement strand
TGCGAGTGTCATCGCAACGTGCGCCATAGGGTGCTAAGTATCTCGAGACAAGCAAATTCCCGCAGGCATACGATAAACTCCTGTGGACATAGAATACAAACCATGTGGTTTTTTGAATACAGCCCCCGCTCTTCGCTGATGACTGCACTGCTGGTCACACCCGTATGGCTAGTTTTGCGCTTGCTGCTCGAGCCAGAGCCGATTGTGTGGCTCGAGCCTGTATTGGTGTTCTGTTTAGGGTTTGGCTTACACCGTCTCAGTACACACCTGACCAACCGCTATCGCAACCCCAATGCACTTTTAATGTTTGCAGTTGTTGGTACATTTGGTTTTCAGATTTTAATTTTACTGCTTGCATCACTCTTAAAACTACGTTTTGGCGCATTTGTATTTTTGTTGGATGCAGTCTATTGGTCGCCGCTTCTGCGGGCGGTGTTTTTGAAAAAGCCATAAGGAAAGGGTTATGCTCAGGGCTGAAAACCCCCTACACCAACGCCAACACAACCATCAGCACCGGCAACGCTAACAAGGTTGAAAGCATCACACTCGCGGTCACAAAATTTGGCTCGAGGTCATTTTCTAAAGCGATGATGCTCGCCAAAACCGCCGTTGGCATGGCGGCTTGAATAATACCCACACTGCGCTCAAGACCCGTAACACCAAGCACTGGGGCAAGCAGAAATGCCAAAGCGGCTCCACCAACCAAACGCACCGCACTGGCGAGCCAAACATCGGTTGTAAAGCGCGGCAATCCAGTCTGCTTTAACTGTATCCCTAAACCCACGAGCATCACTGGAATCATCGCATCAGCTAAAAGTTGTGCTCCCCTCGAGATTGGCAGTGGAATGGGAATTTGCCACACATTAACCATAATCGCGGGCACGAGCGCAACCAGCGCAGGGGTTTTTAAAACACTGAGCAAACCCGCCAGACTCAGACCCTTATGCCAATTTGCTGCTGCCACACCAAGCACAAAACTACAAGCCAGAATTGCTAAAAAATAGACTACACCAATCGGCAGAGCATCTTTGCCCATATCAAACTGCACAATCGGCAGCCCCATATTGCCAACGTTGCCGAATACGGCAATAAGCACATATGCTGCCACGGTAGCAGGTGGGCGGCGCAAGAGTTTAGCCACCACAAAACCCAAACCTGCTACAAGTAAGTGCACCAAAATTGTGTAACCCGAAACCCTTGCCACCACCGCCAAATCCACCTTGGCACTCGATAAGGTCTGAAAGACAAAAGCAGGGATAAACAAATAATAGGCGGCTCGAGATAAGGTTCTGGCTTGTAGCTCAAGCGGTTTAGCTGCCCAAGCACCAACACCCACCAGAGCAAAGACTGGCAACAACGTGCCGACAAAAATTCCAAGTAAGCCGTCCATCAGCTCAACAAACGCCCAGTCTTACCGGTTTTTCGTTGATATTGCTCTAAAATAATTTTACCCGCTTCGCGTCCCTGTCCTGTGCTGGTAAGCATCACCACACTGCCACCAAAGCCACCTCCTGTGAGTCGCGCCCCATAAATATGCGGTGTGGATTTTGCCAATTCCACAATCAAGTCAATCTCTGGCTCGGAAACATCGTAATCATCACGCATCGAAGCGTGCGAAGCATAAAAGAGTTCGCCCAGTGTGGTCAGATCTCCTGCCTCGAGCGCTTTAACGGCTTTTAAGACCCGTGCATTTTCGCTAATGACGTGCTTTGCTCTTTTTGCCAAATGTGCTGGCAACGTAGCCAACCGTGGCAAATCGTGCGGTAAAAGGTCGCGCAGGCTCGAGATATTTAAGAGTTCACAGACTTTTTCACACTCGGCACGGCGGGTTTTGTAATTGCGGCTGCCATGCTCACCTGCTGCCAACCTATGCACAATACCACTGTGCAAAATCACCAATTCAAGATGGGCAGGCAGGCGAATAGACTGTGTCTCCAGACTTCTAAAATCAATAAACAGCGCCTCGCCTTCGCGCCCAAGACTACACGCCATCTGGTCAAGCAAGCCTACCCGTGCTCCAACCAAGCCGTTTTCGGCGCGTTGGGCAATCCGTGCCACCTCGAAATCGGTTATGGGCAGCTCAAAAACCGCACGCAAGGCTTTGAGGGTTGTAACCAAAAGTGCAGCGCTCGAGGACAAACCACTTCCCAAAGGCACGTCACTCGAGAAAACCAGATCAAAACCCGTGAGCCTAAAGCCATCACGCAGCAATTCTTGGGTTACAGCTTGAATATAATCTAGCCAACCCTGACCTGCTCGTTCTGTCCCAAGTTGATACTCGAGTTGCTGCTCTTTTTGCAGGCTGTAGACGCGTATTTGTTTACCAAGACGCGGAGCGATTAACATCTCACAGCGCTGTTTAATGGGTGTGGGTAACACCAATCCATCGTTGTAGTCTGTGTGTTCGCCAATCAGATTAACTCGTCCAGGACTCGAGACTTGTGCCTGATGTGACTGCGTGAACTGGCGTAAAAACAAAGCCGCTAAATCCATTCTTGTATTCTAAACAAAATTTGAGACTTTCCAATTTTTTCTCAGACTCGAGTCTATTTGGTGCAAAAGTGCTTGAATACTCGAGCGCGGAGCTTTAGAATCCGCAGCACATTCACATTATGATTCTCAAACAACGTTACGAGCAAGACCTGCGTTTGGTCTCTTCCCTGCAAGGCTGGGTCTCCCTTGTCGTTGTTATTGCGTTGCTCTTGTTATTACCGCAGTTTTTTCCTGCCTACGCCTACCCTGTCGCTCTATTTATGATTTACGGCATCACGGCAATCGGGCTGAATATCCTGGTTGGCTTTACCGGGCAGATTTCGCTTGGGCACGCTGGTTTTTTTGCCATCGGCGCTTATATCATTGCCAAATTTGCGCCCGCAATCACTTTCCCGTTTGCTTTGTTGCTTGCGATTGGCATTTGTGCCACACTCGGCTACCTGGTTGGAATTCCTGCGCTGCGTCTCGAGGGTCCGTACTTGGCGATTGCAACCAGTGGTTTTGGCTTGGCAGTGCAGCAGTTTTTTGGGAATTCACCCAAGGCATGGTTTGGCGGACAAGATGGGCTGATCGTCGAAAAAAGTGTACTTTTTGGTGATTTATTCGCTCGAGACCGCAGTTTTTACTACATTGTGCTGCTGCTTTGTGCGTTCCTTGTTTTTATGGCGTTCAACTTGGCGCGCTCGCACATCGGGCGTGCTTTTGTTGCAGTGCGCGATGCAGAACTCGCAGCACAGACAAGTGGGGTCAATGTCGCCAAACAAAAAACACTCGCTTTTGCTATTTCGGCGGTTTACGCAGGAGTTGGTGGAGCACTATTTGCACCTTTGCTTGGCATTGTTGCTCCTGAAAGTTTTGGGTTGTTGTTTTCGGTACAACTCTTGAGCATGATCGTGATTGGTGGCATTGGCACAGTCGCCGGGGGAATCCTTGGGGCTGGTCTGATCACCGCACTACAAGATCAACTCGCCCAAGCTGGAAATTGGGCGGGTTTGCTCTACGGTTTGGTGGTTTTATTGGTCATGACCCTCGAGCCGCTTGGGCTCTATGGGCGCTGGCTTAAAATTAAAGCATATTGGAAGTCGTGGCCGCTATGAAAGGTCGAGTATGAGTCTTGAACAGGCTATCCGTTTGCTGATTATCGGTGTTGAAGTTGGCAGTATTTATGCCTTGGTCGCTCTCAGTGTGGTGTTGTTGTATCGCACCTCGAGGGTGCTCAACTTCGGACAGGGCGAACTGGCATTGCTGGCGTGTTTTTTGACATTCGTACTGACCACCAGTTTGGGCGTACCACTGTGGTTGGCATTTTTGGCGGGTCTGGCGGCGAGTGCAGTTGCTGCGGGTGCGTTTTACTTCTTTTTGCTGCGCCGTGCCAAAGCCCAAGACCCGATGAGCTTGCTCATTTTGACCCTCGGCTTCAGTTTGTTTGCCAATGGTGCGCTATCGCTCATTTTTGGCGTAGATAACAAAGCAATGCCCGGTTTTGTGGATGTGATTGACACCTGGACTATCGCGGGCTTTACAATCGCTAAAAATTCTGTGCTCGTGGCGGTTGCCGGTCTAATTCTGATGCTTTTGCTTTATGTTTTCGTACAGAAATCAAAGATTGGTCTTGCAATGCGTGCTGTTTCGCAAAACCCCGAAGTGGCAAAGGCGCTCGGGATTCCGGTAAACGTGGTATTAATCTCGAGTTGGGCGGTTGCGGCAATTTTGGGTGGTGCCGCCGCTTTGCTTTTTGCACCGACCATCTCGCTCACGCCAAACCTGATGCTCGACCCGCTCAACAAGGGTTTTGCCGCTGCAGTCGTAGGCGGAATGACAAGCTTGCCCGGAGCGGTTCTTGGCGGTTATTTGCTCGGTGTAATCGAGACCTATGTAGGCAATTTTGTTCCAGCTTTTAAGTTGGCGCTTGCCTTTGTGTTGGTTATTTTGGTTTTGGTTTTTCGCCCTCATGGCTTGCTCGGCGAAAAAGAGACGCGCCGCGCATGAAAGGAGCAATATATGCGTAAACGAATCTTGGTCGGTTTTGGTTTGGGAATGGTGGCAATCGCTGCTGGGTTGTCGAGTATGGCACAAGATATCGGTGTCACCAAAACAAAAATTAAAATTGGAACATGGGGTCCCCAGTCTGGTCCAGCTCAGTTTTGGGGCACAGTGATGACCGGTATCGAAGCGCACATCAATAAAGTTAATGCCGAAGGCGGTGTGAATGGTCGTAAAATCGAGCTTATCAAGCGCGATGATGCCTACGACCCTGCACGCACTAAGCTCGTAGTCAAGGATTTGGTCGAACGCCAGGGTGTATTTGCCTTGGTTGGTGGTGTGGGTACACCAAACGGCTTGGCAATCCTCGAGGATGTGCGCCTCAATCAAATCCCGTGGGTTTCGCCTGCGACAGGCAGCACTCTCTTTAGCCAAATCAGGAATGGAAAGCTTTTCACGCCAACGATTTTTTCGACTTTTACCAACTATGAAATCGAAAGTAAGCTCTTGTTGCGCCATGCGGTAAGTACACTCAAACTGAGTAAAATTGCAGTCGCTTACCTGAATACCGGTTTTGGTCTCGAGGGGGCAAAAGGTGTGGAAGACGAAGTAGTCGAGTACAAAGGTAGAGCCAAGCTCGTTGCCAAGGTACCACACGAAGTTACCGAAACTGCGCTGGCGCTACAAGCACTCAAACTCAAGGAGAGTGGCGCTGAAGCCGTTGTGGTTTACACCGCCGACAATTACGCCATCAGCCTGCTGCGCGAAATGGCGAAAATTGGCTACAAGCCGCAAATCCTTGCCTCGAGCGTACTGACCGGTACGGCGATGTTCCAAGCCGGTCCGAGCACACAGTGGAATAATGCCATTGCGGCTAGCTTCTTGCCCTTTGCCACACCCCTCCGGGCCGACGGAACGGGCGACCCCAAAGCCGATGCCGCACTTGGCGAGATGGCGAAACTTGCCCCTGAAGCAGTCAAAGCCGATCCGTTCCGTATGCTAGCTGGCTGGGCGTTTACACAACCGCTGATTGAAGGCTTGAAACGCGCTGGCCCGAACCTTAACCGCGCTAATTTTGTTAAGGCGATGGAGAGTATTAACGACTGGAAAGGTAGCCTTTTTAACAGTATTTCTTTTAGCCCAACCGATCGTCAGGGCAACAACAGCGTCTTTTTGGTCAAGGCGGTCTATGCTCCCAAGCCTGGCTTTGTGCCTGTCGGCGGCTGGGTTTCGTTCAACAGCGAGCGTTAAGCGTTTGTGGGGGTGCGTGTAAAACGCACCCTCTCCCCTTCCCCGACTGTGAAACGTCAAATTTCTATAAAAAATGCAAAATCAGAATTCACAATTACTCGAGGCAAAAAATATCACCCTGCGTTTTGGTGGGGTTACAGCAGTGAATGATGTAACTTTTAGCGTTGGGTACAACGAGACCGTCGCGCTCATCGGTCCCAATGGTGCGGGTAAGTCGAGCCTGTTTAATTGCATCACCGCACTCTACAAACCGCAAGTTGGCTCGATTCGTTTTTTGAGCCATGAGTTGACCACAACCAGCCCCGACCAAATTGCGGCGCTTGGTATCTCGAGAACTTTTCAGAACATCGAACTTTTTGGTGGGTTAACGGTACTCGAGAACTTGCTTTTGGGACGGCATTTACACATCAAAACCAATTTGTTCCACGCTATGCTTGGCACACCGTTATGGGTCAAAAACGAAGTCGAGCAAATCAAACGCGCCGAAGCGATGATTGAATTGCTCGAGCTGCAACCCTACCGCGACCGTCGCGTGCGCGGATTGCCTTATGGTGTACAAAAAATTGTCGAAATTGGGCGCGCACTGATATCCGAACCTAAACTCCTGCTCATGGACGAACCCGTAGCGGGCTTGACCAGTGACGAAAAAGATGAGCTTGTGCAGCGCCTCAGTGAACTCAAAAGCCAGCTCGGGCTTTCTATTTTGCTCGTCGAACACGATATTCGTGTGGTCTCGAGTTTAGCTGAGCGCATTGTGGTTTTAGAGTATGGACGCAAAATCGCCGACGGCAGCCCCGAGCAGATTCGCAATGACCCTGTCGTAATCGCGGCATACCTAGGTGAAGAGGCGCAAACCCTCAAGCCAGAAGGGGGTACTTGATGCTCAAACTCGAGAACGTCGAAGCTGGATATATCCGCCAATCGCTTGTGCTGCGCGGCATTAGTTTAGAAGTACCAAGCGGCAAAATTGTTACCTTGCTTGGCGCAAATGGCGCAGGCAAAAGCACCACCTTAAAAACAATTATGGGCTTAATTGATGACGAGCCGCGTAAGGGCAGCATCAGTTTTATGGGTAACCAAATTGCTCATAAAGATACCGAAGCTGTTGCACGGAGCGGCATTGCACTTGTGCCCGAAGGGCGCGGGATGTTTAAGGACCTAACTGTGTTAGAAAACCTGATGCTTGGTGCATACCACCATACAAGTAGTGCACAAGGCACACTGCTCGAGGTCTTTAAGCGCTTTCCACGCTTAGAAGAGCGCAAAAACCAGCACGCTGGCACACTTTCGGGGGGTGAACAACAGATGCTCGCTATTGGACGCGCCCTGATGAGTCGCCCTAAACTCATTTTACTAGATGAACCCAGCCTTGGACTTGCGCCCAAATTTGTGCAGGAAGTGTTTAATGCCATAACCTCCATCAATGCCGAAGGCGTGGGCGTGATGTTGATTGAACAAAACGCCAAAAAGGCGCTCGAGATTGCGGATTTTGGCTATGTTCTCGAGCACGGCAGGATTGTTTTGGAGGGCACAGGAGCGGAGTTGCGCGAGAACGAAAACGTCAAGGAATTGTACCTTGGCATGACTCACCAGCCAGAGACAGGTGTAGGGCGTTTTAGACGCAAGAAGCGTTGGAATTAAAAATCCTCAAGCCTAGCGATTGGCGTATTGGTGCGCTGCGCCGAGCCTCAACGTCTGCCACTGGGCTGGCATCTAGACCAGCGCCGCCCTGTGGTTCAAGAAGAAGGACTGAGCCTTGCTGGTATTCGCGCAATGGGATACTAAGCTAGCTCCCGCGCAACAATGTATGGTTTGGATTTTCGAGTACAATACCTGCCGTGAACTTAGACTTCAAATCGCGTCTGCTCGAGGCGGCAAGTACCTACGGTACACCACTTTACGCCTATGATTGGGCGACCATCGCGCTGCAACTCGAGCGCCTCAGAACCGCCTTTGGCAGTGCCAAAATTTTTTACGCAATGAAAGCCAACCCCAACTTGGGCATTTTGAAGCGCTTAAATGCACAAGGTGTGGGTTTTGAAGCCGTGGCGGGCGGAGAACTCGAGCGGGCAATTCTGGCGGGAGCAACAGGGCAGCAACTTGTACTCAACGGTCCTGGCAAACTTGGTGGCGACTACGCAAGAGCTGCCGAGGTAGGGGCAAGAATTATTCTGGATAATCTATCCGAAGCCACTCGAGCCGCTAAATACGCTCCTCGCGCCGAGGTTTTAATTCGTGTTAATCCAGGCTTGACTGTTTCCACGCACGACCATCTCGCGACAGGCAATGCCAGCAGCAAGTTTGGGGTGAGCCTGCCCGATGTCCCACAAGCTGTGCAAAATGCCGAAAACGCTGGTTTACAGGTTATAGGTCTTCAAATGCACATCGGCAGCAGCATCACCGACCCAGAAGACTATGTTGTGGCGCTCGAGCGTATGGCAGGGCTGGCAGGGCAGATTGGCTCGAGACAAGTGTTTGATATGGGCGGAGGTTTTGGTTTGGCATTCGACCTCGCGCCACTTGCCAAACTCGGACACCAAGCAGCACTGGCATTTGGGGCTTCGGAGTTGTGGATTGAGCCAGGGCGCTGGCTGGTTGCCGAAAGCGGCGTGCTGTTGACCCAAGTGCTGGAGCGCAAAAGCACCGCGCGCAATTTTGCTGTGGTGGATTCGGGTATGTCGGAGTTCATGCGCCCAATGTTGTATAGCGCTGTACATAAAATGGAAAACCTGAGCGCCGCTCGAGACGAGGTGATGCTCGATATCGCTGGAGCGGCGTGTGAATCTGGGGACATTTTAGGGCGCGATGTGCAGCTTTCTGACCCCCATGTGGGCGATATCGTTGCTATTTTGGTGGCTGGGGCGTATGGCTCGAGCATGGCAAGCAATTACTTGACTCGCCCACGCCCTGCAGAGGTGCTGCTCGAGAACGAGCAATGGGTCGTTCTAAGGCGGCGCGAGACGGTGCAGGAAATTTTGCAGACAGAACTCTAAACCCCAAGCTCGAGCGCAATCAAAACCACATCATCTTCCGATAAACCCTCAAGCCGCCGTACATCAGCTTTGATGGGGACAATGTAACTTCCGTTTTTAGGAAAAAGCGAGGTTCTAAACAAAGTTTTGCCAATGCTTGCCCATACAGGAATCATTCCCCAGCCATACGTCACCAGACTCGAGACAGATTTTATGGTTTGGCAGCAATCTTCTGGAACGGTTACAAAATAATGCGGTGCAGGTCCGCGCCAATACCAGATTTGCCCACTGAACTCGAGCTTCACAAATGCTCCCGACACTCGAGTATCACAATTGCTCCCGACACTCGAGCTTTATGCTGCCTCGGCTTTTTGGGCGGCATTTCTTGCCAAGACATCGCAACGCTCGTTTTGCTTGTGTCCAGCGTGACCCTTTACCCATGCCCAACGAATCTGGTGTCGCCTTTCGAGCGCGAGCAAACTCTGCCAGAGTTCTTGGTTTTTGACGGGCTGTTTATTTTTTGTTTTCCACCCGTTGCGCTGCCAGTTTTTCAGCCAACCTTCTTCAAAGGCTTTGCATAAATACTGCGAATCGGTGTAAAGCGTCACTTGGCACTCGGTTCTTAAAGCCTCGAGTGCAGCAATCGCGGCTTGCAGTTCCATGCGGTTATTGGTGGAATTTTTTTCAAAGCCACTCAGCTCTAAGGTGCTGGTCTTACCGTTTTGATGTTGATACAACAAAATCGCTGCCCACCCGCCTGCGCCAGGGTTGCTCAAACAACTGCCATCGGTGTAAATCGTCACTCGAGGCTTCATACTACCTCTGCTTGCTCAAGAGCATGGCTCTCCTGCCCAATCACCTGCTCTAAACTCAGATTTCTGGCGCGTTCGATTCGCTCGAGCCGTCTTTGAAATTGCCCAAAAGCAAAATGGATAAAGTCGTCTACCACCAGTCCAAAAGGCAAAGTTTCGTATTGGTCAAAAATTTCGTTGATGACACCGATGGCAGGTAAAATCAGGCTTTGCATCTGGGACTCCACCGCTTCCCACACGGGGTCGCCATGTTCAGCAACAAGACGACTGAGCAAATGTACGCCGTAGGCAATGTGGCGAGACTCGTCTTGCTTAAAAAGACGCATGGCTTTTTGCATTGTGGGCAAAATTTCATTGCGCTCGAGCATCTGCCCGTAGGCATGATAGCCTGTTTCTGCCAGCACACCTTCGACAATCATGTTGTAGGTCACGCTAGCACTGGCTTGTGCTATTGGGCTGGTATCGCTCGAGAGCCGATGCAAGGCTTTGGGTAGCGCCGAATAAAAAATATCGCGATAACTCGCAGTATGAAATTGTTCTAAATCGGGGTGGTGCCCTACCACTTCAAGCCAAAAGCGGTCGAACGCCTCGACGTGCTTGGCTTCTTCCCACAGGAAGCTGGTCAGATACATCTCTTCCTCGAGCCGTCCTTCTTTGGCAATTGCACCAATCAGTGGCAGTAAATCAAGCGTTACACTTTCTTCTCCAGCCTGAAAAAGTGCTGCCAAATGCACCAACACTTGGCGCTCGAGCTCGTTTAGTTTTGCCCAATCGGCAGCATCGGGGCTGAAATCAAAATCGGCAGGGTTCCACACCCCAAGTTTTTTGGCTTTGTGCCACAAACGCATTGGAAAACTGCTGTAATCCAAGCTGCGCTTGGCGGTCAAAAAGCCCGTGCGTTCAAATTCGGCAGTCAGGCTCATACAATTTCACTCGCCCACAAGCCAGCAGCCAGAAACTCGAGAATCGTGGTGCTCGCAAGGTCTATCCCTGCGCCAATGTTTTTGCGGATGTTAGCGTACTGTGTCGCATAGGTTTTAGCGTACTTGAGCCACTCACGGTTTTTTGCAGTAACTTCGGCTTTGGTATAGCCTTCGGTGTAGGGCTTGGGTGTGGTCTGTACCCTTCTTGTTCGCCTCTCGAGCGCGCCTTTGGCTTTGCTATAGCGTGCGCTTATTGCTGCGCTTTTGGTTGCCCCTGCTTTCGTGGTCAGGAGGTCTATCAGTTTGCCAAAATGGATCTCGAGCGAGGGCTGAAAACGCGCCCGACCGTGCGGGTACACCGTACCGCCCCCTGCTGCTACGTATGCGAGTCCGGTTTCGGCATTGAAAAATTTGTTGTGATTTCTGTAAAGGTTGTCCAGTTTCTTTTTGAGGGTTGGAAATTTGGCGAGGCGTTTATCATTTTCTTTGGCTTTGCAATCTGCCCAGTAAATTGCAGCGTTGTCGTAACCAGCTTCGCTTTGGTCGTTATTTTTTGCAGCGTAGGATTCGATAAAATCCCAAGGCTTGATTTTTAGGGTTTCGGCGCAATTTGGCTGATACGCTTCTTGTGCTCGAGTCGAGGCAAACAGGACACAAACCGCCAAACCTATCAGATACTTCAAAAGCTGATTCACATAAAAAGTATAGCGCTTTTGCACAAATTTGGTTCGGAACGCGCTAGAATGAAAGCCTACTTTGGAGGCATTTTATGACGATGGTCGAAACCAAGCGCATCTCGAGTTGGGTCAATGGCGCAGCCTACAGCAGCACTTCCGGCAGAAGCGGCAAGGTTTTTAACCCCGCAACGGGTGCACACACCGCAAATGTGGATTTTTGTTCCGTAGAAGAAGTAGACAGCATCATTGCTGTTGCTAAAGCTGCTTTTCCTACGTGGCGAGCTACGGGCTTGAGTCGCCGTGCCGAGATTATGTTTCGTTTCCGCGAACTGATTGAAGCCAATAAATCGGAACTGGCACGTATTATCTCGAGTGAACACGGTAAAGTTCCTGCCGATGCCGCAGGCGAGATCGCGCGCGGTCTCGAGAATGTCGAGTTCGCTTGCGGGATCCCGCACCTCTTAAAAGGCGGCTATTCCGAGCAGGCATCGCGTGGTATCGATGTCTACAGCATTCGCCAGCCTTTGGGTGTTGTGGCAGGTATCACCCCGTTTAACTTCCCGGCGATGGTACCGCTGTGGATGATGGCAAACGCGATTGCATGTGGCAATACTTTTATTCTTAAACCCTCGGAAAAGGACCCAAGCGCTGCACTGTTTTTAGCACAACTCCTTAAAGAAGCCGGACTGCCCAATGGTGTCTTTAACGTTATTCAAGGCGATGCCCTCGCGGTCAATCGCATTCTCGAGCACCCCGATATTTCGGCGGTTTCTTTTGTGGGTAGCACCCCAATTGCCAAATACATCTACGAAACTGGCACCAAGCACGGTAAGCGCGTACAGGCGTTGGGCGGTGCAAAAAACCACATGATGGTGCTGCCCGATGCAGACCTTGACATGGCGGCTGATGCCGCCGTCAATGCTGCTTACGGCAGTGCGGGCGAGCGCTGTATGGCAATCAGTATGGTAATCGTGGTGGGTGATATCGCCGATGCCTTTATCGAAAAAGTCAAAGAACGCCTACCCAAAATCAAAGTCGGACCCGGCACCGATCCGAGCGCCGAAATGGGACCGCTGATTACCAAAGAGCACCGCGACCGCGTGGCAAGTTACCTCGAGAACGCCCCACTCGAGGGTGCAACCTTGGTGGTGGATGGACGCAAGCACAATGTCGCAGGCGATGGCTACTTTTTGGGCGTAAGTTTAATAGACCACTGCAAGCCCGGTATGAAGTGCTACGACGATGAGATTTTTGGACCGGTATTGGGTGTGACTCGAGTAGACAGCTATGCTGATGGCTTAAAGCTGATTAACGATAACTTGTACGGCAATGGCACGGCAATTTTTACCCGTGACGGCGGCGCGGCACGGCAATTTCAATACGATGTCAATGTTGGAATGGTGGGCATCAATGTGCCGATTCCAGTTCCAGTAGCCTACTACAGCTTTGGCGGTTGGAAGGCGAGCCTGTTTGGGGATACGCATATGTATGGACCCGAAGGCGTGCAGTTTTACACAAGGGGCAAGGTTGTAACCAGCCGCTACCCAGACCCAAGCACGTCTAAAATTGATTTAGGTTTCCCGCAGAACCGTTAAAAGCTCGCATCCGCGCTCGAGTTCGCCCTGCCGCTCAAGTGCGGCGATGACATTTTTTTATTCTGCCATATCGGGTGCGTGTTCGTGATACTGCGTCAGTGTCTCGAGTTGGGCGCGCTTTTGGGTTTCGTCTAGAAGCCGCACCTGCCCATAGGCGTGCACCGTCGCGTAATTCCAAGTCGGCACATTCGGGGTGTTCGCATACCAACGGCTCGAGACCAGCGCGTGTTCTGCTTGAAAGACCACCAGCACTTCTTTAGCGGTTTCAAAAGGTCGCCATTGCGGGTTGGCTTTTTCCAGGTGTGCGGCTAGTTTATTTTCTGACTCGAGCACAGTAAAATGCTGTTCGCAAAAGGTATGCCGTCTAGCACAATCACAAGCAGCGCCAAATTGAATTGGCGCATCAACACCCACAAGGGGGCAGTTTTCGGATACTCGAGCAATACACTACGGCTATAACTCGAACACACTAGACAACTCGTCAAGAGCACAGGCATTCCGAACAAAAGCGGCTCAAAATTCGGCCACCCGAACCTTAAACTGCTTGTCGTCGGCAATCATCAGCTCCAAATATTGGCGCTTCTCGAGCGCGTCAATCATCGCAAACCCAGCCTCGAGGTTTAAAACAATCCCATCTTTCATCACCGTGTGTCCGTACACGCCAAAAGTGTGTCCTGCATCGCGTACATAGTGCGGTTTTTCATGCCACCAGTGCTTGGTGTCGCGATCATTGTAAAAGAAATCATCGAAGTACATCATGCCGGGAAGTGGTCCAGCATGCGAAAAATGAATACCATCTATACGAATGTAGCGCTTAAAACTGCGTATCCACTCGAGCAAATCATCTGGTAGTGGTGTACCGCTTTTGGCGGGGTCAAATTCGGCGTGAATCACGCCCATGGCGTTACCAAGCAAAAACTTGTGCTCGAGTGCGGCATCGTCGTGGTTCCCAAGCAGGATTTCCACATTCCCACCTGCTTTATCCACGTAATCTTTAAGCTTGTAGAGTTCACGCACCTGTGCTCTCGAGGCGCTTTTTAAGTGGTCTGGGTTGCGAAAATCATAGCTCTCACGCCCTGTAATTTCTTCGTAGCGAACAATGGTTTTAGGGTGCAGCAAATCCCCCATCAAAATTACTTTGTAGCGCCCATCCAGTACGGGTGCGGTGGGGTTTCCGCTTGCATCCATTGCAAAAGCACTCTTCAAGGCTTGATACAACAAACCCCACTCGGTGTGAATATCCCCTATGGCGATGATTTTGAGCATCTTGCTGCAGTGTACCCCGAGAACGCATCCGAAGCAATTTTTGGGTTAGAATGTCCCGATGACAGCAAGCGTTGGCTTGACCGCCCTAGGCACCTATGTTCCTCAGGAAATTGTTACTAATGATGAATTAGCACAGCGCGGCGTAGAAACCTCGGACGAGTGGATTCAAACCCGTACTGGCATCAAAGAACGGCGCTTTTCCGCTGCAGATGAGTTTACTTCTGACTTGTGTATTGGTGCGGTCGAAAATTTGATTGTTCGCTATGGGCGCGAAGTCTTGGACGGCGTAGACTTAGTGATTGTTGCAACTAGCACCCCGGATGCGCTCTTTCCGCAAACGGCTGCGTTGGTGCAAAACCACTTCAAGCTCGAGGCGGGTGCATTTGATTTGCTGGCTGCCTGTCCAGGTTGGGTCTATGCGCTTTCGGCAGCCGCAGCCTATACCAAAAGCGGCGTGCGTAAAAAAATTTTGGCAATCGGTGCAGAGGCGTTGACCAAAATTCTGGATTGGTCTGACCGCACCACTTTGGTGCTCTTTGGCGATGGTGCTTGTGCAGGTATTGTCGAAGCTGTCCCCGATGGCTTTGGCTTCCAAAGTTTTGTACTTGGCGCCGATGGCTCTGGAGGCAAGCACTTAAATATGCGTTGTGTTGGCAAAAATCTGCCCGACGGTAATTTGCTCTCTGAGCGCATTTCGATGAATGGCAAAGAGGTTTTTAAGTTTGCAGTGCGAGTCATGCACACAGCCACCAAGCAAGCCATATCCGAAGCCGGTTTAGAACTAAATGACATCGCACAGTTTATTCCACACCAAGCAAACTACCGGATTATAGATGCGGCACGCGAGTATCTCGAGTTGCCCCACGAAAAAGTTGTAGCAAATGTAGACCGCCATGGCAACACTTCTGCCGCTAGTATTGGGCTGGCGATGCGTGAAGCTCTAGATGATGGCAGAATCAAGCATGGTGATAATTTACTGCTCGTGACATTTGGGGCAGGTCTGACATGGGCTTCAAGTGTACTGCGCTGGTATCAAAAGGATTAGCAGTTCCCCGCGCCCTGTCCATGCATTACCGCCGAGCAAACAGGGTACAAGAACCTTTATTTTGCAGGTGATTGGTTGAAAACGAGCATCTCGAGCCATTTCGGGTTTCCCACAAAAAATCAAAGGTGAGTGTTCGGGGCTGAAGCGACGTGCTCAAGTTTTTTTATGCGAACTTCTCGAGGTAGACTATCGCCAATGACCACCACCGCCGCCCCTTCTAGTTTCCGCCGCCAACTTGTCAGCGCAGCTCGAGCCGCAATGCGCCCGATTTACGCACTTTACGAGCAACGCCTCGAGAATGCTGTCCGCGCCAGCCCAATGCCCAAACATATTGGCTTGATTCTGGATGGAAACCGACGCTTTGCCAAAGCATTGGGTTTAGATGGCAAGGCTGGTCACGAGTTTGGCGTAGATAAGGCGCACGAAGTCTTAGGCTGGTGCTTGGAACTCGGTATTCCTGCTGCGACCATTTGGGTGCTGTCCACCGATAACTTCACCAAGCGCGACAAGGACGAAGTACAGCACTTAATGCGCCTTTTTGAACGCGAAGCGCGAAACCTTGCCAAAGACCCACGCATTCACGGCAACCGTGTGCGCGTGCGCGCAATTGGGCGGCATGATCTCTTTCCAGAAGATGTCTTGGCAAGTTTGCGCGATTTAGAAACCGCCACTGCACATTACGATGGCATGAACTTAAATATTGCTGTTGGCTACGGCGGGCGTGAGGAAATTGTGGATGCGGTCAAAAAACTGCTTTTACATCAATCCGAAAAAACCCCAGAACAAATCGCTGCTTCACTCGAGCCAGACCACATCGGACAGCATTTATATACCGCCGACTTGCCCGACCCAGACTTTATTATTCGCACCAGTGGCGAGATTCGTTTGGGCGGTTTTATGCTCTGGCAGAGCGCTTATTCGGAGTATTATTTTTGCGAAGCCAACTGGCCAGATTTTCGGCGCATAGACTTTTTGCGCGCGCTGCGATCCTACCAAGCAAGAGATATGCGGCTTGGAAAGTAAATTATACTCGAGCTCAGTACCTTACACCAAATTGGTTTGAACGCACCGTGC
>JBKBVO010000030.1:0-16287 GCA_046289535.1 Deinococcales bacterium | reverse complement strand
CAGCATTGCTCGTGTGACCAGTGGTAAGGCTTGCAGCGCATACACTGCGATTAAAAGTGGTAGCTGTGCTGCCCAAAATGGATATGCCACAATCAGCCCTACGCCCAATACAGTAGAGGAGACCGCCAATGGCAACAGCGAAAAAAGATCGAAGAATCGGTTGTTGCGTTGCCAGATGAAATTGGCAAAGAGCACCGCCAGTGGCACAACAAATAACAATGTAAGTGTGGCAAAGCCAATATTGTTGCCAAATGCCAAAAGTAAAACCTCTGCGTTCTCGAGGAGCCTGATGTAGTGGCGAAGCGTGAGTCCATCTACCCCGCTTAAGCTGCGCCACAACACCGCAAGCAATGGCAAAGTCGTCAGGACCAGCAACCCAAAAACCACAAACCCCACCAAAGCGCGTGTCGCTCCTCGAGCTAGCGGCTTTTGCTGTTGCCATAGAGCTGGCTGACTGGTTGCGCGTTCGAGATGAAGAAGCGCCCAACCAAAAATCAGCATCAAGCCTGCTTGCAATAGTGCCAGCGCGGAGGCATCCTCGAGTTCGAGGCGCTGTACCGCCTGATACATCTCGACTTCAAGTGTGGCAAACTGGCTGCCACCCAGTAAAAGTGGCACCGCGAAACTCGCAAAACTATATAAAAATGCAAATCCCGACCCAACCAGAGCAAAGGGGAGAGCAACAGGCAAACTGACGATGCACCAAACTTGCCATGAATTTGCGCCTTCAAGCCTTGCAACCATCTCGAGTTCGGGGCTGTATGGTGCGTTCATGGTCAGGCGCACCGCAGTGCCAAGATTGTAAAAGAGATTGGCGAGCAGGACTAAAGCCAGTGTGCCCTCGAGTTTTACCAATCCACGTGCTCCAAATATTGCCAGAAACCCCAGCCCAGCCACCATCACGGGTACGACAAATGGCACGCCAAGCCAAGCCTCGAGCAGTGGTTTGCCCCAAAAGCGGTATCGCCCCAAAAGTGGACCGCAAAGCAGAGAAAGTCCAAAGACCAATAGGCTTGAAAGTGCGGCTTGCAAAAGAGTTTGCAAAAGTCGCGTAAAGATGTAGGTACTTTGCAAAGTGTCTAAACCAATACCTCTGGTCAATAACAACAGCATTGGATAAACAATCAAGACACCCAAAAAGCCAAGCAAGCCCGCAGGTACGAGCCAAGCCCGAATCATAGCTTGCAGTATACTCTGGATTATGCGTCTGGATAAGCTGCCGCCTGTTGCTGCTGCAGAGCGCTCGGCAGATGAGCGTTTGGCTGAAGCAATCACCGCCTACTTTTTATCAGCAGCACCCTTTCCCGAAAACAATGCCGAATTGGATATTCTCGGACACAGTGCTTTACCACCAACGGTCTATGGTGTTGCATGGAGTCTCGAGCCAAGTGAAGTTTGGTTTGTACACAAATTAGGCACGATCTACCATGGGGTGAATCAAAAAGGCGAGTTTGCGAGTGCAGGAGCAGCAGCACTCTTGGTCACAAACTTGGGGGTGCGCTTGATGCTGGGAGCAGGAAGTTACAACCTTGGATACGCAGTGCGCGGTGCACCTAGCCAAGGTACCCACCTCGAGCGACAGCAGTTGCGCTATGTCGAGTTAAAAAGTTTGGGTGCAGGAGACTTGCTGATTTTAGAACACTGGAAATTAGGCAAATTACACCTAAAAATTCCTTGGGCTAGGTCTATTGCCGCGCTCATTGCAGGGCAAAAAGCGCAATCACTTACGCCAAAGGTTCTCGAAGAGAGCGTGGTGCAGGTGCGAAATCAAAAGCGCCTCGAAGAGCCTAAGGTAATGGTGTTCGAGGTGCATAAAAAAGACTCGTAGAATGCAAAAATCTCGCTTTTTGGCGAGATTTTACTTGGTGGAGTTGAGGGGATTCGAACCCCTGACCTTCTGAATGCCATTCAGACGCGCTCCCAACTGCGCCACAACCCCAAAAACACCGCCTTACTGAAGGCTCGCGGAGTTTAGCACGAGTCTTTAAATTTGGCAATAGGGTATAATCTCGGTGTGACACAAGCAGCCAAAAGCCCAGTTGCGTCTAAACCGTTACAAGATTCCGTAATCGCTGTTTCGGGCGCGGGTCGTGGATTCGGGCATAGCATTGCCAAGGCGATTGGTTTGGCTGGGGCAACTGTAGTGGTCATAGACGCAAATCCTGAGTCTGCTGCACAAACGGCTGCCGAACTCGAGCGACTGAATATCGAAGCGATTCCGGTTAAAGGCAATACTTCTGTGCAACTCGAGGTGAAAAAGATTTTTGATAAAACCTTGGAAATTTATGGCAATATTTCGGGCTTAGTTCATATCGCCGATGCTGTGAGCAATACCCAATTTAAAAAACTGACCGAAGCTGAGTTTTCGGAAGTCCTCGAATTGCAAGTACGCTCGAGTTACCTGATGCTCCAAGCGCTGATGCGCCGCGCCCCCAATGCTTGGGCAACCCTTGTGCTTCCGCCCCTAGATCACGACGAGCCCCAAACAAGGGGTCTGCGTGCGTATTTAAGTGGCTTGATTGGCGGTTTATCGGAGCAGGGGATGCGCGCAAATGCGCTCGTCCCCTCGAGAATTGCTGGTGGTGTAGAATTTGACTCAAGATTGGGTGAAAGTGCGCTGAGTCTTGCGCTGACAGCTTCCCGAGGTATTACTGGACAAACCATCAACGTGACCTTATCGCCCCTACCAGAACGCAAGAAATTGATTCCGAGGGAGTTTTTAGAATGACTAAAGAGCAGATTACAAAGTCTGAGGTGTCTGTTTGGCGCAGCGTGCAGTGCTCAAAGCTCACTGCTTTTCACTTGGAGCTTGCATGAAATGTCCTCGTTGCCAGAATCTCGATACTCGAGTGGTGGATTCGCGCCCTTCGGACGAAGGTGCGAGTATTCGACGCAGGCGCGAATGTCCGCAATGTGGCTACCGTTTTACCAGCTACGAACGAGCGCAATTTGAGCCACTTACGGTACTCAAGCGCTCGGGGCGCAAAGAAACCTTTGACCCCGATAAGCTCTTGCGCGGTTTGATTATTGCTTGCGAAAAACGCCCTGTGGATGCTGAAAAATTGCGTGCATTTGCCTTTAGTCTCGAGGATGGTTTTGGCGATACCGAAATCGAAAGTAAAGAAATTGGGCGCAGGGCGATGAAATTCTTGCGTGGCATAGACGAGGTCGCTTATATCCGTTTTGCCAGTGTTTACCGCGACTTTGACAATGTGCAAGATTTTATTCAGGCTGTACAAAACCTTGACTCGAGCGAGGAAAAACCCGAGAAAAAGAGGTAACCGCTCCTATACTCGGGTTTTTGTCCAAGAATTATAAGCTATTGGTGATTTGATTTTTTCTTTAACCACCATACCAAGAGAATGATCCATATTGAAGCTAAGACTAAAGGAGTTAAAAAAAACTTATAACCTGTACCGTCAAAAGTATAATGACTTAGATTTATGGCTTGATAAGTGACTAAAATAACCGAACCCACTGCAAGAATAACAACGCCAAAAACTTTATTGTTATCAAGGTTGGCAATCTTGGTTTTGTAGCACAAAAAGCGCCATAATAACCACGAACTTACCCAAGCAAATACCAAAGTGCTGTTCAGAACTACAATGAATTTTGGTGGTTCTGAAAGAAAAAAGATACCCCATAGCAATACGCCCAACGAGACGGTAAAACCGACAAGATAGCCCGTTTTTTCAATATTGGATAACATGAATGACCTCATCTACATGTGCGTACGCCTAAAGCAGCAAAGCAGCAAACTGGAAATCGCGTCTGGCTTCTTGAAGCTCCTGATAGGGTCCGATTGCATTGATTCCACCTAATACATTTCCTGCTACATACCCGACTGCAGCTGTTATTGGACCGCCAGTAGCAAATCCTGCAGCAGCACCTATTGCTGCCTCAGCTCCCCAAGCAAGGGCGGCATTTTGGGAGCCACGCCATGCGTTACTTAAGTCTTTACTTGCAGCCAACACGGCTGCATATTCATCAGTACAAGGGTCATTGCGATTTGGATTTATTAATCCTGGATCATCTAAGTAAACAGGTGATTGCACTGTAATTCCTGTACTAAAAAATCTATTCAGGGTATTGATATCATTAGATAATAACGAAGTACGATTCCAAATATGTCCATCTTGTTGGAAAATCTCTAGTTTTACATCAGATACTAAATCAATGATTTCACGAGTGGAATTACTGCTTGTACCACTAAACTTCTCAAGGAAAATTCCTGAGGCATTTCCATTTTCAAATTCAATTGCTAATTGCGAAGTATGGCTTGGGTCTAGCCTTATCCAAACTTCGGTTCCATCTGGACTTTGATAAGCGTTAGACATTGGGTCAAAAGTGATTCCAGAACTTTGGATTTGTAATGCCCGACGGACATGTGCCAAAACAAGAGTTACTTCTTTGGAAGTCAGCACTTTGTTTTTTAGTTCTGTACTTAGGGGTATTACCCCCCCCTCAATTCTGTTGAAGACGTATTTTCGCATCCAGCTAGAAGCGCCAAAGCTGCTACTGCTGTACTAAATAGATGATATGGTTTCATCGTCGTTAAGTCTATCAATGTTTATAAAATATGTCAACTAATTTGGATGTAGCTTCTTATTTACACCACGCCTTTATTTTGGTGGCAGGTGAATTACTGCATACACCTCGAGTGCGTTTGCTCACAAAGGATGCACAGCTTGTTATTGCCGCCGATGGCGGGGCGCGTCACGCGCTGGCGCTTGGTTTAGAAGTCACCTGTTGGGTGGGCGATTTTGACTCGAGTGAGGGTATTTTTTTGGATGCACCGCGCCAGACTTTTCCGCGTGAAAAAGACAGCACCGACCTCGAGTTGGCGCTGCTCTGCGCCAAGGAACGGGGGGCTACAAGTGCCACTATTCTTGGTGCGTTTGGCGGCAGATTTGACCATGCACTTGGAATTGCGCTGCTGGCAGCGAAAGAATCTCGAGCAGGCTTTGAAGTCAGGCTCGAGAGCGGGAGCGAATCCGCATGGGTTTTGACTGGGCAGCACTCGATTGCGCTCGAGCATGGGCAGACCTTTAGCGTATTGGCGCTCGAGCCAAGTCAGATAAGTCTAAGCGGCGCTAAATGGAATCTTAGCAATGCACAACTGCTGGTCGGCTCTGGGTTAGGCATTTCCAATATTGCATTAGGAGAGGTGTTTGTTGAAGTGCATTCGGGTTGTGCGCTGTTGGTTGCCCAATTTTGAGTACACTACTCCTCATGCCCGAACTTGTTTTACTCGAGCGCCGTGAACAGCTAGCACTTTTAACACTCAACCGCCCAGAATTGCGCAACGCACTTTCAAAAGACCTGTTACTGGAGTTGCAAGCGCATTTATCAAAACTCGAGCGCGATTCACGGATTCGTGCGTTGGTCTTGACTGGGGCTGGCGGGACGTTTTCGAGCGGTGCGGACTTAGCGAGTGTACACAAATTACTTTCAAGCAGTGCAGAAGAGCAAAAACGCGACTCGAGTCTGATGGCGACAACACTGCGACAGATTTATTTGTACCCTAAGCCAATCATTGCAGCGCTCGAGGGGGCTGCAGTCGCTGGCGGTGCAGGGTTGGCGAGCGCGTGTGACTTGGTGGTGGCTAGCGAAGACTGTAAATTTGGGTACAGCGAAGTTCGCTTGGGTTTTGTGGCTGCGATTGTCGGTGTGTTTTTAATTCGTGCTGTTGGTGAAAAGCATGCCAAAGAATTGCTTTTAACAGGCAAACTTTTTACAGCACGCGAAGCACACCGCATGGGCTTGGTGAATCGTGTGGTGCCAAAAGGTAATGCACTGCAAGAGGCACTGGTGTTGGCAGCCGAAATTTCGCAGAATTCCAGTACCGCGCTGGCTGCTACAAAAGAATTGCTCTCGAGTTTATACGGTATGGGTTTGAATGAATCCTTCACTTTTGCCGCTACACTCAATGCGTGGATTCGCGGTACCGATGACCTAAGGGAAGGCGTCAGTGCTTTTCTCGAGAAGCGCAAACCGAATTGGTGATGCAATTTGGGCAATGATTTGCGTGCATCCTCGTTCAAAACACTGAATCCAATTCCAACGCAACTCACATAGCTTGGCTTCACAAATCAGTCGACTTTTAACCATCTGTCCGCACTTGACCTTCTCCTGACAAAGAGTGCATCAAATGATACAGTGTTGTGTTTGCTCGTGACTCGAGTGAAGTAAAGGAGAGTATGAAAAAACTTGCTATTTTAGGAGCGTTTGGTGTGGTGGCTGCTGCGACCAGTTGGGCGCAACAAACTCCCGCCGACCTTGTCAAAGCCCAATGTGCTCGTGCCACCACTGTTGCCGAATTTTGGCATGGATTTCGCGATGCTGCCCAGCAAAATGTGTTGAATGCTTTGGCAGCAGAATTTAATAAAACCAACCAAGGTGCCTGTGTGCTGCCGATTGGTCAGGGCGGTTACGGCGACCTTTCCACCAAAATCAAAGCTGGTTTTGCGGCGGGCAAGGTTCCAGCCTTAGCGCAGGCGTTCGAGAACAACATTGCACTGTACCTCGAGGCGGATAAACTCGCCGACCTCAAGGCTTTGGGAGTGCGTCCCCAATATTTGCAAAAGCGCTTTGTAGATGCAGCGACATTTAAGGGCGTTTTGTATGGTATGCCGTTCAACAAAAGCGTGCAGTTGATGTATTTTAATAAAGACTTGCTCAAAAAATTCAATGCCAAAGTTCCAAGTACGCTAGATGAATTCACCCAGACTGTAAAAGATATCTCGAGAGCACAAAATGCTCCTGCATTCTGGTATCAGCCAACAGCAAGCACCTTTGCGCCAATTTTTTTAACACTCGGCGGTAAATACGAAGTGAATGGAAAATTGCAACTCAATAGCCCGACGGCTGTAAAGGCGTTGCAATGGTTTATTGACCTCACCAACCAAAAAGCCGCTCGAGCCATTACCTCTGGGTTTATCAATAGCCAACTCAACGACACGTACGGTTTTAGCCTGGATACCAGTGCAGGTATGCCGTTTTACAAGAGCGCGGCTAAGTTTAACTTGGGTATCACAACGCTGCCCGGGGTAAAGCGCGGCGTTCCTGGTGTGGCATTGATTCAAGGCACCAATTTGGTGGTTTTTAACAATGCACCAAAGGCACAACAGGCTTTGGCTGCTAAATTTATGAACTTTGCTGCCCAGCCGCGCAATAGCGCAATTTTTGCGACCCAAACAGGCTATGTTCCCGCGAGCGACCTTGCCCAAGAAACCGCAGAATACAAGAGCTTTACCAAAACCAACCCAGATTTTGACAATGTGATCAAACAAGCACGTTTTGCTGATTACGAACCGCGCTTGTCGGACTGGGAAGCGATTCGTTTTAACATTCTCGAGGCAGGAATCAAAGAGGCAGTGGCTGGCAAAATCAGCGCCAAGGATGCACTCGATAAAGCCCAAAAACAAGCCGAGGACTTGCTTTCAGGCAAAACCAAGTAAACTTGAATTGCTTCAAAGGAATGGGGTAAACCCATTCCTTTTCTATTTTGCGGATTGGATTTGATCTTTTGCGATTTCAAACCATGCACCTTCGTCGGACTTGACTTCGACTGTTTGTTTCAGTGGGTTTATTTTCATGACCTTGCCACATTGCGCTTCGTCTTCGCAGCTGCGCACTTTTGCACCTTTGCGCGGTAGGGTTTTCAACAACTCCAAATACATTTCGTGTTCGTATTGTAAGCAGCACAATAAGCGCCCACACGGTCCGGAAATCTTTTCGGGGTTGAGTGGCAACTGCTGGTCACGCGACATCCGAATGGTAACGGGGGTAAATTCTTGGAGGTGGTGGCTCGAGCAGTTTTCGCGCCCACAAACCCCTAAAACCCCTAAAATTCTTGCCTGGTCGCGTGCTCCAACCGCATGAAAATGAATATTCGCCGAAGTGCGATTGCTTAGATCCTGAATTAAGCTGCGCAGTTCTATTTTTTCTTCACTCGAGTAAGACACAGTTAAATTGCTTCCATCGAGTGTAAACTCGAGGGTTACAATTTTAATTGGGTATTTTTGTTCGCGCACTTTAGCGCGTAGAAACCATTTGAGATCGCTGGCTTCGCTGGCGAGTTTTTCCCAGCGTTCGGAATCGGCTTGGCTTGCTGCGCGCAAAATTTCGCCACCTACGTGTTCTGAATGTGGGCGGGCTTGGTCGCGCACGGTGGCAATCTCCAATCCGCGTCTCGAGTTGACAACCACCCTGGTGTTGATTGGATATATGGCACCTGATTTAAATGGATACAGTTTTGGTCCGTTATCAAAACGGATGGCTTGGGTCTGCATGGCGACTATTGTAAGCTAAATTTGCAATGTTAGACTAGCGCCCGATGCCCCAAGAGCCTTTTTTTCCGAGTGGACACATCGAAGTGGTCTGTGGACCGATGTTTTCTGGTAAATCTGAAGAGCTGATTCGCCGTGTTACCAGAGCTTTGATCGCCAAACAAGACGTGCGTGTTTTTAAGCCATCCATAGATGACCGTTACCATGTCAGCAGTGTGGCAAGTCATGCTGGGCGCACCGCAGAAGCTATTCCAGTTAAATCCACACTCGAGATTCGCGCGGCGCTTGGGCTTGCACCAGAACCTGCACTCTTTGGACTCGAGAACCCAGATGTATTAGAGGTAAAACTGCCAAATGTGGTTGCGTTCGATGAAGCACAGTTTATGGATGCCGGCTTGGTACCGCTTGCAGTTGAACTGGCTCGAGCAGGGGCGAGGGTGATTTGCGCCGGCTTGGATTTAGATTTTCGCGCCGAGCCGTTTGGGATTATGCCGGACTTGCTCGCTCGAGCCGAGCATGTTGAAAAACTGACTGCAATTTGTCCAGTTTGTGGTGCACCTGCTACGCGCACGCAGCGTCTTGTCAATGGTATGCCTGCCCGTTTTGATGACCCTGTGATTATGGTCGGTGCTGCCGAAGCCTACGAACCGCGCTGCACCAAACACCATCAAGTTCCGCGTTAAGTGATGAAGCGTCTGGTGTTTGATGGCTTTATGGTGATTTCATGAAAGTCAGAGCTTTTTTTCTCGAGCCAGGCTTGATGGTTTAAAGCTCATCAATCCCTAACCCTAATCCATCAAAAAACCCGTTGAGTGGATAGTTCTGAATTGCTCCACGCGTCCCCCCCAATGCAAATTGCTCGAACGCCATGCGCTTTTGCATTTGGGTGCGGGCTTCTGGCGATAACTGCCCCATTCTCGAGTTTTCTCCTGTTTGACTTGTGTGCATCGAAATAGCTGCAATTTTTTGCTCGAGATATGCCGAACCGTCAAAATGTACTGCTATGGTATCGTTGGAAACGCCAAAGACTTCTGGAGTCATCCCAGGAGTCATCGCCCCACCTGGCTGGGCAATCCATTCGCGCATTCGCTCGAGCGAAGTCGCGGTGTAAAACAAGCGCTGCGGAGGGTTTTGCAAATGCCCGCTCGAGAAAAATGCGGCTACTGTTGCCCGATGCACGCTTAAATGGTCGGGATGGTTGTAACCACCGTGCGGGTCAAAAGTGAGCAGTACTTGTGGCTTGACTTCGCGGATGACATCTAAAATCTTTTGCTCCATTTTGAGATAATCAATGTTGATTGTGGCGTTGGGATCATCGCGGCGCAGGCGCTCGAGCCTGCCTGAATCGTGATACCCCATAAAGCGTGGTGCAGCAATACCAAGTGCAGCGCAAGCACCCTGTAACTCGAGTTCGCGCTGTTTGCCCAAATCCTCAATACTTTTTAGGCTTGGGTCGGTGATTTTTCCTGCTTCGCCGCGAGTTGCACACAATAACTCGACTTGAACCCCAAGTTTTGCGTAGTGCGCCAAAATTGCCCCACTCGAAAAGGCTTCGTCGTCTGGATGAGCAAAGACCGCTAGTAAACTCGGTTTCATGCTGCTCAGTGTAACGCTTCCAAACTCTAGAATGGCGAAAGGCGCAATACTAAATTGCTCGAGAATACGGTCGGCGCGCTCCAGTACAAAAGTACCTTCGACTTCGCGCTGGATTTGAATCAGGGCTAAACCATATAAACGCATCGAAAGCGCCCACTCGAGGCTGTTGACCTCTAGATTTGCTGCACTGCGCCAAAAATGTGCCACTGCGCTGATATCCTCTCCAGCCATAAATGCTGCTAATCCCAGTTTGCGCTCGAGCAAGGCGGTGTCCATTTTGGGTATTCTACTTGCATGATTCCAATGCCCAAATCGGTTCAGGTACTGCAAGGTCATTTTTCTTTGCAAAACCTTAAAAGCATAAGTACCCAAGCTCAGTTTCTCGAGGAAGCGCAAAATATCGCCACAATACTGGGTTTGCCCGCACAGGTTGGCGAACCTGCGGAAGGTCGTATTCACTTTGCATATACACCGCTCGAGAATCCCGAAGCCTATAAACTCGAGGTATCTTCTGACCGCGTCATCATCGCTGCCTCGGGCGGTGCAGGGCTTTTTTATGGGGTTCAAACCCTGCGCCAGCTGCAAACGCCTGCAAGCATCGAGGATGCGCCGCGTTTTGCCTGGCGTGGCTCGCACTTGGATGTTTCGCGCCATTTTATGTCGCTTGAGTGGATAAAAACCTACGTTGATCGTCTTGCGCAGTGCAAAATGAATGTGCTGCACTTACACCTCACCGATGACCAAGGCTGGAGGCTCGAGATTAAAAAATACCCACGCTTGAGCGAAATTGGTGCATGGCGCAAAAAAACTCGAGTAGGGCATGAACTCGCTCCCGATAAATCGTTTGATGATACCCCGCACGGTGGCTATTACACCCAAGAGCAGCTGCGTGAGCTTGTGGAGTACGCCAAAAAACGCCATGTTACAATCGTTCCGGAAATCGAGATGCCCGGACACGCGACAGCAGCACTCGCAGCCTACCCCGAATTTGGAAATACTGGAATCGCTCCTGAAGTCGCATGTACTTGGGGCGTTTTTGAAAGTGTTTTTGCCCCTACCGAGGCGACTTTTGCCTTTCTCGAGGATGTGCTCAGTGAAGTGCTCGAGATTTTTCCAAGTCGGTATATTCATATTGGTGGCGATGAGTGCCCCAAAACCGAATGGAAAAACAGCGAAATTGCCCAAGAAGTCATGCGCCAAAATAATTTGCACAATGAAGAAGAATTACAGAGCTATTTCGTGGGGCGGATTAATCGCTTTTTGCAGTCTAAAAATCGCGCCATGATTGGTTGGGATGAAATTCTCGAGGGTGGCTTAACGCAGGGTGCAACAGTGATGTCGTGGCGCGGCGAGGAGGGTGGGATTACCGCCGCCAAAGCTGGTCATGATGTGATTATGACCCCAGGGATACCAACCTATTTTGACCACTACCAAACAACGACCCCAGAACTCGAGCCATTAGCTATTGGCGGGTGCAATACTTTAGAGATGGTCTATAACTACGACCCTGTGCCAACAGTGCTATCTCCGCTTGAGGCACAGCGTATTTTGGGTAGCCAATGCCAACTTTGGACAGAATACATGCCTACCCCCAAAGATGTAGAGCGCATGGCTTTCCCAAGACTGTATGCGCTCGCTGAAGTGCTCTGGGGCAAAACACAGCACGATTTTGCCGATTTCCAACGCCGACTCGAGGCACTTTAATGCGTGTGTATCAATCGGTTTTTGATCGCCCTAAAACCCAAAGTGTTGTTGCTATTGGCAGTTTTGATGGTTTGCACCTTGGGCACCGTGCACTTTTTCAGACACTCACCACTTTAGCAATGCAAAATCACTTGCCTAGTGTGCTGTTTACCTTCGACCAGCCAACACGCGTACTGCTCGAGGGGAGTAAGTATCTTTATTCTTTTTCGGAAAAGCTCGAGATTCTAAGTACTTTTGGGGTGTCAGAAGTTGTTGCGGTGCCTTTTACCAAAGAATTCTCGAGTCGTGCGCCGCAGGCGTTTTTGGAGGATGTCGCTGCGCTCATGCCTAAAAATATTGTGGTTGGTTATGACTTTCGCTTTGGTCACCAACGTGCAGGAGGTATTTCAGACCTCGAGATTGTGGCTCCTGTACAGGTGCTCGAGATGCAGACCCTAAATGGGCAGGCGGTTCACGCCTCTGCAATCCGAGCACTACTCGAGCAGCGTGATATTCGAGCGGCGAATGCTATGCTTGGGCGTGAGTTTCATGCGGCGGGCGTGGTGATACACGGGCAACAACTCGGGCGCACGATTGGCACACCTACGGCAAATATTGCTGTACCTGAAGGTAAACTTCTGCCCAAGGGTGTCTATGCAGTGCGCCTCCAGACTCCAGATGGCAAACACCACAAAGGCGTTGCCAATATAGGTACCCGTCCCACCATTGGTGGTATGACCGAGAGCTTCGAGGTGTTTTTGTTTGATTTTTCGGGTGATTTATACGGACTCGAGGTTTCGGTGCGGTTTGTGGATTTTGTGCGCGAAGAGCGTAAATTTATAAGCTTAGAGGAGCTAAAACAGCAACTCGAGCTAGATAAACAATCTGCTCGAGCAAAGTTGCAGTAAAAGGGATGCCTAGTCCAGTGCACGCCCGATTCGTGCATTGGCATCCTCGAGCGAAATATCAAGCGACAACGAGATTTCCATAGCAACCATTCCGCGCGCATCATCGAGCATCTTTTGCTCGGTCGCCGACAATTGACGCTCGATGTTTCTTCTCGCCAATGTGCCGACCATGCGTGCAATTTTAAAAATATCGCCTTCGGCAAGAATTTGCTGTTCGCGGCGGTGCCGAGGAGTCCAACCCACTGGTAAATCAAGGTCTGGGCTTGATAATTCGGTCAAAAGTTCAGGCACACGTTTTTCTTCGGTGACGCGGCGCAGCCCGACACGTTCACCCTGCCCTATAGGCACGAGCACTTTGGTGCTGCTTTTGACCAATTCAATCTCGAAATAACGATTGGCTTTTCCTGCAACAACACGCTCGACTTGTCCAACGATTTTTCCTGCTCCCTGGGTTGGGTAAACCACACTATCTCCGACTTTAAAGGTATTGGGTAAGCTCATAGGTTCCTCTTTCGTAAAAAAGCATGTGTGGCGACACTCTATATTGTACGTGAGAATTGCACTTTTTGCAACGATTTATGTGTATTTTACGTTGGAATTACTTCCAATCAGACCTGCGCTTTACTCGAGTAAGCCTGCTTTTTTGAGCAACTTTTCTTTGTCTACACAATTTATTTTTTGCCATTCTTGGTTGGTGACAGCGCCGTAAAGTGCGAGCAATAAACTGCGCGATGGCTTGGTTAATTCTAATTTAATCAGTTCTTGATATGCCTCGAGCGCTCCGTATCGATCGAGGTCGGCTTGGGTGTGAATGCCGATTTGTGCCAGCAGTGCTGCGCTTTTTGCACCCAAATTGAGCACGCTCGAGATGGGTGTAGTTTCGGGGGTTTTGGGCGCGTGCCAAGGCAGTGCTACATGATCGCCTTGGGCAAACCAAACACACCCAAGAGCTGAAACCACCATACACAAAGACCCCAAAACCCAAGTGATTGCTGCAAAAAAACCATCGAGGGGCAGCATATTGAGGGCGCTCAAAATATAGTGCCAATCGTGAATGGAGTTTTCGCCAAAAAGCAGGGGAAGTTGTCTGGCTCGAGCATCTGCGATGTAGATGGCAGTATCGAGTAGATTGTAGCCGACCCAAAAAAGCGTGGCAAAGGTAGCAAATTGCTGTCTGGTACGCCAAAACTGGAATACAAACAACATGGGCATGAGGCATTGGGTCAGGCTGCCGCCTAAAATCATTAAAAACTCTGGAGCGAGCGCAAAAACAAAGTAATGTCCACCCTCATGAATCGCAAGCCCAACATTGTGCAGCCAAGATTGCATCACCGCCTCACGGCTGGTGATTAGGGCAATACTATAAAACCCGAGCAAGACTGCCGCGATGAGCCGCCCGAGTTCAAAACGCCCAAACATGGACATAGCAACAGTCTACAATAAACATAAACATTCATCGGCAAAACCGATACCTCGAGTTATGCGAGGTTTTTGCGGTGCGACTCAAGACCTTTAACCGTCAAACGCTACCCCGTACCGCAATCGGTTGCCCCTCGAGCGCAATCTGTACTTGGTCGCCAACACGCTTATCGTTGGGGGCTGGGGTTTGCACCAAAAATAATCCGTTTTGGGTGCGCACCGTAAAGGTAATATCGTGCCCCTTAAAATCCCGCGCTACGATTTCGCCGTGCACGCCAGTATTGGCAAAACGCAAATCCTCGGGACGTATCGAGAGCATGGTGTTGCCGTTGGCTGCCGACACAGCAAAGCTACCTATGGGGGTTTCGGCAATGCCATTTTCTACTCGAGCAGAAACCAAGTTGGTTTTTCCTAAAAAATGAGCCACGAAAGCGGTGCGCGGTGCGGCATAAATGGCTTCAGGTGCGCCAGACTGCTCGAGGTTTCCGTCGCGCATCACCAGAAGCTGGTCGGCAAAAGTCATGGCTTCTTCTTGGTCGTGTGTTACCAGGAGTGCGGTGGCTTGGGTCTTTTGTAAAATTTCGCGCACTTCGTAGCGCGTATTTTCGCGCAAGCCAGCATCTAAGCTCGAGAATGGTTCGTCTAAGAGCACCAATTTGGGATTGGGTGCAAGAGCGCGAGCCAATGCCACACGCTGTTGTTGTCCGCCAGACAGCTGATGCGGGTAGCGTTTTTCAAAAATGCTTAAACCCACCAAGCCAAGAATGTGCCGCGCCCGCTCGAGACGCTCTGCTTTGGGCAATTTGTGCAAACCAAACATGGCATTCTCGAGAACGGTTAAATGTGGAAACAGCGCGTATTCCTGAAACACAAAACCAATCTGGCGCTTTTCGGGTGCAGTTTGCGTGAGGTCTTGCCCATGCAGCACGATGCTACCCGAGTCTGGGCGTTCAAAACCTGCAATCAAGCGTAATGTTGTGGTCTTGCCGCAACCAGATGGCCCTAAAATAGCGGCAATACTATTTTGCTCCAAGGAAAACGAAAGATTGTTGACCACAGGAGGGTGGTTTGGGTGATAGCGTTTGGTCAGGGCAGAGACTCCAAGCATAATCCGACTAAGTAAATCGGATTATTACAGTTATACCCAAGACGCGAGTCCCGCTTGAATTTTGGTATACCATTTGGTATACTGTTTGGTACGCCATGTCCTCGAGTTTTGCCTACGAAAAACTGCGCCAGTCTATCCTGAGCTTAGAGCTTGCGCCAGGAGAAGCACTGACCGAGCGCGGACTCGAGGCGTTTTTAGACACGAGCCGCACCACTGTACGCGCTGCACTCGCTAAACTCGAAAACGAAGGCTTGGTGCAACGCGACGGGCGTGGTCATATCGTTGCGCCAATAGATTTTGCCGAAATAGCTCAAGCGCTCGAATTTCGCGCTTTGCTCGAGGTAGGGGCAGCGCGGTTGTCGTGTGAGCGAGCTAATATTGATCAAATCAAAGCCTTGAAGAAAAATCTCGAGAAACCTGCCAAGAACTTAGAGAACTTTATGAAAAGTGCTACCGATTTTCATCTCGAGCTGGCGCGGCTTAGTGGTAATCGTTTTTTTGTACGGAGTTTAGACGACGTGCTAACACGCCTATCGCGCATACGTTGGTTCGAGGCAGGAGCAGAAGGCGGCAGGCAAAAAGCTACCACCGAGCATAAGGCGATTCTCGAGGCAATCGAGGCAGCAGACGGACTGCTGGCAGAGGAGCGAATCAAAAAGCACTTAGAGCGGTCAAAAGAGCGCTTGCTAACCACACTTTTTAATACCAATGGCTTGCAGATTCGCTTGAAGCATCGAGCCTTGAGATAGGTGTGGATGGAGTCCTCATGACACGTTTTTATACCAGATGATTGTCGATCAACCGACTACAAAATGATTGTCGATCAACCGACTACAAAATGATTGTCGATCAACCGACTACAAATTCATTTTCTAAGGAGTCTATTGTGGGTAAAACACTATTCGAGAAAGTTTGGAAGGCGCACGTTGTGGCGCAGGATTCGGGTGCGCCAACGGTGCTTTACATTGACACGCATCTGATTCACGAAGTCACCAGTCCGCAAGCCTTTGAGACATTGCGCAAGAAGGGTTTAAGGGTTCGTCGCCCAGAGCGCACATTTGCGACGATGGATCACAGTATTCCTACACGCATGGCAAGCAAGACCGAACTGATTCCACTCGAGATGTGGGGTTCGGAACAGGCAAACCAGGTGCAGACACTGCGTAAGAACTGCGCTGATTTTGGCGTGACCTTGTGGGACATCGCTGGCGAGGTGCAAGGTGTGGTTCATGTTGTCGGTCCAGAAATGGGCATCACCCATCCCGGCATGACCATTGTGTGT
>JBKBVO010000029.1:5714-16291 GCA_046289535.1 Deinococcales bacterium | reverse complement strand
GGCGAACGCGGTATGTACACAGAACATGACACCCCCAACCCAAGTAATTTTTATAGCCTCTCAAAAACTGTTGGCGAGGAGGCAGCACGGGCAGCGCCTGACAGTTTGATTGTGCGAACAAGTTTTAAAGATGCCGTCTGGAAATACCCGCTTGCCTTTGCCGATCAGTTCACCAGCGCCGACTATACTGATGTGATTGCCAGCGAACTGCTGATCCTGCTCGAGAACTTGCAATACATCAAAGAACGTGTTTTGCATGTTGTTACCGAACGGAAATCAATTCTTGAGTTGGCGCAGCGGCGCAACCCAAACGTACAAGCCGGCTCGAGGGTGGGTGCTAAAGTGCACATCCCCCCCGATGTGAGCTTGGACAATTCGCTTTGGTCCGCACATAAGGAACGCTTTTTGCAAAAAGTGTAGAGACGAGTGCTTTGGTTGGTCTCGAGTGCGCCCTAGAGACTCGAGACACGTTTTTTCATAGACAGCTCGGACTATTTGCTTTTCGCCAAGCGCTCTAAAACCAGTTTAGATACTGCGCGCAGTGTTTCAAAAACACCTACGCCTGTTTGGGCGGCGCCCTCATAACATTGGAATTGGCTGGTGGGGTCTACAACAGCGCGCAGCATATCCACGGGCATGGCATCGGGAAGGTCACGTTTGTTAAATTGAATCACCATCGGGATTTCCTCGAGCGTTAGATTGTATTCCTGTAAATTTTCGCGCAGGTTGCGCATGCTTTCGGCATTGGCACGCAGGCGGTTAGGGGCGCTGTCGGCAACAAAGATGATTCCATCTACACCACGCAAAATAAGTTTGCGACTGGCGTTATAAAACACTTGACCAGGAACAGTGTACAAATGAAAACGTGTCTTGAACCCCTGAACTGTGCCAAGGTCAATAGGTAAGAAGTCAAAAAACAAGGTGCGCTCGTCTTCGGTGGCAAGCGAAACCATCTCACCTTTGACCGTATCAGGTACCTGTCCGTAAATCCATTTGAGATTGGTGGTTTTGCCTGCGACACCTGGACCGTAATAGACGATTTTACAGTTGATTTCTCGAGCTGCGAAATTGATTGTACTCACATTGTCACCTAGAAATTTCCCTCAAAATAGATGCTGTATTCACCTTTAAATCAATAAATTCAGTTACCCTTGAACAAATCGTCCAAAAGCGCCCCTGCACTCGAGGCGAAATCGGCACCCAGATTCATGCTTATCTCTGGTGCCGGCTCGAGACGATCGATAACTTCGCTGATTTCTTTAATTGCATTTTTAGCATAGAGCTTGACTCGCCCGATTGGTGCGGTTTCATCAAAGATAATAACCAATAACGCCTCGGTTTGGACTTCTTCGACATACAAGCCAATGCGCTCACCCTGATGCACCAGCTCATTAAAGTGGCGTTCTCCAAGAAGTTTTGCCAAGGCGCTCGTCGCAGCAGCATTACCCGCGATTAGGGTTGCAATGCTATCGAGGGCTGGCGGCTTTGGTGCCCAAAGCGCTTCTTTATGCGCCAAAACAAAACCCCTACGGTCTACAAGCATGGCATAACGCACATGAGCCTTATTGAGCATTTCGTCAAGCGTTGCACTCACCTGATTGTACGACTCTCCATACAGGGCGACACTGGGTTCAATCATAGCGCAGAGTATACGCTAGATTTTCTATAAATGTCACCTAAAATCAGTCAGTAAAGAGTACAATTGTATGGATGTGGGTTTTGTTTTGGATAGTGTTGTTGGGTTCGGGTGCATTTGCGGCACCGATTTTATTGAATGAAACGCAACTCATACCCCCGCTCTCGAGTCAGGCGACTCAGACGACAACCGACCCCCTCGATGAACACCTGCCAATTCTGGATTTACAGAGATTCGGCATCGGTGTACAAACTTCAAGTTTAGATACATCTATTCGGCTCGAAGCTAATCAAAAGCGTCTCGAGTGGCAAGAAGGGCGAGGCTGGGTGTTGGAGTCTTTGGTACTACAGGAGATTGCCCCTCCAATGCTGCAAGGCAGCCAAATACTGGTGCCGCTTCATTGCCTGCGCGCCTTAGGCTTTTTGGTCACACCGCTTGAGAGCGGTGTGATTGCGGTGCGCTCAAACGCCGAATTGCCAACAGGAGGGCTAAATCAACTGCAAAATACCAACCTGCAAAAGGGCGGCAGCACCAAGCTAGAATTGCAATTTTTGCGTGAACCCGAGTTTGTTATCGAACAATACACAGGTGGGCGTGGGGTTATCCGCTTTAAAAACACTGCTGCTTCCGAGCGTTTTTGGGCGGTTGGAGCGCAGAGCCTTTCGAGAGCACGGGTATGGCAAACAGGTCCAGACTCGATGCTTGAACTCGAGTTGCCGCAAAACACACAAGTCGCTGCCTCGACGCAAGACAATCGTTTATTACTCGAGCTGACCGATGCCAATGCACCGCCTCCAATTGTGCCAAGTGTATTGCCACCGGGAGTTCTGTATCAGACGGTTGCTGCTGGAATTCTTGGTAAGTTGCATCTCATTCGCCTCGACCCGGTGCGTTTTCGCCCAGAAGTTCGCACAGCCGCTTGGGGCGGGGCAAAAAGTATTCTCGAGTTTGGGGCGGGGGCGGTCGCGGCAGTCAATGGTGGGTATTTTGATCCGCCGAGTATGCAGCCTGTGGATTTGCTTTTTAATGGAGGATTATTTGCATATGCTAGGGGAAACCGTGCTTCTGTAGGTTTTACAGCTCAAGGCGCAATTTTTGGTACTCCTCGAGCACGATTGGCACTGATTACGGATGTGGGTGTTGCCAATGTTAATCAAATCCGTCCTGTACCACATCCGCAAAATCTGACATTCTTCATTGGCGATGGGTTTGTGTCTGTGGGTGGCTTGGGGTACACCACTTTGGTTTTGGCGCAAGGTAAGGTGCTCGAGCGTTGGGATACAGCCTTTGTGCCGCAACTTGGGCAAATTACCGTTACGTTTAATCCCAAGACCAATCCAAATTTGGAGCGCAAAATCGGAGAATCTGCCGATGTGCGGCTTTTGTGGGGTGATCCGGCTTGGGAACAGGTGCATGGAGCGGTGGCGGCAGGTCCGAGGTTGCTGGAAAAAGGGGCTTTTGCGGTCAATGCCAAAGCCGAAGGTTTTGATCAAAACGGCGAAATCTGGCGACCAACGCGCCAAGTGGGGATTGGTCAGGACAAAAACGGTTTTTATGTCTTGGCGATGCTCGAGTTGGGTAGCCCAGAAGATTTTGCTCGAGCACTACTAGCTCAAGGTTTGCTTGACGCGCTGCGCTTGGACAGCGGTACAAGCGCCCAGATGTATCTGGCGGGTGGTTTAGTCGCTGGACGCTTGGGGCGAGTTGTGCCAAATGCGATTGCTTTTGTGCCTCAGTAGACCGTTTTTTTCAGTAGACCTGCCTGTAACATACTGACCTCGAGTGTTCCCCAAGCTGCTGGTACTGCCTCGCATTCGAGTGCGGCTTTTAAAAAGGCATAAGGTGCAGCCGCATCCCAGGCTTGGGGATGACAAGCAGCGGGATAGGACACAGGTGGGCTTAAGGGTAAGCCACTTATTTCTTCACGCGAGAAGCCCGCAAATAATTCTGAGAGTCTTGCGTCGTTGGAAAGCGCGGCAGCGTCAAGTTGTGCTGAAACAAGGCGTTTGACTTCTGCGTTGAAACCGTAACGAGCCAAGCCCAAAGCCGTAAGTGCGTTGTCGTGACTCCAAACGCTGCCATTGTGGTAGGACACAGGGTTGTAACGCGGCATTCCCTGCCCCAATGTACGAATACCCCAACCAGACCAAAGTGCACTCGAGAACAGTGTTTTGGCAATAAGCGGCGCATATTCGGGAGGTACAATTCCTGCCCAAAGCGTATGACCTGCGTTGGAGACCAAAACTCGAGCTGGTTTTTTATTCGCATCGAGCGCGTGGGCATAGGTACAAAGTTCTGGTAGCCAAAATGCGCTATTAAACTCGGTTTGCAGTGTAGTAGCAAGGCTGGCAAACTTGTTGGCTTGCGCCAAATCGCCCAAAGCGGCATAGATTTTGCTGGCACTTTGATAGGCGCGGTATGCGTATGCTTGCACTTCGACGACGGCAACGTTGTGTTTGAGGTCTTGCCCAAATTCATCGAAGGTGCTGTCTCCAGAGTCTTTCCAGACTTGGTTGGTAATGCCACCTTTATGCGGTGTGTACTCGATAAATCCGTCTTGATCTGGGTCTGCGTCTTCAGATTGCATCCATGCCAGTGCCGCCCTCAAGTTTGGCTCGAGCAATCGCACCATCTCTAGGTCCTGGGTGGTTTGGCGGTAATCCTCGAGCAAACAAACCCAAAGTGGGGTTGCGTCGACCGTGCCAAAATAGCGCTGAAATGGGATTCTGCCAGTGCGTGCAGCTTCACCATCGCGTTCTTCATGCAGGATTTTGCCGGGTGCCTCGAGATTTTTGGGGTTGTACTCACGCCCTTGCTTGGCGGCGAGATACTGCAGTGTTCCTTTGGCGATACTCGGGTACCAAGGCAGACAAAATAAACTCACAACAATCGGATCGCGCCCAAAAGGAGTGACAAACCAAGGGATGCCTGCTGCGGGAAGCATTCCATGTTCAGTATCGAAAACCAATGCGCGTAAATCTTCGCTCGAGCGGTCAAAAACACGCTGAATAAGAGGGTTACTCAGGCGTACTGTATTTTGTCTGCGCCAAGCTGCATACTCGAGTTCAAGCGCTGCTCGGCTTTTTTGAGGACGTGTCAAGCCATCTTGTTTTGGAGTAATGCGAATAGTTAGGTTCATGCCTTCTGGGGGGATGTGCCAAACGATGACTCGAGCAACGCGCATAGGTGCAGGTGCATCAGGTGAGATTTCGGCGTGTGAATTGGTGTCGAAGGTGATGGGATGATTATTTTTTTCCTCGAGTTGGACCTGTTGGATTTGCCCCATTGGCGAAATCTCGAGCTGCACAGCACGTTTACAACCATCCTGCCCGTCGTATTGGTACAATAAGCCATCAGCTAATTCGGTAACAACAACATCTCTGGCAATTCGTGGCAAGCCGCGCACTTCAAACATATCGGAAAAATCGCAATTGAAAATAAACTCGAGCCGAGAAATATCCGGCAGCGTGCGCCCCCAGTACTCATGCGACTCGAGCAAATCAAACGGCACCAGGCGCACGGTTTCTTCATAGCTCGCCCCAGAAAGCCAGCCCTTGCGCCGAAACTCGAGCCGTTGGGTCGAACCCAAGCCATGTTCGGTGGCATGTTGTGAGAAGCGAAATGGTTCAGGGGTGTGTGTAGACAGTACAGTGGGTTGTTCGCCGCCAATACGCCACTCGAGATGCGAAACAAAGCGGGTATCACGGTCATAAAGTCCGGTCTCGCCTCCCGAGATTTGACCTAAAGTATCGGCTACAAGGTACATGGTGTTTTCTTTTAAGCGCATGGGATTCCTATTTCTGCGTACTGCTCTGCTGCTGGAGCACAGCCCTCTTTTGCCGCTAGAGCGCAGCATTCTGCCGCCAAGAATTTGTACCTGAACTGGTGATGAGAAGCACAAGGTCTGATTCGGCTACCTTGCTTGTATGGCGTGAGGCTAATTCACTCTTTGCCACCACTCGAGGCAGCATTTGACACAAAATAACGCTGGAACACCGCAAACAAAATAATCACTGGAATTGCCGAAACAATCGCACCAGCTAAAATAAGTCCTTGGTCACCAGCGTTGCCATACAAGCGGTTGAAGCTATTTAAGCCAATTGGTAGGGTAAACGCATCTTGTGGCTGTTGTAAGACAATCAGTGCCCAGAAGTATTCGTTCCAAGCCCCCTGAGCGCTGGTGATGGTCAGCGCGCCAAGTGCTGGACCGGTTACAGGTAGTATTACACGCCAAAAAGTCTGGAAAGGGGTTGCTCCATCAATTTTTGCTGCTTCTTCGAGTTCTTTGGGCAGGGTCTCGAAAAACTGTTTCATGAAGAAAACTTGCCCTGCCACAACAATCCCCGAAATGGTTAAGCCCCAAATCGAATTTAATAAACCCAGTTCTTTTAAGACCAAGTAATTACTGATGAACGTCACTTGGCTGGGTACGGTCATGATAAATAGGGTTAAAACAAAAAGCAGCCCCTTGCCTGGAAACTCGAGCCGTGCAATGGCATAACCCGCCATTGAGGCGATAAAGAGCGTAACAATGGTTTTTAGAAAAACCACCAAAAACGAGTTTGAAATCCAAATCAAAAATAGGCTTTGTCCTGTTGTTTGCGAACGTGCATCCTCAAAAATCCGAAAGTAATTGCGGAAAATATAGGTGAGCATCCCCGTACTGACATTGACAAAACTCTGGATTTTGGCGTACTCGTAGGGTATTTCGGCGGTGGCGGCTTGTGGGTTCTCGAGTCGTGAAGGTGAAAGTGTTGCACTCTCGAAAATATAGCCGCGCTCTGCCTCGAGGGTCATGGGTGTGACTTTGATTTCTGGTGCAGGCAGGTTTGGGTCGTCTACGTTTTTTGCGTCTTTGGGGTATTCGAGCCGCCATTCGTAGCGCACTCGGGTGGCGGCTTTGCCATCACGCATGGTGGCGGCTTCGGTTTTAGCAATTCTGAGGTCTTTAACAAAAACATAATCCGAAGCATAGTGAAAGTTTCCGAGCGCTGCCGCGCCTGCTCCAGGACGCAAACGTGGGATATTGACCAACAGGTCTTTGGGTTGCGCGTCGCCTAAAACGCTGTTGGGAACCAGATAGGTGGCATAAAACGGAATATCCGCACCTGGACGCGCTCCGCCAATCCAAGGATTACCGCTTGACTGCTGTCCCAGTGTCCACGCTGCGCCCCAATTGCGTGGGCTGAGTTGCTCAAACAAAATGCGTGGGGGTGTCTCGAGCGCATCGGTTTTCAGGCTCGAGAGGGCTGCCATTAGAAGCGGACCCATAAATAAAACTGCAAAAAATATCAGCAGACCATAGACTAAAATAGCAAAGGAGACGCGCCTGCGTGTAACCCAAGACTGCGGTACCTCTATGCCACCAACTCGAGCGGTGTTGCGAATGGTTTCGGCGGTCATGGTTTAAGCCCCCTTATCCGATACAAAGAAGCGGCGTTGCAGTTGCAATGCACCTAAAGTGATAAAAGCAAGGATGATTGCTGCTGCCGAAGCCATACCGATTTGTGGCTCTGCGCCACCTCGAAAGACATTGTTATAAACGTAATACGCAAGTGTAATCACACTCTCGAGTGGAGCTGCTCCACCTAAAATGGCAGCTTGGTCAAACATTTGCAGTGTGCCAATAATTCCCACCGAAATCACATAGAAGGTCACAGGGCGCAGGATAGGCACTGTCACATAGAGCGTTTGTTGCCAAGAATTTGCGCCGTCAATTGCAGCCGCTTCATACATACTTTTACTGATGCCCTGCAAGCCCGCCAGGAAAGTGAGCATTAGTGTAGGAATAGTGGTAAAACTGTTCATGATGATGATCATCAGCATTGGATAGGGGATAAAACCAAGGAACTTGTCTGACCTCGAGAGCCAATCAAGTGGTACAGATTGGGCATTGCCAATACGCACGATACCTAAAGCATTGAGCGCAAACCCACCCACGATTGCTACCATGATAGAAACGAGCAGTAATGCAGGATCAAATAGCGTTGTAGGTAATCTGCGTGCTTTCTCAATTCTGAACTGCACAAACTGAACAATTCCTGCGATAAGCACCATCACCCCTAACAGAGGCAAAAAGTTGGCTATAGTGGTGCTGATGTAGGAAATCAATCCTGTAGGACGAAACAGCCACAAAAAAATCAGCGTGGTCACCGCGCTTGAGGCAATGCTTGGAAAATAATAAGCCGTGCGAAAAAATCCCAAGCCGCGCAGTTGTTGGTTCATCACAATTGCCAAAAGTAAAGCTCCAATGGTCTGGATAACAGTTGTCAAAATGGCAAAGCTGAAGGTGTTTATAAGTGCGCTCAAAAAAAGCGAATCACGCGGTACATCAATAAAATTTTTGACTCCAACAAAATCATTTTGCTGAAAGAGGTTATAGTTGGTAAAGGAAAAATACACTGTTCTGAGAAAGGCAAACGCAAAAAATACCAAGATGCCAATTAAAAATGGTAACAAAAACCAAAAGGCGGTCAGACCTTCTCGAGCATTCGCTTTCATAAACCTCCTACCCCACACCACCCTGTTCTCCCTTGAAGGGTGATGTGGGGAGTCTTGAATCCTTCTCGAGGGATGTAGTTTTACCTGCCCATGACCTTGTTGACTCGAGCTTGTGCATCCTTGAGTGCTTGCTCAACAGTTTTATTGCCTTCCATCACTGCATTCAAGGCTTCATCTATACCGCTAAACCAGTCACCACCAAACCTATCAGGAGCAAATGGCACAGCATTGCCTTGCGAAGCACCTATAAAGACGTTGCGGAAGGCAACGTTTTCCACGCCTGTTCCCTTGAGGTATGGATCGTCTTGTAAGGAGACACGGCTTGGCAATGCCAGACCCGAGCGCAGGATAAATTGCTGTGCTTCGACGCTGGTCAGTGCATTTAGGACTTTAATGGCTGCTGGGCGGTTCTTGACACCTGCATTGACTGCCCAAGCTACGGTGTAAATTAAATTACCGCGCTTACCGCTTACAGGGTCACGCGGCAGCAAGGTTGTGCCATACTTGAGGTTTGGGGCTTGGTCACGCAGGAAACCCAATGCCCAACCGCCTTCAAATGCTGTAGCTACTTTGCCACTCTTGATGCAGTCGCCGCCCCAGCCTGCACTGATTTTGCTTGGCTTGATGGCAGTGCCGCTCTTCACAAGGTCGGTGTAAAACTTGAAAGCACGCTTAAAGTTGCTCTCGAATACAGTGCGCCCTGCTTGAATCGGCTTCCAGCCAGTGCTCGCGGCAAATGCGCCGAAGCGAGAATACTCTGCTGGGAAGCAAGTGCCATAGAATCCGTTGCCAAGAGCCTTTTGCACAGCAGCAGTCTTGGTGGCAAAGTCGTTCCAAGTATCGTTGTCGTCCGGGTAAGCAACTTTGGCTTGGTCAAAGAGATCTTTGTTGTAGTACAGCACTAAAGTATTGAAATCTTTGGCAATCCCGTATTGCTTGCCACTTTGACTGAAAACATTATTCAGACTAGGCAAGAAATCCTTGGTGTTCACCAAGCCGTTCAATGGCAAAATCTTGCCACTGCTAATGAGCCCCTTGGCAGCAAAATCCTCGAGATAGAACAGGTCTGGGGCTGTGCCGCCCGATAGCTGCGTGACAATAGCTTTACCGAATTCGGCAGTTGGAACGTATTTTACATCAACGCCGTCAGCAGCGAGTTTGGGTTTGACAAATTTTGCAATAAGTTCCGAAACGATTGCGGTGTCAGTCGCCCCATCATAACCACCAATGGTGATGGTATTGCTTTGACCCTGCACTAAACTGGCTGTCAAAACTGCTACAGCTGATACTGCTAAACCGACCAACATACGTTTTTTCATAGTTCCTCCAAGTGAAAAAAATACGAACGAGAGGGCTTTTGACCGAAATTCAACAAATTAAATCAGCAGTGCTGCGGTACTTTGGCGCACTTGCAATGTCGTAGAGATTAAATCCGATGTTGCAGCCTTACCGCCCATGCGCTCGAGCAACAACTCGGCGGCTCTTATTCCGACTTCAAAAATGGGCTGTCGCACTGAGGTGAGCTTCATTTTGCTGGCAATAGGAAGGTCGTCGAATCCTGTTACCGAGACATCCCAAGGAACCCTCAACCCTGCGTCTTCGAGTGCAGAGATTGCGCCAATCGCCATTTCATCTGAAGCGGCAGCAATGGCACTAAATTCGAGCTTTGCCTCTAGAGCACGCCGCACTGCACGGTAGCCCCCAAGCTCGCTGAAATCGCCGTCCCAAAAAAGATTTTTTCTGATTTCCAAGCCTGCTTTTGTGATTTCCGAACGGTACCCCTCGAGTCGCTGAATACTGGCTTGTCCCGTGTGTGCACCGCCCAAATAGGCGATATTTTTGTGCCCGAGATTGATCAGGTGTTTTGTTGCCGCTGCTAACCCGCCATGGTTGTCTATATCTACCCAAGACTGCTGCTCGAGCGAGCGCCCAACCATTGCAAACGGGATTTTGAGCTGTGTGAGCTGATTGGGGCGTGGATCATCGAGATGTACCCCAAGTAAAATCACTCCATCCAAATCTGTTGCAATGTGATTTTCTCGCAAAACACGCGTGCTGTAGCCTTCGTTCGAGAACCGCTCCTCCAAGGCATCGCGCAGAATGCCGTAGTATGTGCTCCCACGTCGCTCATCGGAATCGAGTGCTAAACCGATTACATGACGACCGCGTCTTGCGAGTTGTCGTGCCTGTGGGTCGGGGACATAACCCAAGCGTTCCATGACACCTAAGACCAAGGCTCGAGTTTCAGGATTTACGCCTTCACGGCTGTTAAGGACTCGAGAAATCGTTCCTTTGGAAACGCCAGCGTTGCGTGCGACTTCTTGAATTGTGACTTTCGCCATGGAGTAAACTCCTTGATTTTTTTGTTATTGTAACCGGTTTCAATAGCATAATCGGAAATGTTTCCAAATGTCAAGGTTTGCTATTCAAATGTCTTCGG
>JBKBVO010000029.1:0-5704 GCA_046289535.1 Deinococcales bacterium | reverse complement strand
GACGATCATTCAAATCGTTATGGGTTTGAACGAATGTGCTAGGCTGTGCGTATTTTTCTTATGATCTACGATACCATCATCATCGGAGCGGGACCGGCTGGTTTGAGTGCTGCGCTGCATTTGGCTTTTCATCAGCGCTCTGTGCTTTTGATAGACCGCCGGACTGGACCTTTGCCATTTACCTTAACCCCGCTTTATAACGTGCCCGGTTTTGAGCGGGAACGCGGTGTGGAGATTATCAAGCGTATGGAAAAACAAGCCCTTGCTGCTGGAGCAAAACTTGAGCGCGGTAATGTGACGGGTGTTTCTGGGCAAGCGGGAGATTTTAGCGTGCAACTCGAGAGTGGCGCGACCTACCAAGCCCAGACTTTGCTTTTAGCAACCGGTGTGGCGCGTTATCACCCGCTTGTGGGTGGCGATTACGAGCCGTTTTTAAAGTATGCCGCTAAAGGTAATACTTATTACTGCCCAGACTGCGAAAGCCCCGAACTCCTAGGCAAGCACATTGTGGTGATTGGTGTGGGTAGTGCGACCAGCGCCGTTGCCGAAGCCTTGCCGTTGCTCGAGTTTGCAGCCAGTGTCCGTTTGCTTTTAACGGGCGGCACAGAAATTCGTGCTGAATACGAAGATAAACGACTCCAGCACAAAATGGAAATAACTGTCGGAAAAATCTCGAGCATTGAAGGTTCGCGTGGGCAAATTAGTGCACTGATTTTAGAAGACCAAACTCGAGTTACAGCAGACGGTTTTTATATTTCTAGCCCAAAATTTCCGCGCAACAAGTTGGCGCTTGATTTGGGGTTAGAAATCACCGAGCGTGGGCATATTAAGACGGGCTGGCGAGGACAGACCAAATTGAGTGGTAAGCCTGATGGTGATTGGTTTGAAGGCGTTTGGGCTGCGGGGGATGTTCAGCCGCAAACCCAACAGGTCAGTATTGCCGTCGGAAGTGGCAATATCGCTGCGGTGATGATTGACCAATACTTACAAAAAACCAAGCCAAGGAAACTGACCTAATGGAATTCCGCTCGAGTCAATAACCACATTGCCAAGATTGGCATTGGCTTGAGTGAACTTTGTTAATTTATTGCTTTGCTTCTCGGTCAGATAATATTGGTAGATATTCTGCCCAAGCCCCAACCTCATGCTTGTATTGTTTAGCCATGACTCGTGTTATTTGCGCGATATGTCCTAAATCGTGTACTACCCAAGTCGAGAGCAACTGACGTAACGTTACTTTTCCAAGTGCGGGGTGTAATGCAGTACGATCAAGATTTGGGATAATCTCGAGCAGATGTAGTTTCTGTAGGCTTTCTGCCCGACATACACTAAACTCTTCGAGTAATTCGTTGATGCTCCGCCCAATGTTGCGCTGCTTGTGGCGAAAGCGGTCAAATGGTGGGAATGTCGAGTTTTTGGAGTGAAGAAGCAGCGAGATTCGAGGCAGCCAATTTTCTTCTTCGGCATCTATTAAATGCCCAACCACATCAAAGGGGCTAAAACTTTCCCCACCCTCATTGGGGGAAGTCCATTCATGCTCGAGATCGTGTAAAAGAGTCTTTAGCGTGGCTGGCGTTCGCTCGAGGATAGCGCAGGCGTTTTGAAGATTAAATTCCATAACTCACCGATAATAATTCCTAAGCAATTCTTGGTACTCCGGTGGCAAGCGCGGATCAAGTACTGCTGATTCGGCAGCACGGCGATAAGCAGCGCTGTTTTGCGGGCTGGTAAAACCATTCTTAGGGTCTCCGGGCAGTTGCAGTGCCCCCGAGCGCACTTGGTTGCCTTTAGGCGCACCTTGAAGGTACTCGAGTTTGCCTTGTCCATCTTTGCGATTTGCCGCTACGCCATCTCCTGCGGCACGGTTTGCGCCTTTGCCCGGGGTCGCGGTGCGGTTGGGGTTGTTGCTTCCAGCATTTCTTGGGTCAAAGCCCTCGTAGTTTTCGCCTCGGTCTAGGTTGTTACCGCGTGGGTCACGGTTTGCATTATTTTGCGAGCCATTGTCATTTTGGGTTGCCCCCGCCTGCCCCTGTGTGCTCGAGCCATTTTGCCCAGATTGACCGTTCCCATCTTGTCCTTGAGCGCTGTTGGGTTGACTATTTTGCCCATTCTGTTCGTTATTTTGCCCGTTGCCTTGCCCATTTTGATTGTTGCCTTGATTTTGGTTTTCACGTCCTTGTCCATTTGCGCCACTATTTTGACCGTCTTGGCTCCCTTTCAAGCTGCCAGATTGGGCTGCTTGGGGTGGGTTGGCATCTTCGATTTTGTCGATTTTGTCGTTTGCCGTGTTAGAGTCACGGTCGCGTATAGCCCCACGCTCGAGCGCTTCCATAAATTCACGGCTGAGGGCTTGGGGGTCTTCTGTGGCAGACCCGCCTCCTGGTTTGAGCTTGCCCAGATTTTCTTCTGCGAGGCTCCCCCCCGAAGCAGCTTGCCCTGGGGAGGCATCTGCCCCAGCAGGCGGTGCATCTCGAGATGGTGCATCAATGACCGGCTCGGCGTTGTTGGCATTGGAGGCTGTTGGATTATCGCGCACCAACGATTCTCGGCTGACCGTTTGGCTATCGTCTGTAAGTGCGTTATTCTCGACTCGAGGTGGGAGTACCAAAAGCAAACTGAGCAAAATTGCCATGCCTAAAACCTCGAGCACAGGCAATGGTGGTAGCTCGGCGGTTTTTTGGGCAGCTAGTGCCATGGATTCAAGGCGTTGCTTAAATCCATGTTGGTCTTCGGGTGCGGTAAGCGCTGTGGTGTAAGCAGCACCTGCACTGGCTTCGACCTCGAGTAAGGTTTGGCTGGCTTTTGGATTCGGGAAAAAGGCTCCGATGAGCGCCAAACACAGCCAAACTGGCGAAACACTCAATACCCAAACGACAAGCAGCAGCACAGCTAGCACAACTAACACCGCCCGAGTTTTTACTTGCAACACGCGGCGAGTGAGCCACGCACGATGCAAACTTAGAATGGGGTGTTGCCACCAGGTGGGAAGGGGAGAAGACCACAAAGGAAGTTTAAGCATAGGTCTCTTTTACGGCAAAAAACTGCCAAAACAAGAACAGTGTACTCGAGCCAAAGAGTACCAGCATTGGCACTGAATACAAACTAGGCATAAAACCATTGACAAACAACACGAGTACCCCCAAAGCCGGAAAAATCTGTGCAAAATTGGGGAAAATTCTGGCAAAACCATATGCTCCAAAACCACACAACACACTTGTAATCAGAGTGGGCGGAATCCCATCGCGTGCTTCGAGTGCAAATGCCCACAACTCGGGCGGTGCTAGAATAATGCCCCATAGTGTCAGTGCTGTGAGGGCATGGCGTGGCGGATGGGCATAGAGCAACGAACCCAAAAAAGTTAAAGCGCACAAACGCAGACAACCCAAGGCGTGAAAGCCCACAGGCTCGACCCCTGTGGTGCGCGGCGAAAGTGCTGCCAACACCAAAATCTCGAGTGCAAGAAATACACAGAGTGTCTGATAGGGCAGTTCTTCGCGCAGAAGTTGATTCATGGTTGACTTTCCAATGCGACCAGCAGGTTGCCGTTTTGTTGTGCCAATACTGTACCAGTTGGCAAGACTTGTAATAGGTCCAGGTACTCATCCCAAGGCAGAGTCTCATAGACTTTGGCTTGGATTTGTCGGCTGGCTTGACTTGCAAGTGGTTCTTGTCTGCCATACCCACGAACAAAAATTTTCTCGAGTGGAGAGCCAGATTCGTTGTAGAGTTTGCCTTTTTCCAAGCGAACTGGAACACGACTGGCTTTTGGGGGCAGTACATAACTGATTTTTTGCCAACCCGCGAGTTTTAATAGGCTATAGGTGGTGGTGTAATCGCGCTCGATAAGGCGATTAGACCCCAGCAGCATCGCACTGGGCGGTAGTTTCCAATCTGAACGCAAAGAAAATCTGGTTAAAATTTCCCACCTTGTACCCCATCCATTTGCGCCAATCAGCACAGTTTGGCGTTTTTCGTTAAATGGCGCATTGGGCTGATTTGCCCATACACCAAGCGCCGCTAAAATAGCGCTACAAAATGCCAAGCCCACGGTATAGCGCCAATCGTGGCGTTTAAGACTATATAAACCCAACAGAACTACAAAAACCCCAACACTCCAGAATCCCAACAGTGTGTGCCGACGTTCAGGTACCAGCACTGGTGGCGCGTACTTCGGCAGCACCTCGAGTAAGCGCAGTGCGGTATGTGGAGTCGCGACAGCGCCTAAACCCCATTTGCCTTTGACCAGTCCTGGTGGTGCTTGCTCGAGTACCGCGCCTCCTGCCAAAGCGGGTAGTGCATTTTCTGGCTCGAGTTGACCAAAAATTTGTTGTCCTGCCAAATAAAGCGAAGGGTCTGGAGGGAGACGGGTACCATCCAGCTCAAGCCGCTCAGGGCTTGGCTCAAATCGCCCAGATGCACTACTGCTCGCACTGCTGAGTGTAATCTTGATAGTGCGTGTGCTGGTGAGTGGCACCAAAACTCGAGTCGCGCGGACTCCTGCACCTTCGGGTAGCTCGAGCGTGGCGCGAATGGGGGTTAGCCCCTCAAGCACTTTTCCTTCGCTGGTCTCAAGCATAGCCTTGTAACTGTTTGCCCCCGTTGCCACGAGTCGAAACTCGACCCAGCTTGGCACACTGATTTTGCCTGCCCAGCCAACTTCGGCAAACGCACCAGGCAAATGCACAGTGCCTTCTGCGGAATCGGCTTGGGCAGCCGCACACAGCAGCCAGAGTGCTGTCAGCAGTGCTACGACTCGAGCCATAGGCTATTTTAGCCAAAAATTGCGTTAAACGGATGTCAATTAAATGACTTTTTGGCTATAAGCGCACTGTTCACTGAATACTTTTTACTTTTTGACCGATTCGCTCAAAGTCTTTGCGCTTGTAAATGATGTTTGTTTTCACTCGCTCCCTCCCCAATGGGGTTAAACCCTGCGCAGCGTGAGGTGCGGAAGCTGATAATTGAATAGGCTAATGAATATCCTCGAGATTGTACATTTTTCACAATACCTTGGTGCAAGGGTGCAAAGGAGATAATCAGTCAGCAGATGGCTGTAGCGGACTTTTTGACTCGAGTATTGCTGGCTACAGGTCGTTTTTATAAATAAACGAACGCTTGTTTGTTGTATGCTTTCTGACCATGAACGACTTTCGTACTCGAGCGGTTCACGCTGGGCATTTGCCCGATACCCAACACAACGCCCACGCGATGCCCATCTTTCAAACCAGCACCTTTGCATTGGGAGACTTTGAGCGTGGTGCGAGGCTTTTTGCGGGTGAAGAATCAGGGTTTATCTATAGCCGTTTGACCAATCCTACAGTGCGTTCACTCGAGTTGAAGTTGGCGAATTTGGAAAGTGCCGAAGATGCACTCTGTTTTGCTTCGGGTATGGCAGCAATCAGTGCATTGTGCGTGACTGTGCTAAACCCAGGCGACGAAATTGCATATATCGGACCGCTGTATGGCGGAACCGAAGGCTTCTTTGTGGATACGCTTGTGCGCTTGGGTTTTCATGTGCTCGAGGCACACAACGAACAAGACCTTGCTGCTAAGGTCAGCTCCAAAACGAAAATGATTTATGTCGAAAGCCCAATGAACCCTAATCTGCGGATTTTAGATCTAAGTCAAATTGCCCAAACCGCCAAAACAATTGGCGCATTGTCCGTGACCGATAACACTTTTGCCACACCTTACTTAACTCGCC
>JBKBVO010000222.1:0-3361 GCA_046289535.1 Deinococcales bacterium | reverse complement strand
AAAACTGGACTCGAGCCTGGGCAAACCCTACACCTTGGCAGTGGCGCACCCGCTTGGAACAGCGCTGGGGTTTATGCCTACATGAGCGGCACTACGCTGCGCTTTTCAGATGGGCGTACGCCAATTGTTTTACCATCGCGCCCAAGCCGTTTGTCTTGGGATGGCAATGCCTTGGTTTACTCGAGAAATGTGGTGCGGGGCGCAACGGTTTACGGCGAAGTTTTTAGGCTCGAAAACGGACACGAAGAGCAACTCACCACAAACGCGCGCGCGCGCGATGCCATTTTTGATGGGCGTTGCGTGCTCTATATCGAAGATATACTGCTCGAGTCGAGTATTCGCAGAATTTGCGGTCAATTGAACGAACTCGTCTACGCTGCCCCACAGGGCTGGCATCTGTTTCATCTTGCGCCAAAAGGCAGACAGCTTGCGTTCACGGTTTGGAGACCAGGCGGATTTTTAGACATTGCCCTTTGGGATGGAAAACTTGAGTTCTTGACTTCAGACCCTGCCCAAGACCAATTTCCCATATGGCGCGGCAATACCTTGGTCTTCTCGAGTGACCGCACTGGCAGCGCGCAGTTGTATCAACTTGAACTTGGCAAAAAAGAAATTTCGCAACTCACGGCTGCAAGTGGTGGGGCGTATATCAGCAGTTTAGCCCCAGATGGGCGTTTAAGTTTCTCGAGCTACACCGCTTCGGGTTTTGAGACGCGGCTTGTTGCACCACGTCTCGCCATGCCCATAACGCTAACAATGCAAGAACCCCTTGCGCTCGATGGTCTGAGTGGGCTTGAATACAGCATTGAAGCATATGTGCCGCTTCCCGTACCCGTGTTTTGGTACCCAGCCACCAGCACGGGCATAGGGGCAACCATCGTAGGTGCAGACCCCGCAGGGATTTTTTCGTGGCAACTCGCTGGCGGCTATGGTCTAGAGGGCTGGGGTGCAAACCTCAATGCTCGTTTTGCGCCCAGTCTCGAGTGGAGCCTCGATTTTGCAGCAGCGCTGGACTCGAGCAGTTACAGGCTGCGTTTGGCAATACCTTTTGTTGGTCGCGGCGAATCTGTGTACACGGGGCGGGTGAGTTACACGGTGCGCCCCAGTGTAGGGCTGGTCAATGGTGCGGGGTTTGTGGCGCTGTACAGTTCTTTGGGGGCGCTATTTTCCGACGATTGGGGCTATCCAGAGTACGGCTGGAGTATCTCTGGTTCACTTTCCTCGAGTGGTTACAGTGCAATTTTGCTGCTAGCGGACACAACAGCAAAATTGCCGCTGGCACTCAATCTTGAGCTGCGCGGCGACTTCTCGAGCCAAGCCACGCTCAGTGCAGGACTGCAAACCCAATTTTCTTTCAGGTTGCACCTGCGCTCCGAGGATGGTTTTATTTCGCTCGAGCGCCTCACGCTACAGCCGTTTCTGCTCTTCTCGAGCAGTAGTGTGGTGGGAGTGCGACTACTAGCCGATGGGATTTTGAACTACTATGTGCCAGTCTCGTTTGGGTTTGAAGTCAGCTATGGCAACGGCGGTTTTAGCTGGCGCTTTGTGAGTGTTTTGCCACTCGAACAGTTGCGTTAATTAAAACCGTACCTCGAGAATCACCACTTCGCGTCCCCTGACACTGACCTTTTCACCAACACTTTTATCCATCAGTGCTGCGCCCATATCTGAAATGTCAGAAATTTTATTTTGCTGTGGATCAGCTTCGTGTGTAGAAACAATAAGAAACTCGCGCTCAATTGTACCCATTTGAATTTTCACGGTTGCGCCCAAACCGACCTTATTGCCGCCATCAGCGACAATTTCGGCTTTAGCGATGATGTTTTCCAACTCAAAAATGCGCGTCTCGAGCAGACCCATTTTTTGGCGCGCATCGTCGTAGCCAGAGTTTTCGGACAAATCACCCTCTTCCATGACATCATTCATGAAATTGCGAATCTCATCGCGCCCGGTGGTGCTCAGGCGCTCGAGTTCGGCTTTTAGTGAATTATAACCAGCTCGTGTCAAACGTACTTTTTCACTCATAAATCCTCTAAATAATGGCACAAGGCTGCCCGACGATTTAGGCGCTTTTTGCGGATACAGCGTCGGCTCGAAGCTGTTTTGAGCGCAAACCAAAGAATAACACACCTGCTACAGCCAACAAGCGCATGACCCACAAACTCGGTTCAGAATGGAGCACAGGCAAGACATTGTGTAGAAATTTATCTTCATGGATTAAATCGGCGGCAACCCAAGCAATCAAGCCCGCACCGATATACACCAACCACGGATAACGGTTAAATAATCCAGAAACAGCATTAGAACCAACCATGAGTAAAGGAATCGAAAGCCCTAGACCTAACATCAACAAGAAAAAGTCGCCATGCGCTGCACCTGCAACCGCCAAGGCATTGTCAAGGCTCATCACCGCGTCTGCAATAATGATTGTGCGAATGGCATCCCAATAACTGCCGCTCGGGCTTGCGCTTTCTTCGTGTGATTCTTCTTGGGCAAGTAACTTCCAACCCACCCACAGCAAAGTCAAACCACCCAGAGCACCCAAAAGCGGGATACCAAGCAAAACCGCACCAATCAGAGTAAAAATAATTCGCAGTCCAATTGCACCAACAGTACCTAGCAAAATCGCCTGCTTTCGCAAAGCTAAAGGTAATGTCGCCACCGCCAAACCAATCACCACAGCGTTATCGCCCGACAAAACGATATCAGCAATAATAATCTTGAGTAAGCCATCCCACGAAAACCCACCTGCTTCAGCCACCATCTATTTCCTACTTTCTGGTTTTACAAACCCCTTGCCCTCGAGATGTACAGTTTCGATAATTCGTTCATCAAAGGAAGTGTTCTCGAGTGCAGAAGCGATTATATCAACATATTGACGCAGAGGGGTATTGATGACTTTTTTGGCGAGCGTTTCTTCGATCTGAAAAATGCCTGCGCTATTGGTCATGCGAACCCGAATTTCGATGGGCTTGTCTTGACCGCGTGCGATCGTGACTTGTTCAATCGAAAGCGCCGAAACACTGTGAATGTCTATTTTGCCCAAAGCAAAGGCTTTGCGTCCCCGACCTTTGGTGATATCGGTACCATCGGCAACCGCCGTAATACCACCCTCGAGTGTGAGCGGCGCAGGTGCGAGGTCGTGACAATTGATGCTGTGCAAAATAAAAGAACGCAGCTTGGTACGTTTTTCGATTTCGTTTGGGTAGACTTGCCCGAGCACGCGCTCGAGCAGAGGTATCGCAAGCGCGACACCGTGCGCCTCATGCCCAGTGCGATGCACCTGATTGCCAATGTCGTGCAGCATTGTGCCGAGTAGTACGACCAAATAAGTATCGTCGGTATCGCCGCTGCCAGACTC
>JBKBVO010000221.1:0-3384 GCA_046289535.1 Deinococcales bacterium | reverse complement strand
CACACACCGATTTACCCGAACCCGTGCTACCCGCGATCAAAAGGTGCGGCATTCTTGCGAGATCATCCACAACCATCTCGCCATCTATGGATTTGCCCAATAAAAGTGGCAGTTTTTGTTTACCAGAAGCAAAACTTTTACTCTCGATACCTGTGCGAAAGGTGATCGGTTCGCGCTCGATATTCGGGACTTCGATACCAACGACGCTCTTGCCCGGCACAGGCGCTTCGATACGGATACCACCCACTGCCAGAACCCTTGCAATATCGTTTTGTAGGCTAGCGATTCGTGCAATTTTTTCGCCGGGCGCTGGTTCAACTTCAAAGCGGGTTACTGTCGGACCTCGAGCAAAATTTAAAACCCTAGCATTGACATGAAAATTCTTAAAAGTCTCATCGAGTATTGCACCGCGTTCTCGTGCAGCACGATCGAATGCGACCATATCTATGCCCGAGACCTGGATTGGGTCCAAAAAAGCAGTGCTTGGAACTTGAATCGGGATTGCCCCAACGGCTTTGCTCGGGTCAAAGCGCAAGCGCTCGCCAACACCGCTATCGGCAATCCCTGGGGCAAGACCAGAGGCAGCGGTAAATTGGCGCTCAGTGTTGCGCTCGAGTGTTGCAGCGCGTTCTAGGCGCAACTGTTCGGCACCTTGCATTTTTTGCGCGCTGTGTTCGGCAGGGGAAACCCAGGGTGCGGCATCGTCGTCCTCGCTGTTTATTCCAATATCAACTGTCTCTAGCCCACTCATCAGTTGCGCTGCATCCTCGCCAGAAATATGGTTGCCATTGGGGTACTCGAGGTCAAAAACAGCGTTGTAAATTACTTCCTGTTGCACAATTGGCTCGGCTTGAGGAGTGGCAACTTGTGTGTGTGTCTGCAATAACAAACGGCGTTCAAGCGTATCCAAATCGGTTGCCCAATTGGGCAATTCAGGCAATACATCGGCTCCTGCATTCTTCAGGCTGCTTTCTAAGTTGCCCATGAATGCCAGTACCTCGGGTTCAGGGCGCTGCTCGAGCCGCGCTACAAATTCTGCCCAACCAGCAAGCGGTGCAACACGGGTGAGCAGGTGCTCACACTTGAGGCGAAGCTGTTTATTGCGCTCCAAGCGTTCATTGTGGCGCTCGAGTTCGAGGCGTAAATCAAAGGGGCGCAAGCTACCCACAAGGCTGCGGCTGGCGGTATCGCGTTCACGCAGTAGTTTGCGTTCGGTTTCCTCGAGCGCTTTGCACTCGAGTTGCAAGGCACGGCGCACAGACTCAAGCGCCTTGGCGCTGGGGTTTTGGCTCAGGATAGGACTTTGCAGTTGTTTGCGCGCTTCGGTGAGCAATGCATCTACTCCAACGTTCTCGAGTTGCAGAGCTTCGGCAAGCTCCTTGCCTTTGGCTTGAGTAAATGCCGCTACTCGTGAACGGTACTCGGAGGCTTCATCACGCAGGGTCATCAAACGGGCTTCGTCGGCTTCGTTGATGGCATCGCTACTTCGTTCAATTTCACGCTGCCAGCTTGTTAAATCGCTGGCACCCACATAGAGTTTCTCAAGTTCGGCAATATCGCGACTGGCAGAATCAAACCCACGTCGCGCTGCGATTTGCAGTGCCAAACGGTCAGTCGCTTTTTTGGCGCGCTTTGCTGCTGCGCTGGTCGCGCTGGCTGCGCTAAGCATCCCTAGACTGGTCACTCGAGCTGCCGCCCGTGCAATGCGGGTGCGTTGCCAGCCAAGCGCAATTTCTAAGCCTAGAGTCCCCAAAAAAGCAATCAGTAAAATCGCCAATGGTGTAACCACCTTCATTGGAGCTACAAAACCAACAGCCAGACTACCCGCTAGCTTGGGGTCAAAAAACGCAGTACCCAATAAACCCGCTAAGGTCGTGACAAAGACCCCAAGTAGCACTCGAGCCGCCAAACCAACGTTGCGTTTTAGAAGTAATAAACCCCCAAGAACCAAAAACGGAAATGGTAAATAATACATCCCCCAGCCTAAAAAGCCACGCAAAGTATTTTGCCAGGCACTAAAAAGTTTGAGACTTGGTGGCGCAAAAACTGTTAGACCCAAGACCACCGCTACACCAAATAAAATCAGCCCAATTGCCTCGATATCGGCTGTATGGATAGGTTTTGCCACCACAGCTGCCCTTTTGCGTTTGCGTGCTGTTTTTAGTTTGGCAGAAGGAGGCGTAGAGACTTCGGGGCTTGCCATAACACGCAGTCTAGCACACGAAGCTTTGAATCGAACAGCCCAAACCACTGCTGCTCGAGGTGGAGAATTGTACAATCACAAGATATTGTGGTTTAATATCGAAAAAACCAGCAAACTATACTGCCATTTGTGAGCCTGGAAATCATGTTAAAGTAAGTGTATGGCACAGCAAGACCTGCAAATTTACACCGCTTGGCTCGAGCTTCTCGAGTGGATGCAAGACTATGCTAAGCGATACGGTATTCGTTTCGATAAAGAGTCGGACTTCACGGGCTATATTTATCGTATGGAACGCGACTACACATTGCCAACCACAGTGCAGAGCGTGTCTCTTGGGCTAGAAAACGGCAAGCCGGTGTTTTTGGCAAGTGTCTCGCCTGTTCACGAACCACTCAAACACATCAGTTTGCGTCTGCTTGGCGGGGCGCGGCACTGGCACCTGCATGAACACAACGGGCAACTGTTCGAGGGGAAGCGAATTTTTGACCGCGCCAAGCTCGAGGCGCTGCTAGACAAAATTTTTGTGGCACAACGAGCGGCTTAAAGCGCACTCGGTGTTTTATACTTACCAGTGCAGCGTATGGGTGGTCGGTGAATGAACTTGTGTCCGCGCCCTAAATCCACCCTTAGTCAACTGTCGTATTACACACAATCACGCCGTTCTCGAGTGCTAAAAACTGCATGTGTAGATCGTGCGCCTCGAGTGGTAACCACGGCAGCAGCAGCGCGCTTTGGGTGATTCCGACGCGCAGGCAATCGCTGCGCAGCTGGGGCAGCAGGCGGTCGTAAAACCCAGCACCATAGCCCAAACGCGCGCCAGCTCGAGTGAACGCCAGACCCGGCACCAGGACCACATCCACTTCTTGTGTCGATATGCACGGTGCATCTGGTGGCGGCTCGAGAATGCCAAAGCGGTTTTGCACTGTTGCCGCTGCGAATTCGTGCAAGGTGAGTGCGTGTTTTGCCCCGACTCGAGTGGTCAAAAAGCGAATCTCAGGCAAGAGTGCGGGTAATGGCTCGAGCGACACCTCGCTACCAAAAGCTTTATAGGCGAGCACCGTATATTGGCGGCGCTGCTGCAGCCAGTCTGCCAAATGCTCGCACACAGCGCTCGAGATATCGGGCAGTGCGTCGCGCAGCGCTCGAGCGCTGTTGCGCAATTGGGCTTTGGTCGGGGGTGG
>JBKBVO010000220.1:0-3400 GCA_046289535.1 Deinococcales bacterium | reverse complement strand
AACTTGTTCGCACAATCAAACTGTCAGGCGCTGCCCGTGCTGCCTCCTCGCCAACAGTTTTTGAGAGGCTATAAAAATTACTTGGGTTGGGGGTGTCATGTTCTGTGTACATACCGCGTTAGACATCAAACACGTAATCCGTACTGATGTGTACCAATCTGGCACCCCATTTTGCACAAGCTCTAGCGACGTTTCGAGTACCTTCGACATTCGTCGCCCAACATTTGTCTCGCTCGAGTTCGGCTTTGCCTACATCGGTATAGGCAGCCATATGCAGCACAATCTCGGGACGACAAGCCCCGAAAGCTTGCTCGACACTGCGAAGATTACAAATATCAAGCTCACTGCTCTTGGGTGCAAAGACCTCAGATTTAAGTTGCGGCAAAAGCACTTGCCCCATTCTTCCGCTACCACCGGTGATTAAAACTTTGCTCATCTCTCCTATGTTAAACCAGGTACGCATACTTTTTTCCATCAGACTCTTAGAAAGCTCATGAAAGCGCGCTAAGCTAGTAAAGACTATGTCCGAACCCCACCAACCTGAACAAGAAATTTCGTTGCGCGATATCTATCTGATTCTGCGGCGCAATATTGCCGTGGTATTGGTTTTTCCGGTGTGTTTTGCAATCCTCGCCGCGCTATACGCGTACTTGATTGCCGATCCTGTATACAAATCTGAAGCCAGCCTAACGATACAAACCACACCAGTGCAGTCAAAACTCGAGAACAAAATCGAGACCAACACCACTTCGGCGTTCACTTCCGACCAGATTGAAACCGTCGCATACTCCAGACCAATACTTGATAAACTCATCAAGTTCATTCGCAGCTCGAATACCGCCCCGACGAGCTGGCGGGTAGAGCGGTTTGATGTCAGCCAGCTCGAGAAAAAGCTGAAACTGAAATTCCCCAAAGCCAACCGCCTTGGTAGCATAGATGCTTCTTTGGTTACACTCGAGGTCAGTGCTCCAGACCCCAGACTTGCCGCAGAACTGACCAATGCTTGGGCAAGTGAGACCAGCAACGCCTTAAATTTACTGCCGCAGGCTCGAGTGAGTGACTCGATCAAAGCCCTGGAGGGCGAAATTCGTCGCGCCGGAGAAAATTTGGCTGTTGTTGAAAAAAAGTATCAAGGTTTTACAGATACCTCGAACCTCGCGCTTGAACAGGCAGAACTCGCGAGTGCCACGAGTGAGCGTGCGGGACTCGAGCCGCTGATTGCACAAACCAAACAGGGAATTCTTCAAACCCAAGGAGAACTCAGTCGGCGCAGTAGCGATTTAGCTCGAGCGGCGCAGACCCTGAACATCACTGCCGATAACACCGCGGTGCTTGGCGTTGCCACAAATGGTCAAACCCTTGCACAGGTGCGCCGCACATTGACTCAACAAGTTGCACAAGCCAAGCAAAAAATGCTTGATGCCAACGAAGCATTGCGCCTTTTTAATTCTTCCAATGATGCACCCCTGTTGCGTGGTCGTATTGCCCAAAACGAATCGCGGCTTATTGAAATTAACGCCAAGCTTCAATCGTTTACGTCATCGCTCAAAACGCTCACTGCTCAGTTGAATGAAGCTCGGGCACAACTTAAAAACCAACCACGAATCACCACGTTAGAGCGAGAGCTGCTTGGTGACCCTGTGATAAGCGCTGCCATTCAAACCAAGGATCCCAAACTCAATGATTTGGTGGGGCTAAAGCTGCAAAATCAAGAAATTAATCCAATCTATCAGCAACTCTTACAGAGCATCATTGGTTTACAAGCCAATATAGAGTCGCTCACCGCCGAACGAGATGCAATTATGCCTGAAGCCACCAAGCGCCAAGCACAACTCGAAAATGACCGCAGGCGATTGGCTGCACTGAACAAGAATGCCGAGCCGCTTGCTCTCGAGGTGCGAAATGCACAAACGAATTACGAAAATATCAACGCCCAGCTCAATCGTTTGAGTGGCGTGGATGAAGCCGTACTTACCCGAACACTTGTGGAGAACACAAACCCCGAATATCAACGCTTGCGTACACTGGTCAACGACCTGAGTTCGAACCTAGAACGGCTCAAGGTGACTTTGACCGGGTACGAGTCTCGTGCCAAGGAACTCGATGGTCGCATCGAAAAACTCAAAACCAGTGTAGCCAAAAATGGGCTTGAGTCCACGCGCATTTCTCAGGCACTCGAGCTTGCACGCGAACAATACAAAGTGCTCAGTCAGAAACTCACCGACCTGACGATTGAACAAGCCTCGAGCAAAACCTTAGCTCAGGTGCTTGTCCCCGCTTTCGCTCCTACTCGCCCTGAGGGTAGCCGCGCTACGATTGTGTTGCTTGCAGTTGTGGCGGGTTTATTGGTTGGTTTAATTGCGCCATTTATTCTCGAGGCTTTGCGTGACCCTCATCCTGTAGCAGCAAAGTTGGGCAATCGACCACTTTTAGCTGGTGACGATTGATTTTACCATTTGTATTGGGGCTTGGGTTTAACCCAAGCCCTTTTTCCTTGACAAACCAAAAAGAAACCAGAACAATACACGCCAGCTTCATCCAGAGCAACGCGAGCGTTCTGGCGCTAAGACCGTTGCAGCAACCTGTAAAAAACAGGTGCTTCCGCCAGCCGGAGTTTACTTCGGAGCGATGAGGAAGGGTTCTTTCCCTTCCAGAAAGGGGAAAGTACTTTTAGGAATTAGGGATTTTACGGCATTTCTTTTTTTCTGGAGACAATATGTTGCAGCGTTATGTAAGTTCGGAATCCGTCACCGAAGGGCATCCCGATAAGTTATCTGACCGCATCTCGGACTCAATTCTCGATGCCTTTTTAGCTCAAGACCCAAAATCTCGAGTTGCCTGCGAAACTCTCGTGACCAAAGGACTTGTTTTAGTTGCAGGCGAAATTACCAGCCATGCCGAGTTTGTGGATGTCCAAAATGTAGTGCGTCAGGCAATCCGCGAAGTCGGTTATACCAGTTCCGATCTGGGCTTTGATGCCGACAATGCCGCTGTTCTGAATACCATTACCGGGCAAAGTCCAGAAATTGCAAGTGGTGTAAATGTGTCTTACGAATGGCGCAACGGCGACCGAGATCCGCGTAGCGAACGCGGCGCAGGTGACCAAGGTTTGATGTTTGGCTTTGCCACCAACGAGACCCCTGAACTCATGCCCACTCCGATTTGGTTGGCACACCGAATCTCGAGACAACTAGCGACCGTGCGAAAAAACGGAGTGCTTGGCTATTTGCGCCCAGATGGAAAGTCCCAAGTTACTCTGCTTTATGATGGGGATAAGCCCATCGGACTCGAGACAGTCGTCATTTCTACACAGCATGCTCAGAATATCACTCAAGAGCAAATTCGCTCCGAATTGATTGAGCACGTTATCCGTCCCGTGGTTCCAAATTGGCTGGACTCG
>JBKBVO010000219.1:0-3406 GCA_046289535.1 Deinococcales bacterium | reverse complement strand
TGAGCAAGTGCCCTTGCTAAAAACGCCCGTTTTTTTTGTCCGCCGCTCAGTTCGCCAATCTGCCGCTTGGCAAATTTATTCATGCCAACACGCTCGAGACTGTTTGCCACGATCTCGAGATCGGTTTTTTTAGGTAAACGCAGACGATTCATATGACCATAGCGCCCCATCAACACCACATCGAAAACCGACACAGGAAAATTCCAGTCCACTTCTTCGGATTGTGGCACATAGGCAACCAAACCCTGACGCTGCGCCTCTTGGCTCGAGCGCCCAAGTACGCGCACGCTACCCGAGACCGGCTGTAAAAACCCCATGATTGTTTTGAACAACGTACTTTTGCCCGAACCATTCAAGCCGATTAAACCACAAATACTTTTGCTCCCAAGGCGCAAGTTTGCATTTCGCAAGGCAAGCAACCCTTGGCTATAAGCCACTGAAACATCACTGACTTCAAGTGCGAACTCATCTTGCATTGCCCAGCCCCTTAGTTACGGTTTCGGCAAAATGCTCGAGCAAGCGCAGATAGGTTGGCACCGGTCCGTTTGCTGCAGAAAGCGAATCTGCATACAACAGCCCTGCAAAACGTGAACCTGCTTCTTTGGCGACCTGCTGCATTGTATCTGGTTGGACTGTGCTTTCGCAAAATACCGCAGGGATTTTATTTTTTCGCACCACATCTATGGTGTTGCGAATTTGGCGCGGTGTACCCTGTTCATCGGAATTGACCGCCCAAAGATAAAACTCGCGCAGACCGTAGTCTCTAGCGGCATACGAAAAAGCCCCTTCACAAGTTACAAGCGCGCGAGCATTGGTGGGCAAACTCGAGAGCCTTGCCTTTAGTTTTTGGTCTATGGCACTTAAACTTGCAGCGTAACTTTTGGCGTTGGCGTTATAACTACTGGCGTTTTCGGGGTCGATTCGTACCAGGGCTTTGCGGATGTTTTCAATATACACCAAACCATTTTTTGGTGACATCCACGCGTGTGGATTTGGTTTACCTTTGTAATCGGCATCGGCGATATTGATAGGGGTAATGCCTTCTGTCAGCAGTGCTCGAGGCACATTTTTGAGTTGGCGTGTAAAGCGCTCAAACCAACGCTCGAGATTAAGACCGTTATAAAGCACCAAATTGGCTTTTTGGGTTTTGGCGATATCCGAAGGTGTGGGCTTATAGCCGTGAATCTCGGCTCCAACTCGGGTAATGCTATTGATGATCGCTTTGTTGCCAGCAACATTGCGCGCCATATCGGCGAGGATAGTAAAAGTGGTGGCGACGACTTTTTTTGGCTTAGATTGGGCGGCTGCGCTCGAGACAACAAGCAGCGCAAAACCCGAAAGGAGTGCTATATGGGAAATCTTCATACCTAAAATTTATTTTAGGTAGACCTAAAAAATTTGTCAAGTTGCGAAAAAAAGAGCATCTTGGCTGAGCTTAGTACAACGTCCTATCCTCTGCGGCATGATATGATTCGCACTTCAAGGTTTACTGGTTTTTTAGATGCGTTTTTGGAAAACATTTGCATATCTCGTTCTTGACGTGTACGCACGGTATCGCCTTTAATAGTCCATGCTTGATTCGCTCGGTAATCCTACAACGGGTAACAAAGAAGCCACGCAACACCTCGAGAATGCACTGGATTGTTTTTTGCACTTTCGTGGCTCGATGCCACAAGAAATAGACCGTGCACTCGAGCATGACCCCAATAGCGCACTGGCTTGGGCATTTAAGGCGTATTTGGGCGTGCTTGGAACCGAAGCTACGGATGCCCAAGCCGCCAAAATTGCTTTTGAAAATGCCCAGGCACAATCGCATCTGCCACGCGAACAAGGGCACCTAGCGGCAGCGACAAAACTGCTAAACGGGGATTTTTGGGGTGCAGGACAATTGCTCGAGGAGGTATTGATTGCGCACCCACGCGACCTCTTGGCATTGGCAGTGGGTCATCAGATTGATTTTTTTACAGGCAACTCGAGGATGCTACGCGACCGCCCTGCTTTAACGCTGTCGGCGTGGAGTGAAAGCGACCCCAATTATGCCAATGTGCTGGGGATGCTGGCGTTTGGTTTAGAAGAGTGCCATCAACACGACCGTGCTTTTGAACTTGGCTTTGAAGCGGTCGAACGCAACCCCAAAGATGTCTGGGCGCTGCATGCCGTAGGGCATACGTTTGAAGAAACAGGACGCTTTGCAGATGGATTAGATTACTACGACCAAAAATCTGCCAACTGGGCAGATGGCAATTACTTTATCATTCACAATTGGTGGCACTATGCGCTTTTTGCCCTCGAGAGCGGCGACCTTAAGCGGGTTTTAGAGATTTTTGATGCGGTGCTGCTCAACGACCAAAACGGCGGCTTGGCGCTGCAGTTGCTCGATGCCAGTGCTTTGTTGTGGCGCTTGCGACTCGAGGGACACCGAGAAGAGGCGCGTTTTACCAAACTTGCACAAAAGTGGCTGGCTCGCCTCGAGCCAGCATTTTATGCCTTTAATGATATGCACGCGATGATGGCTTTGGTTGGCGCAGGCTGGTTTGACCATGCCCAGAGTTTACTCGAGAGCCGCCAAAAGTACCTCGAACAGCAAAGCAGTGCAAACAACCAGCGCATGACCAGAGATATCGGGCTACCTGTTTGTAAAGCAATTTTGGCATTTGAGCGCGAGCGGTACAGCGAAGTCGTAACGCTCCTCTATCCAATTCGGCGGCGCATCCATGAATTTGGTGGCTCACACGCCCAACGCGATGTGGTCTTAAAAACCCTGATTGAAGCTGCGCTGCGCAGCGGACAGTTCGCTTTGGCGCAAGCGATGCTCTCTGAGCGCTTGGCGGTAAGACCCAAAAGCCCCTATAACTGGCTCAAATATGCAAGTGTGCTCGAAGGTGTGGGCGAACTCACCCACGCGACTTTGCTGCGCCAAAAGTACGCCTCAAATATTGCAACAATTCGGAATTAGCGTTGAGGTTTGTGCAAGGCTCGAGGCAAGTGGCGGCAGCAAAACTGCCCCTAAATGGCAAACTCGAACTGAGCCAGACAAACCCCGTAGGGAAAAGCGGTATAGAATAGCCGACGTGCAAACCACCATCGAAAACGAATTTTGGCGTTTAAGCCTGTTGCCACACTTGGGTGCAAGCCTTACACAATTACAAGCCAAAATAGATGGCATTTGGATAGATATCATGCGCCCCACACCGCCAGAACTATTCAAGACTCAGAGTAGTGCGAAGTTCTCGAGTTATACACTTGCGCCTTGGAGTAATCGCATTCCAAAAGGGGTTTTTGTTTTCTTGGGGCAGGAATATCAACTCAAAATCAATATCGAAAAAGAACAAAATGCGCGTCATGGGGATGTCCAAGACCGCCCTTGGGTCGTGACCCAACATGGCTCGAGTTTGCGTTGTGAGTT
>JBKBVO010000028.1:0-16915 GCA_046289535.1 Deinococcales bacterium | reverse complement strand
AACGATATCACGGTAGACCTTAGCTCTGGTCGCACCGAGGTTCATCAAGGCAAGCAGCCAAACTGGCTAGTGCATCTTGTGGATACAGGTTTACATACCCAGACGGGTGGGCGGGTCAAGCGTATTGCGCGGTGGCTTGGTGATGACCAGCGCTTTATGCTGACTTATGGCGATGGTGTTGCCGATGTTGACATTCGTGCCACACTCGAGTTTCATGTTCAGCATGGTAAGTTGGCGACCATGACGGCGGTGCGCCCACCATCGCGCTTTGGTGAAGTGCGTTTACAAAACGACCAAGTCTTTGCTTTTACTGAAAAACCCCAAACTGGGGAGGGTTGGATTAACGGTGGCTTTTTTGTACTCGAGCGTGAGGTTCTGGACTATGTCGAGGGCGATGATACCTACTGGGAGCGCGATCCGCTCGAGTATTTGGCGCGCGAGGGTCAATTGATGGCATATCGCCACACGGGTTTTTGGCAACCGATGGATACCTTGCGTGAAAAACGTCTACTCGAGGAGCTATGGCAATCAGGCAAGGCGCCGTGGAAGGTTTGGGCATGAAGCGCGTTTTGGTAACGGGTGCGACTGGTATGGTTGGCTCGAGTTTGGTGCGGCGCTTGCTCGACCAGAACATGTTTATTGTGGTACTTGTGCAGGATTGGGATACGCAATCGCAACTGATTCGTTCTGGTGATATTCACAAGTTACAGGTTGTTTCTGGTGCCCTAGAGGATATTGCTGTGCTGCGTCGGGCTGTAGGTAAGTTCGAGGTGGATAGTGTTTTTCACCTCGGGGCACAAACCATCGTCAGCACTGCCCTTAAGAATCCACTCGAGACTTTCGAGGCGAATGTGCGCGGTACGTATCAACTGCTCGAAGTTTGTCGAGAATTTGCGGTCAAGCGCGTTATCGTGGCATCTTCGGACAAAGCCTACGGCGAAAGCGCTGTGTTGCCCTATACTGAGGATATGCCCTTGCGCGGTTTGCATCCCTACGATGCGAGTAAGAGCTGCGCTGATATCATTGCTCAGACCTATGCGCATACGTATCAGCTGCCTGTGACCATTGCGCGCTGTGGCAATATCTATGGTGCAGGAGATTTGAATTGGAGTCGAATTATTCCTGGTACAATCCGTTCGATACTCGAGGGGCAGCCGATACGGTTGCGCTCGGATGGTACGATGCGACGTGACTATCTGTTTTTGGAAGACGTTGTAGACGCGTTTTTAGCACTCGCTCGGGTGTCAGACCAAGAGGATGTGCGCGGCGAGGGGTTCAACTTCTCTCCCGAGCAGCCCTATACTGTGCTCGAGGTGGTGAATACGCTACTTAAGCTCATGGATGCAGAACACGTAAAGCCAGTCATTGAAAATACCGCCCAATTTGAAATTCCACACCAGTATTTGGACTCGAGCAAAGCCATGCGCGTACTCGGCTGGAAAGCTAGACACGATCTCGAGTCTGGCTTGCGAAAAACCATCGCTTGGTACAAAGAGGTCTTATGAGTCGTAATCCAGAGCAAATTCGACATGAAATCCTCGCCTTGGTCGAGGAATACTGCGCTGTTGCGTTTGCTCCCGCTCCATTTGTGCCCGGACAGAGCGCTGTGCCTGTTTCGGGAAAAGTTTTTGATTACCGTGAATTGCAGCATTTGGTGAACTCGAGCCTCGATTTTTGGTTGACAACAGGGCGTTTTGCGCGCACATTTGAGCGAGAGTTTGCCCGTTGGTTCGGGCGGCGCTTTGCGCTCTTGGTCAATTCTGGCTCGAGCGCGAATCTTGTTGCGCTATCTGCCTTGACTAGTCCTTTGCTCGAACAGCGTCGCCTGAAGCCCGGTGACGAGGTGATTACTGCTGCCGAAGGTTTTCCCACAACGGTCAATCCGATTGTGCAAAATCAGCTTGTGCCAGTTTTTTTGGATGCTCACATTCCAACCTATAACATAGATACGCGCCTTCTCGAGTCGGCAATTGGTCCAAAGACCAAAGCTGTCATGGTTGCACATACGCTTGGTAATCCGTTCAATGTTGCAGCAGTCATTGAGGTCGCAAAGCGCCACAACCTGTGGTTGATTGAAGACACTTGTGATGCGGTTGGCGCGACGTACGCTGGAAAAAAAGTTGGTACCTTCGGTGACCTTGCAACGGTCAGTTTTTATCCCGCACATCACATTACCATGGGCGAGGGTGGTGCGGTTCTAACTGATGATCCATTGCTCAAGAAACTGGTCGAGTCTTTTCGCGATTGGGGGCGCGACTGCTGGTGTGAGCCTGGTGTGGATAATACTTGTGGGAAGCGCTTCGATTGGCAGTTGGGTGAATTGCCACAGGGCTACGACCACAAGTATACCTATCGACACATTGGCTATAACCTAAAGCTCACTGATATGCAGGCGGCTGTCGGTGTGGCACAACTTGAAAAACTCGATACTTTTATCGAAAAACGACGCAAAAATTTTTACTATCTCTACGAAAGATTGCGCTGTCTCGAGCCATTTTTGATTTTACCCGAAGCTACACCAAATTCCGAACCAAGTTGGTTTGGTTTTCCAATCACCGTGCGTGAAAATGCACCTGTCTCGAGAAATACTCTGGTGCAACATCTCGAAAAACAAAAGATTGGCACACGACTGTTGTTTGGCGGAAATTTGCTGCGCCAGCCAGCTTACGAGGGCGTGGTACATCGTGTGGTTGGCGGGAGTAGCCAAACCGATCGCGTGATGAACCAGACGTTCTGGATTGGTGTGTATCCAGGTTTATCTGAAGAGATGCTTGATTTTATCGTGCAGCAAATTAAGATGGTTTTTGAGCTATGAATTTTTTTGCCACGCCGCTTGCTGGCTGTTATGTTGTGCAACCGATGTTGCGCCAAGATGAACGCGGGTATTTTCTGAAAACCTTTGTGCATTCTTCCTTCGCTGAAAAGCACCTCGAGACTAGATTTCGTGAGCAGTACATCTCAAAAAGCCGTGCGGGGGTAATTCGTGGCATGCACTTTCAACGTCCGCCTCACGATCATGTCAAATTGGTCTATTGTCCATCAGGCAGGGTTCTCGACGCAGTCGTAGATTTGCGCAGCGGCTCTTCGACTTATGGGCAAGCTTTCTGGATTGAACTAAGTGCCGAAAATGCGACAATGCTCTATATTCCAAGCGGTTTTGCTCATGGCTTTGAAGCTCTGGAAGAACACAGCCTGATGGTCTATCTGGTTTCGAGTGAATATGCACCGACACACGATGATGGAATTCACTGGCAGTCTGCTGGTGTACCTTGGACAACGCAGCAGCCGGTTGTTTCTGCCCGAGATGCTGCTTTTGTTGCGCTCACGGACTTCAAGACTCCATTCGAGGTCAGCGAGTGAAGGCTATTGTGCTCGGGGCAAGCGGCTTAGTGGGCAATGCCTTGCTCGAGCAGGCGCCGCGACGGCTGAGTGTTGTCGGTACAACCCATACACAGGTGTGTTCGGATTTAGTGCGGCTTGATATACGTGACCCTAAGGCAGTAGCTGCGGCTTTAGCCGACATGAATGTGGTGTTCATGCCTGCCGCTTTTGCGAATGTGGACGCTTGTGAGCGCGACCCACTTGCATCCCGAGCCGTCAATGTCGAAGGGGTACAAAATGTGGTGCGGGTTTGTCGAGATACTGCCGCAACTTTGGTGTACTATTCGAGTGACTATGTTTTCAACGGTAAAAATGGACCTTATGCGGAAATGGATACCCCGTATCCGATTTGTGAGTACGGCAGGCAGAAATGGGAAGCCGAGCAAATTGTTGCTTCGCTTGAGCATCACCTGATTCTGCGCACTACTTGGGTGGTTGGACTCGAGCGCTTGGGTAAGAATTTTCTGTATCGCGTTGTGCAAACCTTGCGTCGTGGAGAGACACTCCTTGTGCCAAATGATCAGTTCGGACAGCCCACGAGTGCGCTTGATTTGGCTCGTGCAAGTTGGGAGTTGGTACACAATGGTTCGAGGGGGCTTTTTCATGTGGCGGGGCAAACTTTGCAAAGCCGTCTCGAGTTTGCGCATCTCATTGCAGATGTGTTTGGCTTGTCTGATGCAACAATCAGGGGTGTGTCGAGCGATCAGCTCGGACAGATTGCGCTGCGCCCTCTGCACGGTGGCTTGATTTCAGCTCGCGTTGAGGCGATTTTGGGTTGGCAGATGTCTTCGGCGCAGACTGTTGTGCAAAATCTTTATGGTTCGCTCTAATTGGCTGCGCGGTGGTTTTTGGGGTGCAGTACTATTGGTTGTTACGGCAGTAGTTACGCTTGTGCAAACAAGGCTTGCTGTGGTTTACCTCGACAAAGAACAGAGCGGTATTTGGTTTTTGATGCTCGGACTTTCAAGCTTGTTGGTACTCCTTGATTTTGGTGTTGGTCAAACCCTTGTTCGCGAGCTTGGATTTGCCGCAAATCAACCGCAGAAGCGCCAAGACTTACTGCGCACTGCCGAAATTATTTCGCTGCGCATTGGTGTGGTCGTTGGTTGTGTTGCTACGCCCTTGGGCATTTGGTTTTTGAGTAGGCTTGCCTCGAGTTCTGCTTTGGTGGTGGTTTTACCGGCGTGGTTCGTATTTTCCTTGGGTGCTGTGCTGAGTTTGCAAAGCAATATCTTGACCTCGGGTTTGATTGGACTGGGCTTCATGTCTTGGGATCGTCAGGCGCGTAGTGTTTGGCTTGTGGTTTCAGTGCTGAGTGCGTATATTTTTTTACAGTGGCAGCCAAACTTGCAAAGCCTGTGCTGGGGTTGGGCTTTAGGTCAAGTAGGTTTGTGGCTTAGCTTGCGCGTGCTTTTACATAGAGTGCACGTGTTTGGGGCATACTCGAGACCCTTTGCTAGGCATTTTTTTGCACTCGGATTGCGGTGGTGGTGGATTGCGGTCGGTGGGTACTTGATCCTGAATACCGATAATTTTGTGATTGCTGCAGTACTCGGCACACAACAGGTCGCCGATTATGCCTTGCTTGCACGATTGAGTAGTCTGATTTTACCCTTTTCTTTGATTTTTGTGGTCAGCGTTGTTCCCATTGTTGCTCAGTGTGCGGCAGATGGGCAATGGGAAAAAATTCGGAATCTACTTTTACTGCATATCCGAATTGGGTTTTTGATACTGATTCCAATCGTTGTTTTCATCTCGAGTGTACCCGAAATTCTAATCAATATCTGGGTGGGTGAGGGGCATTTTTTAGGACGTCCGATACTTTATATCTTTTTAGTGATGCTCACACTCGAGGTGCATCACGTTATCTTTGCTACCGTGCTGATGGCAACAGGTGAGCTTCCATTCGCGCCGTGGGCGATTGGTGCGGGTTTGCTCAACTTGTTATTGTCGGTTGTGCTAGCAAACTGGCTTGGACTGCTTGGGGTTGCTCTTGGAACAATGCTCGCACAAATGCTGACCAATAACTGGTTTGCACCGACAATCACACTTCGTGCTCTGGGGGTTCATTTTCGAGATTACTGGAAATTTTTTTTGCTGCCTGCGTTGATTGGCTTTACAATTTGTGTTGGTACAGGGCAAGTGTTGCAGCAGTTGCTGCAGGGTACAGAAAATTTTTGGAGACTGACGGTATCGGTGCTCGCTGTGGTCGCGTCGCTGGGCTTTTTGTTTTTTTTGTTTTTTTCACGCCATGAGCGAAATAAACTTTTTAGCGCTATAATCCAAATGAATGCCTAAATTGCCGCTTGTCACTATCGGTATACCGACATTTGAACGCGTTGAGATGCTCAAACAAGCACTGAATAGCGCCTTGCAGCAAACGTACGAAAATCTCGAGATTATCGTTTCGGATAATGCCTCGAGCGATGCGACGTTCGCTTTCATGCAACAAATTAACAATCCTCGAGTGCGTTACATTCGCCAAGAATCAAATCTGGGTATGGTTGGCAATTGGAATGCCTGCTTGGCTGCTGCACGAGGGGATTATTTTTTACTTTTGTCGGACGATGACCTGCTCGAGCCTCGAGCGATCGAAATTTTGCAGCGAGCTTACGAAAATGAAACTGTGGCTCTTACTTACGGCAGGGTTGGACGATTTTTGAACGATCCCAAAAATTATTTTGCTGCGGCTAAAGTTCCTGCAATTGAATCAAAAAAAGAGCTCATCTCGGGTTTTCTTGTACAAAATAGACCAACTTATGCTTGTTCGATGTTGTTTTGTATTCGAGACAAAACGCTATTTTACGATAAATCATACAGACTTTTGTTCGATGCAGACTTTTGGATTCGGTACCTTGAGGTAACTCCTGGATTGGTGCATTTTACCAATGCCATCGTTGCAAAATACAGAAAGCATCCTCTGGCAGAGACAAGCAAAGCAAAAAAACAGGAATGGCAAAATGAAATGAAACGGCTGATTGAAAGTCAGGCAGCGTTGTTTTCGGATCAGCAGCAAGTTTTACGCGATGCTTTTTTTGTCAATATGTCGCTGGGTCATTCTTCGGAGGCAAAAGAGATATTGCGAAAGTTAAAAGACGCTTTTTCGCTCAGAAAACTTTACACTCCATCAAAAAATGTATTTTTACTTGTATTGGTTAGATTGTTTACGCAACACCTCTATCAGATGATGAACGGAAGAGCTTCATGATAAAGAACGTACTTGCTGTTATTGTGACTTATAACCCGACAGAAAACTTGCTTGATATCCTCGAAAATATTGCTCAAAGCGTCGAGGACATTATTATTGTTGATAATAACTCGGCTTCGGATACAGTTTTAGCAGATGCCCAAAGTAGGTACAGATTTACTTTATTTAAAAATAAAACAAATCTTGGAGTCGCAAAGGCACTTGAAACGGCAGCGAACTTTGCTGTAGAAAATGGCTTCTCATGGCTTCTCACGCTCGATCAAGACAGCGTTCCCGAGCAGCAGTTTGCTCAAAAGCTTGCATTTGTACTCCAAAAGTATCCTAACCCAGAGAAGATAGCCATTATATCGCCTGTGCATCAGGAAAAAAATTCAAAAAAAATATTCGAGCCAGATTTTTTTTATAAAAAGATAGCATCAAATATGCATCAAAATTGGATTGAAATGCCTTGGATACTGACTTCGGGTAATCTTGTGCGGGTCAGTGTTTTTAGTCACATGATTCAGTTTGATTCCGACCTTTTTATCGATGGTGTAGATACTGATTTTTGTTTTAAGTGCATTGATCAGGGTTATAAAATCGTGGTTGTGCCAAGTGTGATTATGCAACACAGTGTCGGTTATCAAGTCAAAGGCTTTTTCAAGCAGCGTCCAGCATCGGTGCATCATCCAATTAGAAATTACTATCAATTTCGCAATCGGCTTTTACTTTGGAAAAGGCACTTCAAAAAGCACTTTGCCTGGGTTCTGCGAGATTTTGTGTACGGAACTAAAAAATTTTTTGACAACGTCTTTTTTGCAGACCAAAAATTGCTGCGCCTCAAGCTCATTTTTTGGGGTATATGGCATGGGCTTTTGGGTAAAACAGGTTCTTATCTATGACCGTTACAGTGATCATTCCGACCTTAAACGCAGAACATTGCATCGCAGGCTTGCTCGAGTCGCTGCAAGGCTTTGATGTGATCGTAATTGACTCCTCAAGTGAGGATAAAACTGTGGAGCTTGCGCAGCGATGGCATGCTCGAGTCGAGGTCATTGCGCGTTCAGAATTCGACCATGGGAAAACACGCAACCTTGGCGCAAAATTAGCTCGAGGTCAGATACTGGTTTTTCTGACTCAGGACGTGCTTCCAGCACACCCGAGCACGCTCAAAAATTTGGTTCAGCCAATTATTAACGGTGAAGTTGTCTTGACCTACGCCCGCCAGCAGGCTGTGCAGACTGCAAGTCCGCTCGAGCGTTTTTTTAGAGCCTTTCGTTTCCCCAATCAGTCCCAAACTCGGTTCCTCGAAGGACAACAGCCTCTGTCGGTGCGCGATGTGGCTTTTTCTAATGCGGCGGCTGCCTACCGCAGAGATGTCTTTTGGCAACTTGGGGGGTTCCCTGAGGGTGTTATTTTGGGGGAGGATGTGCTGATGGCTGCAAGAGCCCTAAAAGCAGGTTATGCACTTGGCTATTGTGCGGATGCCTTGGTATGGCACACGCACGATTACTCGCTCTTACAGCACTTCAAGCGTCACTTTGATATCGGGGTGTGTTATTCCAGAGCGGGCGATGCTCTCGGTGGTCGAGAGGCGACAGATGAGGGTTGGCGCTTTGCAAAGGCACAAGTTGCATTTCTTATAAAAGAAAAAGCCTATAGTTGGTTTCCAAGAGCGCTGCTCGAGTTGATAGCGAAGTGGCTAGGCTACAAACTCGGATTCATGGAAGAGAAATTACCACTTTGGATCAAAAAACGCGTAAGCCTACAACCCGCTTTTTGGCAGCGTGAGAGGGGCACATTCGACCGTGAGTAGCGACCATAAAACACGCTCTGATGTTACAATTTTACTGCTATTCATCGTTGATCTTATCGGTGTGCTTGGTGTTTTTTTAATTTCTTTTCTCATTCGCCTCACTTGGGAATTTTACCCGGTTGTGGACTTATATTTTTCGTTAATTCCCTTTAGTTTTTGTTTCCCACTTATATTTTATTTCTCTGGATTGTACAAATTTGGCTTACCTGTTCCCGAAGAAATCAAAAAACTGACGGTTTCGAGCAGTTTTGTTTTCTTGGTACTTGGGTTATTTATTTTTATTTACCAGTCTGGGAATGCTATTTCACGAGCTGCTTATATGATTTCGTGGGTTTTGATGTTAATTTTTTTGCCGTTGTTTCGAGCATTGTTGCGCGAGCTGTTCTGTAAAAAACCATGGTGGGGAGAAACTGTCGTTGTACTTGGTCAAGGTAGTCTCTTGATCGAAATCAATCGAACAATCGCAGAAAATCCCAGTCTTGGTTTTAAAGTTTTTGATTCTATCGATCTCGAGCGCACCGCAGAGTACAAAAAGAAGGTGCTTGACATCAAAAAAAGTGGAGTGACCCACTTGATATTGGCTCTCTCCGAGGTAGATAGAGCTTATTTTCTTGAGATACTCGATTATGTTTCAGACCATTTTGGCAAGCTAACGCTTCTGTCGAACTTATCGGGTATTTCGAGTTTATGGAGCGAGTCGCGTGATTTTTCGGGTTTGCTTGGTTTCGAAATCAAACAAAATTTGCTTTCTGGTCAATCGATCTTACTCAAGCGATTGATTGACCTAACTTTTATTTTTTTATTATTTCTGCCTTTACTCATTTTGTTTTTAGCAATTCCCTTACTGATTCGTTTTACATCTCGAGGGGGAGTATTTTATGGTCATAAGAGGGTTGGTATAGCACTTCAAGAATTCAAGGCATGGAAATTTCGTAGCATGGTCGAAAATGCAGATAGAATCCTCGAGGTGTATTTGCAAGCAAATCCAGAGCTTAGAAAAGAATGGCAGGAAGCTCAAAAATTACAAAATGATCCTCGAGTGACAGGAGTCGGTAACTTTTTGAGACGGACCAGCTTGGATGAGCTGCCACAAATTTGGAATGTACTCAAGGGCGAAATGAGCCTGGTTGGTCCAAGACCAATTACAAAAGAAGAATTGAATAGGTATAAAGATTCGGCAAAACTCTATGCAAAAGTGCTTCCAGGCATGACAGGTTTATGGCAGGTATCCGGACGCAGCAATACGAGTTACGAGCAAAGGATTGCTTTGGATAACTATTATGTCCGGAACTGGTCTTTATGGCTAGATATTTATATTCTGGCACGCACTTTTTGGGTATTGTTATTCAGAAAGGGAGCTGTGTAAGTTAGGTCATTGTCGCTGCACTTAGGTTCGGTTGTGGTTTTTGTATTCTTACCCATGCCATGAGCGCAATGACTACATGAATTGGCTCGACTTGCATCACAGAAAACCAAAAAATATGGTAAACCTGAATCGCCACGAGTGAGGCAACGAGCACCTGTATTTCGGTTGTTTTTTGCTCAGGTCTCAAACGAAAATAAGCAAAAATGGGATAGGTATAAAATATGATCCATAGCACTGCGCCCAAAAGACCGATCGAATAAATTCGATCTAAAAAAAAGTTGTGCGCACGGTCTATGACCTGAAAGGCAAATTTGCTCGTACCATCTTTGTAGGTGACTTTGTATGTCTTTTGGCGAATTGGCGCGTTTTGAGGCGATATAAGCTCTATTTTACTGATATTTTCGTTAGGTTGCCATGCATACTCTTTTTGTAAAACTGTGAGTAAATCGCGTGCGGGCAAGTGTTTAGCGATAGTTAATTTAAATTCGCCTGTCCCACCTCCCCAAATTGGAAAACCCCAAGAGCTAGGGAGCAGTTTTAGGGCAATTTTCCACATCTCGAGGCGTGTTTCGAGTGTTTGTGAGTTGGTAAAGCTGCGGTTTTCTTTGAGTTCGTTTGGAAAGAGGTTTGTACCAAAGTTGGCAATCACAATACATCCGACAATTTGAACAACTCGTTTTATATTTTTAATATTGAAAAACAAAAAGACCGTCAGTCCAACTGTAGCAGCAAGAATCGAAGACCTATTTTCGGTCAAGCTTATCGCTAATGTAGTAAAAAAAATAGTCAGATACGACATTGTTTTGATGATAATAGACTTATCACTCGTGCCAACAAAGCCAATAAAAACGCCTGGTAACATCAGGCTGGCAGCAAAGGCTGCTCGCCCAACAATGCCGCTGACTTCACCGTATGTGATAAACGAAAGAGGTATACCAAAAACTTCAAGGGGATTCTCGAGGTACTGCTGAAAAATAACAATTGCCTGAAACAGCAACGAGAGGCAAATAAAATTAAAGTAGGTCTTGTAACTATTGTTTTTTAAGTTAAAATATGCCCCAACCATAAAGAGAAGTAGTAAAACTTGGTATATCGTGCCCTCTACGCGAGAATCCACACCAAGTATTGTATAAACCAGCTCGTCTTCGTTAGGGTTAAAGACTTGCAGTAACGAAAAAAGCAAATTCGGTATTACAAAAATCCAAAGTAGTTTTGCATCGGTTACATTTTTGATCACCAAAATTGAAAAAATAGCCGTAAATAGTAGCAAAATGAGTCGTGGAAAGCTGTAAGAAGCAAGCAGATTGACGGTGAATACGAAAAGATTTGGGTATACAAGCAAAAAAAACAAAAAAACAACGCTGAGTATTTTGCTTGGATTGACTTCTTTTGTCATTGTTCTCCCTGAGGGTTTTTGAACGGCTGCTCTAAAGAAAAGGACTCGGGCAAGACCCGAGCCATTTTCTCTTGAAAACCGAGAGAGACGGTTTACTTAGGCTGCCCACCATTGAGCGAAGCAACGTTATCCGCCTGAGCATTGCCCGTCACGACAACGCTGAAATCGTTGGTGGCAGGGATGAAGTTCACACTGCAGCTAGCGACTGCTGCTGGGACTGCGCTCCATCCGTAGCGGTAAGCGACACCACCAACGGTGATTGCGGAAGTATTGTTGGTGGTACATACACCGGCGATGGCGGTTGCGATGGCAGCACCCGAAAGGGTTGGGTTCTCGGCTTGGACTGCCAAGGCAGCCTTGTAAACGGTGCTCGAGTGGGTCTGAACAGCGCGCTTGTTGGCGGCGATACGCGCACCCAACAGCTGCGGAATGAGCACAGCAGCCAAGATGCCAATGATGGCGATGACGATGAGAAGCTCGATCAGGGTGAAGCCTTGGGTCTTACGGTTTTTCATAACTTACTCCTAAATTGCTCTCGAGCAATATGTACTCTCGAGCCGATGGTGCATTGTTCGTGGTTATAGATTTCCGCGAACAATGTCAGTTTAGCATATCGCTCTTACTTTGTTATTACAAAATTCACATTTTCAAGAAAAGCCTTTGGGGCGGCAAAAACCCTTGCTGTTCTTCGGGGCGAACAACCTGCTGACTGGGTAAATATCACACTGGATTAGAGGGTGTACGCATACGGGCTATTTCGCGTTTTTGATCAAGTGCCTTGTCTGCTCGAGATGATATACTTCCCCCTATGCCAACCTCGAACCAAAGCCTGCCACACATTGTTTTTGCCGAGGATAACCCCGACCATACTTTTTTGATTCGCCGCGTGCTTGAAGCCCACTGCCAACTGACCTACACGAGCGACGGCGAACAATTGCTCGAGACTTTAAGCGCTTGGATAGACGAATTGCCGCGCTTGGTTTTGATTGATGTGAATTTACCACGCTTGTCCGGACTCGAGGTTTTAGAACGCCTGCGCGCAAAACCTGAATGGCGAGTAGTGCCGATAGTTATTTTTAGCACTTCTAAACTCAGGCTCGAGGTCGAGCGTGCGCTGCAGAGTGGGGCAAATAGTTTTGTGGTGAAACCCGCCAAATTCACCGAATTCCGAGACGTGCTCGAGCGAGTTGTAGTCTACTGGACGCAAACCCATGCCTCGGTAGATTCATAGCTCTAATAGACTGAGTACCTCAACATGACTGGTTTGTGGGTAAAAATCCCAAGGTTGTGCATACGTGAGGCGGTAGCCGCCACGTGTGAGCTTTGCGACATCGCGTGCCCAAGTGGTGGGTTCGCACGAGATATAGAGCAGTCTAGGCGCTCGAGCAAGCAAGACCGAACGCACCACATCCTGGCTTAAACCAGCACGGGGTGGGTCTAGGGCAATGCAATCGGCAAAAACCCTTTCGAGTCTTGCTGCATCGCCACGCGTAAAACTACAGTTCTGTATACCAAGACGTTTTTGATCGGCTTGACCTCGAGCGATAGCTTCGGCGTTAATTTCGATGACCTGCACAGACTTAAAATGCTTGGCGAAGTGCAAGCCAAGTGCGCCAGAACCGCCATAGACATCTACTGCCAAGTTGCCGTGCCCTGCTAATTCTCGGGCTTTTTTGTAGAGCTGCGAAGCGGCTTGTGGATTGACTTGAGCAAAACCAGAGGCACTGACTGAAAGCGCAAAGTCGCCGTATTGCTCGAGGATGGTCTGCTCTCCAAAAAGTTGTTCTGTACCCGCACGGAATCTGCCCTCGAGCGAGGCAAAGGCGTAACTGATGCCACCCACACCAAGATTGCGCAGGTGCTTGACGGCGTTTCTGAAGCGGTTGGGCGAATCTTTGCCAATCAGGCATGCCAGCACTTCGCCTGTCAAAAAACTGCCACGCAAGGCAATTTCGAGGCTCGGCGCGAGTTTTTCGCCATCGAGGGCGGCTAGACCATCTGATAACACGTTGCCCACTAAGGGGTCGGACTCGAGTAGCCAGGCGCGGTGGGTGTTAGGTTGGCGGTAGCCAATTCCGGCAGGTGTAACCAAATACTGTGCCGCGTTGCGGTAGTTCCACTCGAGTGGGCTAGGTTGTGTTGCTGCCACGGCAAAATCCTGTTTACCGATACGCTCGAGCGCTTCTTGCACAATGGCGTGTTTGTACCCAAGTTGGGCGCTGTATTCGGCATGGGCGAGGTTGGCGGTAGGTGGTGTTCCACGCCGAACATGGACTCGAGCTGCAGTGGGTTCGATGATGCGCCTGAGTTTACCTTCTAAAGTGCCACGTTTTTTGTGCAGTTCGACCTCGACAAGTTCGTCTGGCAATGCACCAGTCACTAAGACCACGCCGCTTGGCGTGCGTGCTAAGCCTGCACCTCCAGCTACAAGTTTTTCAATGCGAACTCGAGCAAGGGTCATAGTTGTGCAACACGCTCAAAAAATGCCACAGCAAATTCAAACCCCTTTTCAAAGTGCGCTTTGACAATATTTTCGTTGGGAGCATGAACAAAGCTTTTCACATTGGAAATTCCCGCACAGACCACAGGTACACCCAGATATTCGACAAACGGGTGCATCGGACCAGAACCGCCGGCGCTTGGCTGCACCACTGGCTCGAGTCCGTAGACTTCTCTGGCAGTCGCTATTGCAGCTTGCATAAAAGGATGGTTTAAATCGCTTCTTGCTGCCATTTCTGAGGTCTCGAGTTCAATCACCTCGACATCGGGTAAACCGATTTTCTCGAGGTGCCTGCGTAGCTGCGCCAATACTTCTTGTGGTTTTTGGTCTGGTACAAGTCGAAAATCAAGCTTTACAAAGCCTTCTTTGGGCAGCACGGTCTTGCTGCCGATATCACCATAACCGCCGTGAAAGCCGTTGACATTGAGAACAGGCTCCAGACACAGGCGCTCGTAAAACCGTGCCCCGTAGGCATTCTCGAGAAAACTCTTGATACCGTACGCCTGAGCGAGTGCTCCAGATTCGTCGGGGATGTTGGCAACTGCTGTCAAATCGGCGCTCAAAGCGGGACGTACCGAGTCGTAGAAACCATCAATCAGAATTTTGCCATTTTCGTTGCGTAGGCTCGAGACTGCTTTTGCTAATTTCCAAAGCGGGTTATCTACAACTGCGCCATAACTCGAGTGCAGGTCGGAATCGGCGACCTTGGCGCGCAACTCTAAGCAGATAATGCCTTTTAAGCCGCCAATCAAAACCGGTCTGCCGGTTGGGTCTATCGAGCCGAATTCCCACCAACAGCCATCGGCACTCAGTTTGGCGGCGTGTTCGCGCACAAAGGCATCCAAACTCGGGCTGCCAATTTCTTCTTCGCCCTCGAGCAGCCATTTGATTTTGAGTGGCAGGGTGCCGCCGTGTTTGGCTTTGAGGGCGCGCAGGGCGGCGAGGCGTACAATGAACTCGCCTTTATCGTCGGAGACACCTCGAGCGTGTAAGCGCACAATACCGTCTTGGTCGATGCGCTCGGTCATACGAAAAGGCGGGGATTCCCACAACTCGAGCGGGCTTTCGGGTTGGACATCGTAGTGGTTGTAAATCAAGAGCGTTCTGGTGCCTTCACCGGCTTCGGCAATCAATACGGGGGCGGCTTGCCCAGCATAGCGTTGCACCACGAAGCCTTCTTGCTCGAGCAATTGGCTGACAAAGTCTGCGCCTTGGGTCAAATTGCGCCCTTGGGCACTCACACTTTCGATAGCAACAAGGGCAGCTAAATCTTTGTATGCCTGAGTTAAAAAATCCATGAGCCAGCCTACGGCTTTTGCTGGTGTTGCTGCAACTCGAGATGAGTCTCGTAGACCCGAGTACGACCGATTGGGAGTATAGATAACATGGGTGTGGCTTACGGGTAAATCGTAAAACAAGCGTATTTCTTGGTCATTGAAGCGCTGTATCTTTAAAAAATGAACATTGGACAACCTGCTCCCGAATTGAGTGGCATAGATGATACCGGCAAGCAGATTCGCTCAAAAGACATGCGCGGTAAATGGGTGGTTCTGTATTTTTATCCAAAGGACAACACGATGGGCTGTAGTCTCGAGGCACAAAAATTCGAGCAGCTATTGCCTGAATTCCACGCTCTTGGAGCAGAGGTAATCGGGGTTTCGACCGATTCAAATAAAAGCCATGCGAGTTTTCGAGCAAAGTGTAACCTTAGCTTTGCGCTGCTTGCGGATACAGACAAGAAACTTTCGCTTGCGTATGGTGTGCCAACGGGCTTTTTGGGCGCAATTGGTGGGGCACGACAGACTTTTTTGATTGACCCGGATGGAAATTTGGCACATATTTGGCGCTTTATCCCTAATCCTTTGAGCCATGCGCTTGAAGTCAAGCGCGAACTCGAGAAGCGGCTTGCAGCAAAAGCCGTTGTTGTTTAAATCTGTCCATGCAACTCGTGTGCCAAAGGGCAGCATCTCGGGGTACAGTAGACCTGTGTTCAGAAGACGACTTATTGCCCCAGGTCCCGTCGAAATTAGCCCTGCCGTACAGTTGGCTTTAGCACAGGCTCAGTTGCATCACCGCAGCCCTGAAGCCAAGACGGTGGTCAAACGTGCCCGCGAGTTGTTGCGCGTTGTGGCTGGTGTGTCTGAGGCTGTAGAGCCGCTTATTCTGACAGCAAGCGGCACGGGGGCGTTCGAGGCGGTTTTGGGTAGCTTGGTGGCGAGAGGTGAAAAGGTTATCAGTATCAGTGCCGGAAAATTTGGCGAGCGTTGGGCAGCTATGGCGCGAGCGCTTGGGTACAGCGTTGCGGAAAAGCGGCTCGAATGGGGGAGGGCTATAGCACAAGCCGATTTACTCGAGCTACTACAGCAAAATCCAGATGCCAAGGCGCTGGTCATTACCCACTCCGAGACCAGCACTGGAGTGCTACACGACTTAGAGCAGTTAGCCAAAGTGGCTCGAGAACAAAATCCAGAGCTGTTTATTTTGGTAGATGCAATCACCAGCCTTGGTGTTGCTGAATTGCGGCTCGAGAACTGGGGTTTAGATGCGGTGATTAGTGGTTCACAAAAAGCCACTGGCGCACCTCCCGGGCTGGGCTTTGTGTTTTTGTCGCCTAGGGCGTTAAGGCAGCTCGAAGCAAGCGCCACTAGTGGGTATTACTTTGATTTGCGCCGTGAATTAAAAGTGCAAAAAAGCGGCGAAACTGCGTTTACGCCAGCCATTAACCTGATTGTTGGCTTAAATGCTGCGCTCGAGCCAATTGCCGAGGAGATTTCAGTGCAAGGACTCGAGGCATGGTGGGCAAATAAAAAAGCTTTAAACAATGCACTGCTTGCGTGCGCCAAAGCCTTGGGTTGCTCGAGTTACGCCGATGTGCCCAGCCCCGCTTGCGTTACACTGGTACCACCTGCGCCGATTTCTGGGCGCGAGCTGTGGCAGGCACTTTTGAAGCGCGGTGCGCGCGCGCAAACGGGGCAGGACGCGATTAAAGACAAAATTTGCCGTATCTCTTTTATGGGTCATTTTGACCGCTACGATGCACTTTCTTTTGCAGGTTTGCTCGAGGAAGCGCTGCAAGACTGTGGGCTGGAGTTGACTCGTGGAGCAGGGGTGGCAGCACTCTGGGCGGCACTCGAGTCTAGGGTGATGTGAAGCAAAGAATCTCGAGAACTTCACTATAAAGTGCTGCATTGGTGCCAAGGGCATCTTTGCCATGAATGGTTTTCTCTCCAGTCCATGTCGAAAAATACCCTCCAGCTTCTTGCATAATC
>JBKBVO010000027.1:0-16947 GCA_046289535.1 Deinococcales bacterium | reverse complement strand
AGCAAAAGTGATAAACCAATCGGTGCAAGGCACCAACAACACCAGTGCCACACCGAGCCGCACTGCGGGGTCGTTGGGTAGCCAAGGTAGCGATAGCCAGACGAACAGCGGAATCAAAACAAAATTGCCCACTAGAATTGAGAGTACAAAACGTTGGTCACTGAATGCATCGCGCACGTGTAGCAGCGGTACCTGCACAAAAGTGACATAGAGCAAGGCTGCCAAGACGGGGTAGAGCAGCGCTTCGAAGCCCATCGCCAAGGCGGGTTGCAGACCGCCTACAAGCAGCCCGATGGCGATTGCGCACAGATAAACCCATACCTGGTGCTGCTCGAGTGCGAAACGATTCATCGGGCTTGGCATTTTTGCGCGATATCCGCGATTGCTTGTTTGGCATCGAGTTTGCCGTTTTCGATAAAGACCTGCCCCGTAAAACGCCCGGCGTAGCAGCTGCCAATCGCATAAAGCCCTTGTACGTCTTCGGTCTCGAAGGTTGGGCGCACGCGGATGCGGCTGTCTTGGTCTGGTTTGACCCCCGCCATTTCAAAGAGTTTGGTGTTTGGGGTGTAGCCAATCAGTACAAAGGTAAAATCGGTGGGCAATTTGTGCATCCCCTGCGCCGTCTTCAAAAGTACGTATTCGTGGGTTATCTCTTGTGCTGTGCTCGAGAAATACGCCTTGATACTGCCCTCTTTGATGCGGTTCTCGAGGTCTGGTTTCATCCAGTATTTGATGGTGTTTTTGATATCCTTACCGCGGTGCACCAGTGTGACTTTCGCACCGTGACGGTACAAGTCAAGCGCTGCATCGGCTGCCGAATTGCCGCCGCCAATCACCGTCACGTTTAAGCCCCAGAACGGATGGGCTTCGGTGTAGCCATAAGCAACGTTCTCGAGGTCGTCGCCTTTGATGCCAAGGCGGTTTGGGTGATCGAAGTATCCGGTTGCAACCACACAGTAGCGGCACTCGACAGCTTCGGTATCGCCGGATTTGGCTTCTACAACCAGTGTGAATCCAGCAGGAGCAGGATGAATTTCGATGACTTCGCTGTATTGGCGCACATTTAATTGCTCTCTGGCGCTGACCAAGCGGTAATAGCTCAGGGCTTCTTTGCGCGTGGCTTTTTCGGTAGAAGTCACAAAGGGATGCTCGCCAATCTCGAGCCGCTCGCTTGTGGTAAAAAAGGTCATGTAGGTCGGGTACTCAAAAATAGCATTGACCACACAGCCTTTCTCGAGAACCACATAACTCAGCCCTTGGCGTTTGGCTTCGATAGCTGCAGCCAAGCCAACCGGACCAGCCCCAATGATAGCAACATCAAACATATGTTCAGTTTAAACGAGTTGTGCCGAGACAAAAACAACCATTCGTGTTAGTTTTGAGGTATGCGCGTCTTGGTGACAGGCGGAACAGGATTTATTGGTTTTCCTTTGGTGAAGCATTTGCTCGAGCAAGGAGCAGAGGTTGTGGTCTTGGTGCGTAACCCACAGAGCCAAATTGCCAAGAAACTCGAGCAATATGGTGCAACATTGCTGCCAGGCGATGTGACCAACCCAGAGTCCTGTAAAAATGCTATGCAGCACATCGAAGTGCTGATTCATAATGCAGGCGTTTATGAATACGGTGTCACGGCTGATGCAGCGCGAAAAATGGAACAAGTCAATGTGCAGGGTACAAAAAATGTACTCGAAGCTGCACTCGAGGCAGGCGTACAAAAATGCGTTTATGTCTCGACCACTATTGCATATGGAGCAAGCCAAAATGCGCCACGCGACGAAACCTATCGCCGTAGTGCGCCATATGGCAGTTACTACGAGCGCACCAAAACCCAAGCGCACCGCGTGGCACTCGAGGTGCAGCAGCGCGGGCTTCCGCTTACCATCGTCTGCCCGAATGCTGTGGTTGGCGCCAATGACCATTCAATCTTTGGCTATATGTTGCGTTTTTACTTGCTTGGGCTGTTACCGCCGCTTGGTTGGAGCAAAAATGTCATGCTTTCGCTGGTGCATCTTGAGGATGTGGTGCGAGGTATTGCGCTGGCAGCGCAAAAAGCTAAAACTGGAGAGACCTACTTTTTATGTGGAGAAGCGCACTCCAAAGCCTTTATGCTCGAGACGTGGTACGGACACAAGGGTGGTATGAAGTCTCGAGTATTTTTGCCGCCAGCGCTGCTTTATCCACTTTTTGCGGCACTCGAGCCACTGCAGCGCGCCCTTGGGTTACCGGCGATTTTCTCGAGAGAGCTGGTTGGCGTGGGGAGTATCTCCTTGTTCGATACTTGCGACAAAGCCAAGCGCGATTTTGGTTACACCCACCGCAGTGCCAAGGAACTTTGGGACAGCACGGTGCTTGCCGAACGGCAACTGCTCGAACAGCGCCCAAAGCGCGATTTGCTTTCAATGCTCAGACCTCTGACAGAGTAAAATAGGTGCATGAACCTCAAAAGCAAATGGCTGTTTTTTTCGCCGCTTGGCTTGACCCTCATTGGTTTTGGCGCGAGCTTGCTGCTCGATGCGGCTCGAGCTAAGAATGCGGGCGAAGCTTGGTTTTGGTACGGCACGCTGGCGTTGTGTGTATTCAATGCGGGCATTGCCATTTTTGGTGAAGCTGTAAAATGTGCAGTGTTGCTCGAGCTGCACAAAAAAGCGGGTTCATGAACATCGTCATTCTTGCTGCTGGAACCTCGAGCCGTATGGGACAACACAAACTGCTTATTCCTGTTGCAGGAAAGACCCTTTTGCAACGAGCTGCACAAGCTGCACTTGAGGCTTGTCCAAATGTGCTCGTGGTGTTGGGGCGCGATGCCAGTCTTGTGCGCTCGAGCTTACAGCAGCTGCCGTTGCGCTTTGTGGTCAACGACCACTACGAAAACGGTAAAATGGAAACCAGTTTCCAGACTGCCATCACAGTGCTCGAGTTACAACCCACGATTTTTATGCTTGCGGACATGCCACTTGTGGATGCGCGGATGCTTCGGGTTTTGGCAGAGCGCGCAAATACAAGATTCGCTCCTAGGGGTGAATTGCCATTGATTGTTGCCTCGAGGTACGGCGATGTACTTGCACCACCCCATTTGTTTATGCCCGAATTACTGCCCGAGGTAGCACAATACGGGGCAAAACCAACGATCAAACGCCACTTCGAGCAAACGGTTTTTTGTGATTGGGACGAATCTTGTCTTTTTGATGTGGATACCCCCCAAGACTTGCAAGTGCTCGAGTCAGTGTACGCCGATTTGCTTGCATAGCTTCAATAATCTGCAATCTCCACACTTGGGTTTTCTCGAGTCACAAACCTGCCTTCCGTGCAAAATCAGGGCATGGTGCACAAAAATCCACTGCTTCTTTGGGAAAATCTGTTCTAAATCCGTTTCTACGATGTCTGGATTTTCCGAAACCGAAAAACCGAAGCGTCGTGCCAAGCGTCCAACATGGGTGTCTACAGCAATCCCGGGGCGGTCAAAGGCATTGGATAACACCACCGTGGCGGTTTTGCGCCCCACACCTGGTAACTCGAGTAATGCCTCGAAATCGTTTGGCATTCCGCCGTTGTGCTTTTCGACTAAAATTTTTGCCGTAGCAATGATATTTTTGGCTTTATTGCGATAAAGCCCAATCGTGCGAATCAGGTTTTCAACATCCTCGAGCTGTGCATTTGCGAGTGCGCTCGCATCGGGATAGCGCTCAAAGAGTGCTGGAGTTGCGGCGTTCACACTCACATCTGTGGCTTGGGCAGAGAGAATCGTTGAAACCAAAAGCTCGAATGGCGTGTTGTACTTGAGTTCGGTGCGGGCATTGGGGTAGAGGAGAAGTAATTCTTGTAGAATCAAATTGGCTCGGGTCAACTTTTGCTTTTTGGATTCTTTTGGCATACTAGACTATATCTGGAACTTTCTCAGCAAAAAGGTCATATCATTGAGCGGAGGTTACCATGAATGTGATTTTAGCTTTGTTAATTGGTGCGGGTGCGGGCGTGGCTTTGGCAATGTTGCAACTTAAACTTTCTAATCCACAACACCTTGGGATTGCAATCATTGGCGGGGCAGTGGCGGGTGTAGTGTCGAACTGGATTCTTGCTCCTGTGGTTGCAGGGCTGCTGGCATTTATTGGACAAATTGCAATTGTTGCGGCGGCAGGGGCTGCTGTGGTCTTTGGTGCCCAGGCATTGGGTTTATTTAAGCCCAAATCGTAAGCTGCGTTTAAAAGGTGGGCGTTTTCGCCCACCTTTGTGCTTTTTCGCCCTGTTGCTAAAACAGCCTTGGGTTTAGACTGAATTGCTGTGCAATCTTGCCCGATTTGCTACACCAAGAACTCGCCCGAAGCAGCCTATTGCCATGTGTGCGGTACTTCTTTGCTCGAGTCTGTACCAACACAAATCGCTAACGACGAACTCAGTGCGGGCACAGTGCTGCGCGAAGGGCGTTACACTGTTTTATCAAGTATTGGACGCGGTGGTTTTGGCATTACTTACCGCGCATTTGATAATCAAAAGCGCGAGTACGTCGCCATTAAAGAGCTTTATCCCGAAGGTTTGGTCTCCAGAGACCGGCGAACCCAGGAAGTCTTGCCCAATTCAGGCGAGGCTCGGGCGCTCCGTAGTCTTGTGACACGTTTTGAACTCGAGGCAAATACCATCAGTATCATTCGTCATCCTGCTGCGGTGACGGTACTCGAGATTTGGGAAGAACTGGGCACTGCTTATATGGCGATGGAAATGCTTGAGGGCGAAACGCTGGAGCAGCGTATTTTTCGCGGTACACTTTCTGAATCGGCTTGCTTGCATTTGCTCGTGCCCCTGCTCGAGTGCTTATTTGATTTGCATGAGCGTGATTTGTTGCACCGCGACATCAAGCCAAGCAACATTATGATTTCACATGGCGACGCTGTACTAATTGATTTTGGCAGTGCGGCAGAATTCGCGCCACGCGATAGTGTGCGAATTACCCACCGCGTAGTCACTCCTGCTTATGCTCCGCTCGAACAATACGCCTCGGTTGCCAAACTTGGACCGTACACCGATATCTATAGCCTTGGTGCAACTTTTTATGAAGCCATCACAGGTGTGCCACCTCCTGGCGCTTTGGAGCGCAGCAAGGGGGCAAGGTTAGTACCTGTGCAGCGTCTTGCGCCAGAAGCCTCGAGCCGTTTTGCTAGCACCTTGGAATATATGCTCGAGGAGCGAATTTCGGACCGTCCGCAAACCGCCCAACACGTTTTGCACGAGCTTGGTTTAGTGGATATCAAAAGTCGTATTGAGTTTTCAATTAAATCGCTCGATGAGCAAAATGGCGTTGTGCAGCGTTTTCCCAATGCGCTTGTGCAGGTGCAAAAAGAACTCGAGACTGTAGGTCAAAAAACCAAAGTGCCAGTGCGCAAAGGCGGTATGAGCAGGTTATTTACCAAATGGCTCAAGCGTGAATAGCAAAATTCATCATGATTTTAGGTTAAAGTAGCCCTATGTCCGAAGTTACAAAGCGACAAAAAAACGGCTTGCCTAAGGTTGTTTGGGATTTAATTTTTACGCTCCTGATTCCGGTTGCTCTTCTTGCGCCGAGTCTCAGTTTGGGTGGTATCCACTTTTTAGGTTCTGAACTCAAAGACGGTAAGGAAGTTGGTTTTGGGGTTTCAGATTTGATTGGCACTGTGCCTGCGTATGTCATTGCGGCTTTGATTCCTGTGGTCTATATCATTTTGGATACACTGCAAACTCGAGCCTTTAATCCAATCACCACCGTTGCTGCCTCGAGTGCACTGATCGGCGGAGCATTGGCATTTTTACAAATTGATGGCTGGGCATACGCGCTCAAAGATTCTTACCGCCCAATTGTTTTCGCGCTGATTATGGGTGGTAGTTTGGTGTTGGGCAAGCCGTTTTTTGCGATATTTCTGCAATTTGCGATGCAGGATGTTACGCCAGAACGCAAGCCTTTGCTCGAGCGGTTGATGTCAGCCAAAAATGTCAAGTTGGGACTCACTCAAGGCACGGCAATCATTGCTGTAGAAAGTCTGATTATGGCAACAATCAACTTTTTTGTTAATTTGAATATAGTGACTGCAAAGTTTGGTACCAAAGACTTTAATGGCATGGTTGCACAAGCCAATAGTGTAATGTACTTGCCAAGTACCATTGCCAGTTTTGCGGCGTTTGGCGCAGCATATTTTTTAGTGCAGCGTGGCTTGACCAAGGACTTTGGCGAAAAAGCCCAACTCTTCGATGATTCGATGTGGGCCGCGCTCGAGGCGAAAAATTCCGATATCGAGTCGCTTCGCTCTCCTTGAGCCACACTCCATTTGTGAGCAATTGATCACACTACAAAATCATAGTCTATGCTACAATTTGAGTGCCAAAGGAGATAGACCGTGTCAGAATTTATTGCAGTTGCGCGCTACGCTATCGGGCTGATGCCACCCGATAACCGCTTCACCGAGACAGATGCCAAACTTATTCTCGAGCATAAAGATCGCTTTTTAGCTTGGGAAGACGAATTGGTGAGCCAGTTTTATAACGCGCTCTTTGACCACCAACCGACGAAGGATGTTTTTCATCAGGGCGAACGCCCCGACCGCGAGCAGACCCTGCGCGAGTGGTGGCGGCGTAGCGTTGCCACACCAATAGACGACCAGTACTTTGCGTGGATGGCGATGGTTGGTTTGGTGCATGTGGTGCGCAAAGTCGAAAACCCGATGATGCTTGCGATGTGTAATTTTGTAGCCAGCTTCGTGGCAAAAAAGACTGAAAACGAAGCTGATGGTCGTTTGCTTGCCGGAGCGTTTGCTCGCTTGGCACTGACAGTCGGCGCGGTCATTACTCAGGGTTTTGATTCGTACCGCGCAAAAGCGCTCGAGAATGTGGTGGGTATGCCGCCTGATTTGCTCAAGCGTCTGACCCAGGTCGAGGCAGAAAGCCTGCTCGCGCAGGCTCGTGCCAAGGCTTAGGTTTTCCTTTCTCGAGTCGCTGCTCAGTCCGCAGCGTGCATGCCACGCTGCGGGTTTGTCGTGTTTTTTGGCGGGATATCGTAATCGGGTAAGTGCCCTTTACCACGGAATAAAATCAGGGTCACATATTCAACTTCTCCACTTTTTTCTCGGATTTCTGCCGAGTCAGAATCGCGTGCGCCACGCGAATACTTAATCGCTGCGGCAAGTTTCATTTTTTTATTTTCTACAGGCTCGAGTTCACGACGCTTATAAAAGTCGCCTTTGTACCAAACACCTGGTTCGAGTGTCTGAGTGGTGTTGTTGCGAATTTCGGCAGGACCTGCCCCAATCAAGCGCCAATCAAAACGCAGCACGCGCAGCCTTGAGTTTTTCAGCACGCGTTTGGGTAATCTTTGCTTAACGCTGTTAATTTTGTTAAGCCCATTGCGGTGATATTCATGGGTGTGTTTTATAATTTCGGCTATGCCTAAAAATGTGCTTGGTGGGGAACTCGAGGTTTGTTGTACAAAACCACTGACAGGATATTTCCGCGATGGATTTTGCCGCACTGATACAACAGACCGGGGATCCCATGTTGTCTGTGCTCGAGTGACGCAAGCGTTTTTGCAGTTTAGTTTGTCTCGAGGCAACGACCTGATGACCCCTCGCCCAGAGTATCAGTTTGCTGGCTTGAAGCACGGCGATTGCTGGTGTTTATGCGCGATGCGTTGGCGTGAAGCATTTTTGGCGGGGGTTGCTCCGCCAGTCAAACTAGGCAGTACCCATGAAAAGGCGCTCGAGTTTGTGTCCTTGGCAGCGCTGCAAGCGCATGCGCTCGAGCTGAACTAAAAAAGCAGCCCAATCTTTGGGCTGCTTTACTCGAGACACTACTTTAGAGGTTGGCGTTCCAGATGGCGACAGCAGCGTCGAGCGCTTGCTTTGCGGTCTTTTGTCCAAAAATGGCTGCCTCGACGTTATCTTTAATGGCTTTGTTCAATGTGCTGGCGTTAGGCACCACAGGGGTGAGCTCTTTGGCGCTCTTCATCGTTTGCGAACCAGCATAGCGTCCCTGATCTACAAGATTGGTGCTGTTGCGCCCGCTGATGAAGTAAGGGTCACGTGCGGCTTTGATTGTCGTTGGGAAGACTGTTCCTGCGCGCTTTGCGAAAGCCAACTGATTGGCATCGTTAGTGAGCCATGCTGCGAGTTCGGCGCTGGCTTTGGGGTTTTTGGTGCCCTTGGGTACGGCATAGGCAAAAGTGCTGGCTTGTGTGACCTGACCTGCAGCGATTGGGTTTGGAGCAACAGCCGTATTCTTAAAAATGGCGGGTGCATCGTTTGCTAAACGTGGAATAAAAGTAATGCCGACAATACACATGCCCAATTTACCAGCTGTATAAAGGTTGTAACTTGCGCCAATACCTTTCATGCTCTCTTCGCTGAAAACGTTCGCTTTGCGCAAATCTACGTAGCGCTGCAATAGGGCAACGTGTGCGCTGCTGTTGAAGACTGCCTTTTTACGGTCTGGGCTGAGCAGCGGCAAGCCTTCCTCTTGGAAGACTTTCAGCATATCGGCATTGGCAATGAGTGGTGAAAAACCAAATGTTCCGGTCTTTTGTTGAATAATTTTTGCCCACTCAATGATTCCACCTTGGGTGCGTGGAAGGTCTTTGCCATCCAAACCCGCTTTTGCTAAAATGTCGCGGTTAAATAAAATAATGCGCGGGCTGGCGTAGTCTGGCAGACCATAAATCTTGCCCTCAAAGGTAAATGCTCCGATGGCTTGTTTTTGGTAGACATCGAGGGTTTTTTTGTCGAGCAAGTTGTTCAAACTCTCGAGCGCACCTTGTTGTGCAAGTTCGAGGATTTGCGTGCTGTTCATTTGCACCGCATTTGGCGGATTGCCTGCGGCAACACCCGACAAGACTTTTTGCTGGATTGCCGACTGTGGCAAGTCTGTCCACTTCAGGTTTTGGCTCGGATTTGCGGCGTTATAGCGTGTGACCAATGGGTTAAAAAAATCTGCAAACGGTTGCAAGCTTGTGGTTACAAACTCGAGTTCTAGTTTACTTTGCGCACCAACTTGCGAAACACTTAAACCCGCAACACCAGTTGCGAGCAGCACCGAGACACCAAACGCTTTGCGTAAGTTCATACTCTCCTCCAAATTGCCTTGTGGCAGAGGGCATATTAACGCACAAGAGCGCGGAGGTCAATGTGTATCTTAGCGTACGCGCAACAGCACTTGTGTCCTGCCATCCAAAATAAAGCGCAGCGTGTCTTTCTCGAGTTTGGCGCTGAAATACTTTTGCACTTTGCCCAACTTGAAGCTGCCCTTGAGCGCGCTCGAGTTACCACTGGCACCGAGCGTGGCTTTTTGTCTGTTTATTTCGATATTGCCGCTGTATTTGTTGTTTCCTAGACCTTTGAGCGTGAGCAGAATGGTGGCATTTTTCCAAGAGCCGACAAGAGGGTCGGCTGGTGGGGTGTTAAACCCTGCAATTTGGAACGCGTCCTGGGCTTTAGGTCCAAAGTCGCGGTCGAGTTGTATTGTCACACCACGTGCGAAATCTGGTTGATTTTGTTCGTTAAAATTTGCCAAAGTGAGTGTCAGAGTATCGCCCTTGACCTCGAGCTTAAAGTAAGCTTCCCCACTTGGGCTGCTTGTGGTGCCTTCGGCTTTCATGCCGTCGCGCTTGCCGTTCAGGCGCAGCGTTTCGCCCATTCCTTCGAGAATGCCGATCAAAACCCCGTTTGATTCCTCGAGTTTGAGCGTAACGGTCCGATTGACTGCCCTTGCTACCCAGGTGCCTAGTACCCCTGTAAATTCTTGGGCAAGTACAAAGCCTAACAACAGACTCGAGACAAAAATCGGCAGCATCTTCATAATCAAGCATTGTCGCACAACAAAATCAGTAATGCCAATCAGGTTTATCACACGTTTTTTAGTTGCATTTATCACTTCGACCATATGCACCAAGCTCTTGCCCATTTAAAAAAGGTAATTTCCCGCCTGCTCCTTGAATATTGGAAAGCAGGTGCAGGTCTAATTCACCTCGGCTCGAGACGGTAAGCAAACTAAAAATATCGTTCATCGCAAAGGTGCGCCATACGCCAACCTGATTGGCGCCATTGGTCGAGAAAAAACTGGTGTTGGTTCCCGCCCAATAATTATTGCTCGAGTAACTGGATTCGGTGCGTCCAAAATAGGCATATTGACCATTGGAGCATAAATCCCAGCGACGTTGACGTTCGGTTCCTCCAACTGTACCACTGCCAGCGCTATTAAACGAATAAAGCAACAGGTATCGCCCAGCTAAACCTTGGCGCAATTTAGCAACAGTGCCCTCCAGTGGGCTAGGCGCGAACCTAGCACTCGAGACCAGCGCCTTGATGATATTTGGTAGTTGGTTCCGTGCAGCGCGTGTGGTCATCACGGTAAAGCCAATGGCGTTTTTTTGACTAAATACGATACTGGTTTGACTCTCGAGTTGTGGATGGCTATGGCGTGCGCTCAGCGCTCCATTTTGAATGGTCACTCCGCCGTTTGGCTCGAGTTTAATTTGTCCGAGGTCTATTGGATATTCAAGCCACGCACTGGCATCTTTGGGTTCAAGCCCTGTAAATGCCCAAATAAAAATATTGCCCGTCGTGCCTTGGCTAAAAATGGTGAGGTTGCCGTTTGTCGAAGCCACAGTTTGCCCTGAAAAACCGTTTGGGACAACAAAGGAAAGCCCATGATTGAGGATATTAACTCGAGTTCCTGGCTTGTATGTTGCGCCTGTTTTTGCGCTGGTACCCGCAGGTAATTTGGCGGTGGCGGCAATGCGCGTGATGCTCGCAGAGCTTGGCTTTGGGGTTGTTACAGGAGCAGGTTTGGTGCTTGTGGTGGGGGCGCTGGGCTTAGGGTTTGTGCTTTTTGGTACAGGATTTGCTTGAGTACCGCTAGTGCTTGGTGCTGCTCCAACGCGGCTAAAAACGACCTCTTGGGCAGTGCTTGGATCGGCTTGCCCGTTTTCATCAAAATCGCCAAAGGCAAAATTTAAGGTATTACCTTGTACTGAAAGCACAAAAAAACCTTCTTCGCCGTTACCGCGCCATGTGCCTTCTGCACGGCTGCCGTTCGATCGCCCTTGCAAGGTGAACTGCTCGCCATCAAGCTGCATGTTTCCACTGACTTGTCCAGACCCTTCTTGCAATTGTAGGGTGATTACTTGCCCATCTGGTGTAGTCAAGCGCCAGACACCAGAGATTCCACTGGCAAAAACCAAACTCGAGCATACCAAGCCAAAAATCAATAGCAGCTTTTTCATCTTGCTCCTTACTGGCACAGATTACTGCGCCCATACGCCCCAAGTTCTTTGCCATTTAAAAATGGCAACTTGTTGTTAGCTTGCTCTAGGTTGCTGAGGGTGTGCACGTCCAAAACGCCTTGGCTCGAGATGGTTAAAATAGAAAAAGTATCTCCAAGTGCAAATAATCGCCAAGTGCCAACCTCAGAAGCCCCACTTGTGTTGAACAACGAAAAACTGGTTGCTGCATAGGGATTGTTGGTGGTGTAGCTGCTTTCTACACGTCCAAAATAGGCATAGCGCCCATCAGAGCAAAAATCCCAGCGTCGTTGTGATTCGGTACCGCCAAATCCACTTGTGCCAGCACTTTTAAACGAGTAGTGCAGCAAGTATAGCCCTCCAAGACCTTGACGCACTTGCCGCACCGACTCGGCAAGCGGGCTAGGAGCAAAAACGCTGTTACTGACCAGAGAATTGCCAATACTCGGAAGTTCTTGACTGGTGACTTTACTGGTGATAATTGTAAACCCAATGGCACTATCGTTGCCAAAGCGCAGCACTGTCAGGCTCTCGAGCTGTGGGCTTGTATGATAAGCATAAACCAGCTCATTTTGCACGACAGGGTTGTCTAAAAGGGTAAATTTTAAGTTCTCGGATATTTCGATCGGATAGGCTAACCAAAGGGCTGCATCCTGTTTGGAAATGCCTGTAAAAGCCCAAACCACCACGTTGGTGTCTTGCCCCCTTGCTAAAATGGTAAAACGACCACCCGAACTTTGAATAGTAGTACCTGAAAAACCGTTTGGGACAATAAAAGATAAGCCATGTTGACTGATATTGACTCGAGTTCCCGCACTGTAGTGTTGACCCACTTGGGCTTCGGTGCCCTGAGGAAGCCCTTGGGCGAGTACGAGGTTGCACAACAGCAGACCCGAGAGAAGCCAAAGCAAGAGTTTCATGGCGCTATTGTAGTACGATTTTGAAAAACCAAGGCAAAATTATAAATAATCCCCGTACAACACGGTGAATATTTAACGCAAACGAATCCCAAATCCTATTTTAAATTCGTAACTTGGAATCAGCATTTCTACGTTTAGTGTATACGCCAAACTCTGTCCAAAATAGGTCAGGCTTGCGCCAACGCTACCCTTTTGCGGTATAAAATTATATTCGGCTCGGGGCGTAATGCTGAGCAGTGGGGTTTGAAAGGGTGTTCCGAGATGGTCGGTAGTAGTACTGCCATCATAGAGCGCGAGTGTCGCCCCAAAATTGATGCTTTGTGTGCTAAAGGTATCATTGCGGAGGTCGTAAATAAGTTGCATTCCAAAGTAGGGTTGCTCGAGTGAAATGCCAGAATAACCTAATGGCAAACTTGGCAACGTTGGGGCAATGCGAAGATTGCCTGTTAAGGTCGTATTTGGGGCAAGGATATGGGTCGCAAATGGTGCAGCGACAGGTTGTTCGGCGTGTACAAAGTTGAGGCTAAAATTAAAGTAGGGGACACTGATATTTGCGCCTAATTTGGCGGTGTAGTCCAAATGAAAGCCGTTGTAAACATCTCCAAAGTAATAGGTTAGCCTAGAATCAAAACTGCCCGAAAGCGTAAATTGATCCCTAGACCACGCCAAACCCGCATTGATGTTGCCGCGTACAAATCCATGATAATCGCGCAGCGTATTGCCTTGGCTTTCACTGATCGTGCCTAGCTCGAGTTTGGGTCGGAGGGTGAGCGCATCGAGGCTCAATTGATAGGCTGCGCCTACTCGACCTTCAACACTCCGCAAACCTTGAACACTGGACTCGAGTCTCGAGCCACTGACAAATGCAAATGCACTGGTAAAGCCAGAAAGTGGTTCGTGTTGTACCGAAGCTCGCAAGGTGTCACCCTTTGCTTGCCCAACAAAATACTGGCTTGCGCCATCAATATAACCGAGTGTGAGTGCCAACGCAGTTGCACTAGAATTCGTTGGCGTTTTGCCAAAAAGGTTGTAGACCGCAAAAGTGCCTCGGGTTTTGCCATCACAACTCAAGAGTAGGTTTTCTAAACCAAAAGTCAGTCCATTTCCTACGCCAAAAACCACAGGCAGTTCAAAGGGACACCGTGGGTCGTAATCATAGCGCCCAACAAAAATTGGAAGTCCAAAGAGGCTAAAAGTCGTGTTCTCGAGGCGGTAAACCCCATTCTCGAGGCGCAGCGCCTCAGAAGCGGTAAACGAGATTTCCGAGCCTGCACTGTTCCGTCCAACCAAACCTGTCACTGCTCCCAAAGCGATTCCAGCATTGCTACTGCTCGCAGCTTGGGCGCTGATTCCTAAAAACGGACTACCGAAAACCAGTTGGTTAATGGTTACATTCTGGTTCTCTAAAACCGCGCTCGAGACCAGATAGCGCTCTAATGCCTTGCCAGCACCATCGAGACGTACAAAGTCTGCATTTTGTAGCGTGAGCTTGGAGCCGTGTAGTTGCCCCCTTGCAGCAGTAATTGTATAACGCCCCTGACTAAACCCAGAAATTTTGTAGCTTGGTAAAAGTTCAAGCGCTAACCCTTCGAGATAGACAATTTGACTGCGCAGCTCGAGCCTATTGATTGTTCCCTTCGCACCTTCGCGCTCGAGTGTGGCATTGTCTGCACTGACCAATACTCCAGTAGCCACCCCTTGTACCAATAAAAGCGGTGCGCGAATTACCCAACCGTCTTGCTCAAGACAGGCGTTCAAGAATGTAGCTTTGTTTCCATCGGAAGAATCTGCACTCGAGTAAATTGTACCCACACCCTCGATACTGGTGATACTCGGGCTTTCAGGGTCGCAGGCTGGTGCAGCCAAAACACTTGCAGGAAACAACAAAACTACAAACAGCCAAAATACGCGCATCAATCCACCTCGAGGCAGGATTATGACACAAGTTTATTTTTTTGCGATGATTGCTTTATAAGCATTGACGCTAATAGCAGGAATAAGTTCGTTGGCGGCAAAAGTCGGTTTTTCTCGGTTCGAGAAATTGACCAATAACATTCCGTTTTCTCCGGCTGCTTGTTTGGTGGTTTTTCCATCCTTAGATTTGTAGTAAATATTACCCATTAAAAAGACTTCGTTGCGGTTATCGTCAAAGACCGCTACATTGGCGCGCACCACAGGCGTGGTCGCGCTGATATTCCAGGCGACAACGCGTTTGCCGTCTGGATACGCCACGGCTTTTGCCGCGGTTGCTCCCGAAACATTTTCATCCGAGTAATTTAGACTTCCAGCGATGTCCATACGGTCGTTAGACAGGGTGTAATAGATGCTGGGACTCGAGAGCGATTGCCCAGTATTGTTTTTCAGTTTCGCATTTCGTGCTTTGAGGTAAGCGCCGTCTTTATATTCAACAAATTTTGCATCGATTGAAAAACCGCGTTTGTTGTCTTTGATGATTCCACCTTCAGGCAGGGTCACTGTGCCATCGCTTCCGACGGTTTGGTTGCCATAAGGTTGGGCAATAAATCCTGCTTGGGCGAGCGCAATACCACCAACAAAAACCAAAAGAAATCGCTTCATGGGGTGTAGTCTTGCATTCTACCCAAAGAGAACGGTGAGCGGAACGTAAGGAACCCTTTTACTTTTCAAGGATGGCAATCATCCCAGCGAATTCCCCATCTTCATCTCGAGTTCTTGGAACACGCATTTTTGAAATACTGCCATCCAAATAAAGAGCATCAGTGCATTTAAGCTTATCACGCATAAAACGCGCCAAATCATCAAAATTGACCCAATTATCAGCAATGACCAAGTGGATGGTATTTCTATCTGAAACGCCAATCGCGTTGCGTGGCAAACGATTTAAACTATTTGGGCGAAACGCAGGATGAATCTTACTGTGCTCTACCAAAAGCGGACCTGACTGTGTTGCCTCGAGCGCTTTAGGGTTTTGGCGCTGATATTCGAGCGTCTCGAGGATGTGCGCTCCACTTTTGTCGAGAAAAAACACCCCATTGGGCTGCAAATAAAAATTTCCATAGCCACTGCGCCGGGTTTTAAGTGGGCGTAAGATTTGTCCGCGTTCAATATGCAAGCCAAGAGGGGAGAGCTGGGTGTCAAAAATACCGGCGTTCATTGCGAGCACCAAGCGTTGTTTGTGAATTTGTAGGTATTGCTCGAGCGCACCAAGGCTGGCAAAGGGTTTACCTTGTGGGTTTTTCCAAAACATCTTCAGTGTAAAGGAGCGTAAATCTATGCTTGCCACACTAAACCGAGTGCCATTGTACTCGAGTTGGCGCACCGAACTTTTAGGAGCGGCTCGAGATAAAGACAGCAGCACCAAAGTGGCGCACAAAAGCGAAAGTGATAGCCAATGCCTTGTTTTCAGTATCACACAGCTAATTTAACACCTGCTTTGGTACTCGAGAAACCCCAGCATCGCTTGGGATATCCTCGGGTAAAATGGTGGACAAGTCTTCGTTGGAGAGGTTATCTGCACTTTCTGCCACACGGTTCGCCTGCTGCTCGATAATTTTCTCAAAGAGGTTTCGTACAAACCTAGCATTGCCAAAGTTGCGCGGTGGTGCCTCAAGCGCCCCTTCAAAGATGTAGCTGCAGAGTTCTTTGGCTCGCGCTGATAGCAAATATCCATCATCGTGAACCATTTTCTCGAGAATAAGTACCAAATCGGCTGCACGGAAATGGGTAAATTCAAAAAAGCGGTTAAAGCGAGAGCGCACACCTGGGTTCGAGTCTAAGAATTGCCGCATTTCGTCAGGGTATCCTGCAATCACAACACACAACCTGTCGCGCTTGTCCTCGAGCCGCTTGAGTAAGGTTTCGATGGCTTCATAGCCAAAGTCGCGGTGTCCGCTTTCACCATCGCGTGGAGCAAGTGCATAGGCTTCGTCTATAAATAAAACCCCATCTAAAGCTCTGTTTACGACTTCATCAACTTTTAGTGCAGTCTGTCCTATGTAGCCCGCCACCAGACCTGCTCGGTCGGTTTCAATCATATGCCCACGGCGCAAAAATCCAAGCTGTTTGTATAAACGACCCACCAGCCGTGCAACAGTGGTTTTACCCGTCCCAGGCGGACCAGTAAGCACCAAATGCAAGCTCATATCGGCGGTTTTTAGCCCACGTTCCTTGCGCTCGAGTTGTACCCGTAAATAATTGCGCAGTTGCCTAAAGCTCTGTTTGATTTCGTCCAGTCCAATCAAGGCATCGAGTTCAGACAACACTGCCTCGAGCGAGTCATCTTTGTATGGGTCTGCTTCCTCGAGGGCTGTCCCTTCTGGTAGTGGTGGTGGGATATCACCCGATTCATTGGTACCGATATACAAACTGTGAAAGGCGACTTTATTCGCGTGATAGACTACAAAACCGGTTTGCCGACCCGTCACCGCAAGCAATTCGGCAGCAGGGTGGGTATGAACAAGTGTACGGTTAATATAAAACTCGATTGAATCGTTGATTTTTTTCATCTCGAGTAAATTGACGCTGTTCCACTGTCGAATAACTGTATTGCGCTTCCATGCAACAATAATGTTGTACACGCCATTGACATACTTGGCGATACGAAAATGACCATCTCCAGAAATCACAAATTCAAAACAATTATTGGCATTCTCCAAGCCCCACAAAAGACCATAGCCATTGTTATCTATGCCCTCGATTTTTTGAGTCACAACGTGAATGTGAAACTGGGCTTTGTCGTAGTAAAAACCGCAGTCCTTCCAGACCATCCAACTTCCTGTTTCGCGCTTGTGTTCAAAGATA
>JBKBVO010000026.1:0-16979 GCA_046289535.1 Deinococcales bacterium | reverse complement strand
TGGCTCGAGCCATACCCTTTATGCTTCTTAAACCCGTACTCTGGGTGTTGCTCTGCTAGCCTTAGCATATAGGCATCTCGAGCAGTTTTTGCCAAAATACTTGCTGCTGCCACGCTATAACTGGTTTGGTCTGCTTTTGGCGGACACAAAATTGGTAATTTGGTCTCGAGCTTCAAATAATCGGTAATCAGTGCTTGCGGGTTTATGGCAAGCCGCCCCAAAGCCCGAGCTGCAGCGCGGTGTGTGGTGTGTAAAACATTGTACTGGTCTATTTCGCGCACGCTGCCGAACTCCACCGCCCATGCTAGGGCTTCGGCTTCTATCTCGAGTGCTAATTGGCTGCGTTTTTGGGCGCTCAAGGTTTTAGAGTCGCGGTAGGCTCTGGGCTTCCAATCCAGTGGGAGTATCACCGCTGCCACTGCGATTGGACCCGCCAAAGCGCCGCGTCCAGCTTCATCTATGCCTGCGATGAGCGATAGACCGTTGCTGTAATGCTGCTGCTCGAGTTTCCACATAGGAGCAGATGGCTCAAGAAATGTGCTTTCAAGCTTCACTTGAGATAACTTCCTAATTCCTTTGTCCAACGTGCCACGCTGCCTGGATTAGCCCACTCGATCATCACGGGCGAAACAGGGTCTTTAAAGGGCAGACTTAAAAGTACGCCCCCAAGTTTGCCGTTTTGTAGCGCAAAAGCCAACAATTTGTTTGGTTCGATTGTAAACAATACATCCTTGTTGGGACTCGAAAAAGCGTCTATCATTTTTGGGTATTTGGCTTTGAGGTTTGCCCAAGACACTGCCAATTGGTCGTGTCCAACAAGACTTTTTGGATTAATGCCCGAATCAAAATCAATGCAGCAGACATTTCGCACGGCTTCGTAGGCATAGCCCAAGCGACCACGCATCACCCATTGTCCGTTGCGCCGAATCATCGCCCAATTGGTGCTTGAAGGGGATTTTTCAAAGAACTCCTGTTTTTCTGTAGGCAAGTTACGATAGAAACGTTCGCCAGCAGCTATAAATTGTTTTTGCGTGTTCTGTCCTAAAACTGTGCCAATCTCGAGTGTATTCGGCTCGGGGTTGGTAATATTTTTGGTGTTTCCTGCACGTCCTAACACATCAAGTGACCTCACCTCGAGTACGCTAACACTCCAAGGATGAGCTGCTCCCTTACAAAAACCACTGCCGGTGTTTTCGAGTGCTAAATACTGTTCATGAACAAATAATAGTGTATCAGTGCTGGTTTCTTGGCAATCGGCTTCAAAAGAAGTTTTACCAAGACCTTTATTTTGAATTGTGGTTGCCCAAAGAGTTGCTATGGTTGTCAGTTCGTTATCTAACGTTTTTTGCGCTGTTGTGGCCAGACCAACACGCCACCAACCAGATTTGCGTGGAACCAGCACATCCTTCCCTTTTCGAGCGGTGAGTTTGCCATTTTGTGGGGCAATCCAAACAGTGCTGTAGCTATCACCACTGCGTAAACCCAAAAGTAAACCACTCGAGACGACACTCTGACCAGTTGCTAAAGCAACTACCGTAGCAACCAATCCCAGACTAACCAAAAGCCTTTTCATGCTTCTAGTCTAACGCACCACATGAAAATAAACTTTAGACCGATTGCTGAATCAGGGTTCCTCGAGGCGCAAAGTTCACGAGGCGATCGTACGCCGCCAGTGTACGCGGGTGAACAACCTTACCCTTTGCTTGCAGGTAGTGTACTTTGCAGGTGAGCGATTTATGATAAGCGTGTTCTAAATCTAAAAATGCCAATTCACGAATATCATCGTTAACACCACGTCCGGGTTCAGAAATATCGGCAATGTAAACACAAATCGAAAGCAAATTACTATCGCGCGGACCAGTGACGTGTTCCTCGACAGCATCCAAAATTTCGGAATCGGTAATACCCCATCGCTCAAGCAGCACCCGTCCGGCTCTGCCATGCACTACCAGGGGATGGCTGGTGTCAGATTCGGATTCAGGTGGTGCAAGGCGCAAAAGTTCCTCATTCGGGAGGTCGCGAGCCACATCGTGCAGCAGTCCTGCCAAATAAGCACGGTCGGCATCTAAGCCATGCGCGAGCGCAATATCGTGTGCCAGAGCAGCAACGCGTTTAATGTGGGCAAAGCGTTCAGGCTTGACCATTTGTTCTACTCGAGCTGCCCAAAATGTCGCAGAGGCAGGTACAGCCTCCTTCAAAGTGATTGCCAAAATCCCTCACTCCTTCCCCTCACAACAGGCATTCTAACTGGTTTTGGGCTGTTTGTCACGCGATTGTCAACTGTTTGTGAATTTATTTCACAAACTACAAGAATTTGGGTATACGTCTATTAAAACCCCACGATTTAGATTTACTAAGCGCTTCAACTTTTCCACTGCTTTGCTAAAAGTCTTCACACTCGTAAAAAACGTACTTTACCTTTACTTGCATGGTTCGCAAAAAATCCGCAGAATTTTTTGAAGTCTATATTAGGGCTTAACTAATTTAATCTGCACGCTCGAGATTTCCCCGGCAACGACCTCGAGCATGATAAAGGGGCTACTTGGGTTATTCGCAGCATTGTTTGCGGGGTTGTGCTGCTCGAGCACAATTTGTAATGAGCCACGCTCAAAACTCGAGCTTTTATAGACCAAACTATAACCAGTGCTTGGTTTGCGCCCTAAAAATACCGAAACCACACGGCGGTTAAAAAAGTCAATTTTTGGGGCTTGCGGTAACGGATTTTGACCACTCAATGCCAATTGCCATGTGCGCGCAAAATCTTCGCTGTTTGAATCTACACGGGCTAGAAACTCTGTATCGCGGTAGCTCGAGAACGCACCGCTTGCCACCACATCTAAAACGGGGTTAAAAGGTGCAGGGGAATCCTGCCCGAGCCACATCCCCACATAGCCATACTGCACTGCCAAAACCGAACGCCGTGTTTGGGCAGGGGTTGGGTTAAAGTGGCTTTCATTGCCGTCCAGACTTTGATCTGGTAGGGTGGCAATCAAAAAAGCGCCACGTGGTTTTAAGTAATTTTCCAGCGCTGTGGCTTCATCGGGCCACAAGTTGCCCGCCCCAAAAAGGCTTTCTCGAGGCATGGGGGTAGCGGTTATTTGTTGTTCGGCATCCAGGCGCTCGGCAACTGTAAACCAGCCTTTGCCATTCCACAGATACACAGAGCGTAAATCGGTATTGGCCTTGATGGTGATGCGTTCGCCAAAACGCGTGGCACTAAAGGGTGCTAAGTTGCTGGTCACGGGTAATTGCCAACTGCCCAAACCACCAACCTCGAGCGAACCGCTAACCACAAAACCACGCGTGTTTTGTGTCGCGCCTTTCAAAACAAGATTTTGTGTGCGCTCGGCAACCCTGCCCTCTACCGTGCGTGAAAAGGTATTTTGTGGGTCATAAAAAACCACGTGCCGCTCACCTAAACCCAATAAAACAATATCCGAAACCGTGTAGGATGCTTTTTCTTGAGCCAAAGCAATAGCACCAACGAGCAGCACGGGGATTAGTCGCTTCATGAGCGTATTGTAAAGTATTTCTCAGTCTGGTGTGTGAATTTTGGGTAGCCCTAGGTCAGTAGCTCCAAATCCTCTGCTCCAAGCTCGCGCCACTCTCCTGGGCGCAGGTCGCCAATGACCAAATTGCTAATACGGGTTCGCATTAGACGCAGTACTTTCAGACCTACAGCCGCTGCCATGCGCCGTACTTGATGTTTGCGTCCCTCGAGCAGCACCATCCGAAAACCATTTACCGCTGCTTCGAGTGCATTTGGTTTGGCAAAACCGTCCTCGAGTTCGACCCCTGCCCACAATGCCTCGAGTTGGGCATTGTTGGGTTCGGGGTCTGTCCAAACACGGTATTCCTTGGGGTGGTGATAGCGTGGGTGGGTCAAGTGCAAAGTCAGGTTGCCATCGGTGGTGAGAATCAACAACCCTTCCGAAGCGCGGTCTAAGCGTCCTACAGGATGTAAACCAGCCACCTCTGGCACAAGCTCGAGCACATTTTGCCGACCGTATTCATCCGAGGCGCTGGTCACAATGCCGCGTGGTTTATACAGCATAAAAGAAACGTGTTGTGAAGCGAACTCGAGCCTTTGACCATCTACTAAAATCAGGTCAGAGCTCCTGGCGCTTTGCCCCAAAGTGGCAACCACCCCATTTACTTGCACCCGCCCCTCGAGCAGCAGTTTTTCGGCGGCTCGGCGCGAAGCTACACCCGAGCGTGCCAGCAATTTTTGCAAGCGCTCTGGCATGATGGGCTAATGCCCCAATGTGGCTTTGCGAATCGAACGCAGGTCGCGGGAAGCCTTTGCCCAAGCACTTAACAACTCGGCTAATCCCAGAGCAATCAGCATTAACAGCAAGCTACCAAAAACCGCAACCAACATCAGCACCAAAGTCACCACATTAAGCTCGTTTGCTTGGGGGTACAAAACTGCTGGTACTGCGGCACTGACCAGAAAAAAGACAATGGCCAGCAGGCGCAATGCACGAGCGATACCTTCTAGGGCAGCAGAGTTATCACCGATTCGCACATTATTTTTGCCTTTTTTCGGGGTTTTGTTGTCCAGTGCTTTGGTGGCATCCATGACTTCACCATCCCATTCACCTATACCACTCGAGGGAACCACCACCGCAGTTGCATCCGTGTTCGGTTGAAGATTTAAAGTGGCACTTGGGCTATCCCAGTCATCGCTGGATGCAGACGGGCTGTTTTTAGCGAGGTCGGCAAATGGATCGAGGGCAGGTTTGGCAGCAGCTGAAGGACTAGGTGGTGGAATCATTGCCGAGGCATTGAGAAGCGGGGGCACACTGCCAGATTTTGTAGGATTGAGTTCCGCTTCAAGGTCTGCCCATGAGTCCTTGCTGGGTTTGCGTGGCTCGGGAGTCTCAGGTGGAACCTCAAAGGTTTGTTTTTCCGGCATCCAAGCACTTGAACTCGGTGAAGCATTCCAATTGGGTTCTGGTGTGGGTAGCACCGGTGTTGACATTGGTGCAGGAGCAGCTGGCTCGGGTGCTTTGGGGGCAGGAAAATCAGTACCCGTCACACTGGCTTTGGCTCGAGCAATGGCGTTCTTGACACTTTCAAAAAAGAATTTGAGTTCGGCTAAATCAAAACCCTTAATTGTGCCCTCGATTAAGGATTCAGAAGGTGATTTCACGCTCAGCTCGCCACTTTTGGTGGTTTTAACATTGACAATCTCGCGCAACTTTGCGCGTTGCAGCACATCGTTTTCAAAGTACATCAACTCGCGTCTAGTGATGAAGAGCGCTTTGCCGCCCTGACCCTCGAGTCGCGTTTCTATATCCGTGTCTTGAATGCCAGCATTCATCAGTGCTTGGTCAATCATGATTATTCCTTTGCATAAGCTACAGTATAATGCCAAACCGTGTAAAATTCAGCATGGCGCTTTTGTTGGGGCATCGCGGAGCAAATCGGCAGTATTTAGAGAACACCATGCCCGCTTTCGAGGCAGCAATCGCGGCGGGTTTAGACGGTATTGAACTTGATGTGCAGCGCACGCAAGACGGGGTATTGGTCGTGCACCACGATTTTCACCTGCCTGATGGTCGCTTAATTGCTGCGCTCAACTATCAGGATTTACGCTTACCAAATGGCTATAGCGTGCCTAAGCTCGAGGAGGTGCTGCGCTGGGCAAAGCATAGGGGCGTATATGTCAATGTGGAAATAAAACTCGAGACCATTTCGACCGATGGACGTGAACGCGAAGTGGCAGCCCTGGTTGAGCGCATGGGTGTGGGTGAGCAGGTGATTATCTCGAGTTTCAACCCTTTTTCGCTGCTGCGTGTGCGTTATCATGCCCCCGCGCTCGAGACTGCGCTGCTCTATTACCATAGCCCAAAAACCCCTTGGTGGCTGCGCGATGCCCTCACCGCGCCGTTGCTTGGGGTGGCGGCGATTCATCCGCACCACAGCTTGGTGACAGCGCAGCTGATGCAAAAAACCAAGCAGCGCGGCTGGAAGGTCAATGTCTGGACTGTCAATGAGGCCCAAGATGTGGCTCGTTTGCTCGAGTTGGGTGTGGATGGGATTATTGGCGATCTGCCCGAGGTGCTGCTCGCTCAAAGAAACTTGCCATTTTCTTGAAACACCGCGCCATCCACAATAATTCTGCCATTTTTGCGCAGATCAAGAATTAAATCCCAATGCAGAGCGCTCTTGTTAAGCCCCCCGCACTCGCTGTAGCTCGAGCCAATCGCAAGGTGTGCGGTGCCACCAATTTTTTCGTCGAACAGAATATTTTTAGTGGCTTGCCGAATGCCGTAATTGGTGCCAATGCCAATTTCTCCCAAGAAGCGCGCGCCTTCGTCTAGTTCGAGTGCGTTTTGCAGGTATTCGTTGCCCGTTTCGGCGCTGGCTTTGATGACTTTTCCTTCTTTGAGCCACAGCTCCACACCCGAGACGGTAAACCCAGAAACGCTCGAGGGAACAGTAAACTTGACCACACCATTGGCGCTATTTTCGATCGGACTGGTAAAAATTTCGCCCGAGGGCATATTGCGCTTGCCATCCGAGTTGCGCCACGTTCGACCCTCGACCGAAAGGGTTAAATCGGTACCGGGTGCTTCCAAACGGATGGTCTTGGCGTCCTTGATGCGTTCGATTAAGCGCTCCTGCATGGCACGAATCTCGAGCCAGCCACGCCAAGGCTCCTCGAGGTCTAAAAACATTGCCTCGACCACAAAACGCTCGAACTGCTCGACACTCATGCCTGCTTCTGTGGCATAACCTTCGGTGGGAAAAAGCGTAACACACCAGCGCTTTCCGGCTCTTGCAGCACTGAGTTGAGACATCGTTTTGCGGTGGCGTATCAGGTTTTGTGGATTAACTTGCTCGAGTCCGCGCAGGCTAGACTCGGCTTCGATGCGCAAAAAGGCATCTATGTGGCGTATTTGCTCGAGTTCGGCTTTGGGAAGCGTATCTAAATGAATATCTTTGGCGTATTGGTGAAAGTCCACCAACTGTCCTGGATAACCCAAACGAAACACGGGAAAAGCATCGCAATACAAAATGGCGTTGTGTAATACGCGCAAAAGTGGTGAAGCAAGGGTGTTGGTTTGAATTAAAATGGTTTCGCCTGGCGAAACCTCGAGGCAATAGTCGGTAAGCAATCTTGCCCAACGCGAAAGGAAAATATCTTGCACAAGGAGTATTCTAGTACAACTAAGGTATCAGTGTTGGGCTAAAGTCAAACCAGCACTTGTGACTCCTTGCTGCTGTGTTTGTTCCAGGGATTAGTGGAAAAATGATTGATTTTGAGCGATGTGTGTGATATTATGATTGAAATAGAACAAAAAAAGTAAAAATCTGCTTGAATATGAGGTTTTATACCTTGACTCGGGTGCTGGGTTTTTGCCTAACAAGGACACCAAAAGCATGAAAAAAAATATGTTCAATCTGGTTAATGCCTATGTATTGTTGTTACCTGCCTTGGTTTTGATGCTTATTTTTACTTTTTATCCTGTTTTATACGGTGCATATCTGGGGTTTACAAACTATACTGCCGCCAATTTAGGCGCAAAAACCCCACCTACATGGGTTGGGCTCGAGAACTTCAAAACCGTACTTGCAGACCCGCTTTTTAGCATTGGTTTGGTCAATTCGCTCAAATACCTGATTGTGGTGCCAATTCTGCAGATTGCCAGTTTGGCGGTAGCAGTGATGGTCAATCGCCAACTCCCTTTGATGGCATTTTTCCGTGCTGCTTATTACATCCCTGTAATCACTTCGATTTCTCTGGCTGCAGTGATGTGGGACTGGGTTTTTACCCGTGAAGGTTTGCTCAATTTTTTGCTCGAGTTTTTTAGAATCATTGACCCAGATAGCAGTTTTGGCTGGCTCTTAAATCCCAATACTGCACTGTGGGCAATTATGTTGGTTACTTTTTGGCGCGGTTTTGGCTACTATATGGTGTTGTACTTGGGTGGCTTACAAAGCATTCCTGCCGAACTCGAGGAAGCCGCGCTTTTAGATGGCGCAAATGCTTGGCAGCGCTTTTGGAAAATCACCGTTCCATTGATGCGTCCTACAATTTTATTGTGCAGTTTGCTCTCGAGTTTATCGGCAATTCGGGTGCTCGAGGAAATCATTGTCTTTACCAACGGTGGACCCCTAAACAGTACCTATACTGTGCTGATGTATGTGTATCAAAAATCCTTTGGTCTGGATTTTAACTATGGGGTAGCCAGTGCAGCCGGCTTACTTTTGGCGGTGGTTGGATTTATCTTGTCGTATATCAATTTCCGTATCACCAACGAAGATTCACCCAAAGGTAGGCGCGTATGACTAAGAAAATCTGGAGCGTGGGGTTGCACTACTTGGTGCTGGTTTTAGTTGGTTTGTTTGCAGTTTTTCCATTTCTATGGACATTGGCAATTAGCATTACCGATAAAACTGTTGCCAGTGGTGTTTCGATTTTTGATTTTCCCGCTTCGCTGTTTCCGAGAGCGATTACGTTAAACAACTTCTTCGAGGTTTATCGTGTTTTTGGACTCGAGAAATATCTGCTCAATTCGCTGGTGATTTCGAGTTTAACGGTCTTGGGTACATTGCTGGTGTCGCTGACGGCGGCATATCCATTAGCTAAAATGGAATTTTTTGGGCGCAACCTGATTTTTGGTGCGATGCTCTCAACGCTCATATTGCCCAGCGAGACCAATTTTATTGTCAATGTGCTTACACTCAATCAGTTGGGTTTACTCGGTACTTACTGGGGAGTTGTGATTCCAACCATTGCTACTGCATTTGGGATTTTTGTCATGCGCCAAGCCTATGTTGCTATACCAAGCTCACTGCTCGAGGCAGCACGCATAGATGGCGCAAACGAGTTCCAAATTATATGGCGGATTATGGTTCCACTTTCGCGCCCAGCGCTGACCGCGCTTGGAATCTTCACTTTGGTGGGAACATGGAATTCATATTTTTGGCCCAGTGTGGCGTTGCTTGGTGCGGACGAACTACAACCACTTTCGGTGGCGATGCTCAAACTTAAGGGTCAGTTTAACCACGATTCGTTTAATGTGGCGGCAGGAGCAATGATTATGATGATTCCGGTCTTACTTGTGTTTATTGCTGCACAACGTCTGTTTATGCGTGGACTCGAGGGAGCAGTCAAATGAACCCCCAAAAAATGCCACTGCCCAAAATGCTTGTCGAAATTCGCGAGGTGCCAGTTGTACTCGAGCGCCAGTTGCAGGGGAACCGTGAGCGCATTGCGGCTTTGGCGCGTGCGATGACCGAGCGTCAGCCACGTTTTGCCATGACCATTGCCCGAGGTACATCCGATCACGCCGCCAATTTTTTGCAGTATGTCTTGGAAAGCCAGTTTGGTTTGGTGACAGCTTCGGCTGCACCCAGTGTGGTTACGGCATACAACGCCAAACTCCAACTTGAAGGCGCGTTGGTGATTGCTATTTCGCAGTCTGGGCAATCACCTGATGTGGTGGGCAGTTTGGCAGCAGCCAGGGAACAGGGAGCACTCACGGTTGCCATCATCAATACTCCTAATACACCGCTCGAGGCAGCCGCTGAGTTTTGCCTGCCGATGCAAGCTGGAACCGAAGAAGCTGTCGCTGCCACCAAGAGCTTTATTGCCAGTTTGTTTGCACCGTTAATGCTCACTGCAGCACTCAAATCCGACCACAACCTGCAAACTGCGCTCGAGCGCTTGCCCCAAGCCGCCTTGCGTGCACTCGAGAGTGAGCAAATTGCCATAGATCGCGCCGAGCGCTACCGTTATGCCGAAAGTATGGTTGCCTTGGGTCGAGGGCTGCATTTTCCACTGGCAAGGGAAACCGCCCTCAAACTTAAAGAGACTTCGGTAATCAGTGCCGAAGCCTTCAGCAGTGCCGAATTTGCCCATGGTCCGATTATTTTGATCGAGTCTGGTTTTCCAGTGATAGCGTTTTTAGCGCGCGACGCTACACACCAAGGAACACTGGAACGCTACAAAGACTTGGCGGCTCGAGGTGCAGAACTGGTTCTGATAGGTGCTGATGTGCCCGAATTGAATGCCACAGTGCGCTTGAGTACACCCGATACAGGGCATATCCTGACTGATCCCATTCCTGCAATGCTGGCAGCTTATTTATTTGCTGGGCATTTAAGTTTAGCCAGGGGTCTGAATCCCGATGCACCAAGGATGCTTTCAAAGGTTACAAAAACGTTATAAATGGTTACAAAAACAGTATAAATCTGTAGTGACCACCACTGCACTACGTTAAGTAAAGGCGCATACTCGAGCACATGAAAGCTATTTGGAACAATACCGTAATTGCCGAGTCCCCGGATACCGTTGTCGTTGAGGGCAACCATTACTTCCTTGCAAGCAGTGTCAACCCCGAATACCTGCGTCCCTCGAGTACCCACACCACCTGCCCGTGGAAGGGCGTAGCAAGCTATTACACACTCGAGGTGGACGGCAAACAAAACCCTGATGCTGCATGGTACTACCCCACACCCAAAGATGCTGCCAAACAAATTGCTGGACGCATTGCTTTTTGGAAGGGTGTTCAGGTTGTTTAACCACTGTAGACGGTTTTGTAACTGATTGGCACCACCCCACTCGAGCCGTAGATGGCGTGGGCTTGTTGGAGTGACCGCAGTTAAAGCCCGAGGGCGTATTAGCGCCAAAGACTTGGGTATTTGGTCAGAGTGGTAGGTTTGTGTGAACTTTGGTCGGGCTTTGTGGCGTTCAGGGTGCGCTGTCCTGGGTTGTTGCTTTCCAGTCCCCAGATTTTCCCCCAGTTTTCTCGAGTAGCCGTATAACGCGTATTTCGATGCCTTTGCTGGCGGCTTTGAGCATGTCATAGACAGTGAGGGCAGCAACACTTGCACCAGTCATGGCTTCCATCTCTACGCCTGTCTGCGCTGATGTTTTCGCGGTTGCCAATACGCGCACAGTATCGTCGCGCAACTCGAGCCGCACCTCGACGTTCGCCAGACCAAGAGGATGACAAAGCGGTATAAGCTGGGCCGTTTGTTTTGCACCCATGATTCCCGCCAGTTGTGCCACCGCAAAAACATCACCTTTGCCCACCCCACCAGCCTCAAGCGCTTTTCTGGCGGCTTCGGGGAGCCAAACCAAGGCTTCGGCGGTGGCACTGCGTGTGGTCACCGCCTTGCTCGAGACATCGACCATCACCGGCGCGCCATCCTTAAAATGGGTTAGCATTTATAACCTGCTTCTGGGGTCGAGCGCATCGCGCAAGCCATCGCCCAAAAAGTTGATCGAGAGGCTGGTGAGCAAAATAAATAAACCTGGCCAGAACACTGTAAATGGGCTTTGGAAAATGGCTTCCTGAGCGCTCGAGAGCATATTACCCCAGCTCGCGGTGGGTTCTTGGATACCAAAACCCAAAAAGCTCAGTGCTGCCTCAGAGACGATATTGTTACCGACATCGAGTGTGACCTGCACAATAATCGGTGCAACTGCGTTCGGCAACAGGTGGCGTAGCATAATGCGCCAATCGGAAACCCCAATGGCGCGTGCAGCATCAGTGAATTCTTGTTGACGCAAACTCAGTACAAGTCCGCGAATGACTCGAGCTGTGCCAAGCCAGCCAAAAATGGTCAACACAAAAATAATTAAAACCATCGAACGCAATTCACCAAAAACCCCTGTCAGAACATTGCCTAATGCCACGTCGGGGTTGGCAAGCAAACCTGCCAAAATCAGCAAAAATGGAATCTGTGGCAAAGACAACATCACATCGATCAACCTCGAGATGGCGCTGTCAATGTCCACCACAATTGCCTTATAAAATGCCGAGTACGCCACAAATAGCGCCAACCCACCGCCTACTACCCAAGCTAAAAACGCCAGTGCCCCTGCAAAGGTCGAAGCAAACTGCGCAGTAATTTGGAGCAAAAACCCAACCACAACTGCCCAAACCAGCCAACGCAAACCTGTGCGCCACAAAAAACTCGAGCCCTCGGTTTTCTTGCGCTCCTGCCATAGTTGGCTACCTGTTCCCACCGACAAAACCCAAGGGATTCCACTGTAGTACCCAGCCACTAAGCCCATGACCACACCAATCATTGCCGAGAGCAAAGCGACCGCCACGCCAACAAGCAGCGATACTCGCCCAGCGTGCAATACCCTCGAGAATACATCGCGCCCCAAACCATCGGTGCCCATCCAGTGTTGGCTCGAGGAAGCTGCATAGAGGTTTGATGCATCTATTTTGTCGGGAGCATAAGGTGCAACAATCGGGGCAAAAATAGCGAGCAAAACTAAAATTGCCAAAATTACCGACGAAATCATTGCGGCGCGATGCTTGGTGAAACGGCGCAGGGTTTTATTGCTCGAGGATTCGTTTTGAACGGATGCAGTTGCGGTTGCCATGGGGTCTCCGAAGTGTAGCTCTGAGGTTAGACACGAGGTGCTAAAAAGAGTTTAGGGTCCTGAACCATGAGTTATTGAAGTGTTTTCGACCACGCAGGGCAAGCTAGTTATACCTAATTCTTGGATCCACCAAGCCGTAGGCGAGATCTGTCAGCAAGTTAGCGGCAAGAGTAACGATAGCCAGCATCATTAAAATGACCATAGCGACGTTGTAATCTTTTTTGACAACGCTGTCTAAGAGTGCAGTTCCCATACCGGGCCAATTAAAAACTGTTTCAGTTAAAACTGCTCCGTTCAGGATTCCAGGAATGGACAAACCAACCAGCGTGACAATCGGAATCAAGGCATTTCTGAGGGCGTGCTTGTAAATAACAATCCGCTCACTCAAACCTTTGGCTCTGGCGGTACGCACAAAATCTTGATTAATGACCTCGAGCAAGCTGGCGCGCATAAAGCGTGTCCAACCCGCAATCGAGATAATCGAAAGTGCAACCGCTGGCAGCACAATATGGTGCAACCTATCTAAAAGCCAGCGCCACCATGAATCGAAGGTGACTTTTTGACCCAGAGGCTGTCCTTCAGAGACATAATCATCCACCACTACATTGGGCACGATACCCACAGGTAAAATCACATCTCGATTAACCTCTGTTTTATTGGTTTCATCGTAAACGGCCAGTGTAACAACGTATTGCCCATTTTGTTGCTCGAGCTTTTTGACTTGCCCCGTAGCACTAAAGGTTTCTACACTTTCGACGTACTGTGTTACACCCTCGGATTGCATTCCACCTGTAGGAAAGATTTTAAAGGTGACACCAAACAAAATCAGCATCATGATGCCGAGCCAAAACACAGGCACACTAAAACCAACAAAAGATAAAAATGTGGTCACATAATCCAGAACACTGTATTGGCGCACCGCCGCAAAAATTCCAACAGGAATACCGATCAACAGCGCAATCAAGAAGGCTGTACTCGAGAGGGTGACAGTATTACCAAGGCGTTGTTCAAAAACATACTCGGCAGCAGGCACATAGCCATTTTCTCTAGATAAGCCAAAGTCCAGGGTTATGGCTCGAGACAACCACTTGCCGTATTGCACATACCAAGGTTGGTCTAAGCCATACTCGCGGCGCAGTCGTTCGACATCGGCAGGGGTCATGCGCGGGTTGGCAAGGCGCAATTCATCAATGAAATCACCTGGCTGTAATTGGATTAAACCAAAAACTGCCATTGATACAAAGAGCAAAATTGGAATCATCGCCAGTATTCGGCGAGAAGCATAAACGAACATGCGCCATTTTACCTATTTCCATAGGCGATATGTTGCAAAATTGCACCAAAGTCACGATCTGCGGTAAATTGTGCGTCATGCTGCAGATTCAAAGTGTCACTACTCGAGCCGAGCGCAAGCAGTTTATCGAGTATCCGTATCAGAAGTATAAAAATCATCCCATTTGGGTTACACCGCTTCTGATACAGGAGTGGGAGGACACCGACCCCAAAAAGAACCCCTTTTTTGATCATGCCGATGTCGAGCTGTTTATTGCACTCGAGGCGGGCAAGGTTGTGGGGCGAATTGCAGGAATTGTAGACAAGAGTTTTAATCAATATCGCAACGAAAAATCGGTCTTATTCGCCTGCCTTGAAGCCAATAGCCCCGAAATCTTCAAAGCCTTGTTGGTACATGTCGAGGGTTGGGGCAAGCAGCGCGGTATGGACACAATCAAGGGACCGAGCAAAATTGCCCAAAATGATATGCACGGCTTTTTGCTCGAGGGCTATGACGACCCCCCTGCAGTGATGATGAACTACAACCCGCCTGAGTATATAGCGTGGTCTGAGGCTGCTGGATACGCTAAATCCGAAGATACCCTTGCTTGGAAAATGACCGTTGCTCAAGGATTGCCCGAACGTGTGGGCAGAATTGCCGAGCGCGTCAAGCGCAATTTGCGTGTGACCTTGCGCCCAATCAACTTTAAAAAACTAAACGAAGAAGTGGTGCATATCCGTAAAATCTACAACAGCGCTTGGAGCCGTAACTGGGGTTTTGTACCGTGGACCGAAGAGGAAATCAACCACTTAAAAAACCAACTTGGTCAGGCAGCCGACAAAGATATTTCCTTTATGGCAGAAATAGATGGGCAGCCCGTGGCTTTTAGCCTTGTGCTACCCGACTTAAATCAAGCGCTCCCTGGCACTGGTGGTAAACTCCTACCCATTGGCATGATTAAACTCATGACCTATAAATACTCGAGAATGCGCCTTGTTGCACTGGGGATTTTGGACGACTATCATGGCAAAGGTTTGGATGCACTGCTCTATGCCGAAAGTTTCTGGCGCGGACAAAAAAAATATCAAAGTGGAGAATTTGGCTGGACTTTAGAAAGCAACGAGGCTATCAATAACGGAATGAAAGCACTTGGTGCAGTGCCGTATAAACGCTACCGAATTTTCCAAAAAAGGCTCTAGGTGGGCGTTTCGTAAGTCCTTAACAACAGTGGTTTCTCGAGACCGTGAACAACAACAACCCGTAATTATTTCCTGATTTTCGTACTTCAATCGCTTGCTCGCCAACTGCAATCCACTACAAAAAGGAGCCTTCATGAGTCAACTCGAGGACGAAGCCGCATTGAATGCCGCTTGGGTGGTGTTGCGTCAGCATAATGTGCCAGATGGACTGCTTGGCGTGTTTTATCTCGAGACCAGACAGACCTATGTGTTGCTCTACGAAGAAGAAGGGTGCAGCTACCAAGAATGGGTTCCGCTCGAACTTTCCAGTCTTGCGAACCTCCCTGTTCCACTGCTCGAGGAAGCTGCAACACGCCTTGTGCGACGTATGGCAATCACACGACGGCGCTTTATAGACCCGCGTAAACATTTGCAGGCGTGAGGTGCACTACAGGCAGCGAGCTATTTCAATTGCGACTTCATGCGCTCAAGCAACAGTTTTACCCCGTCCAAACCGACCGCGATCATCTCGAGAAACTGCTCGTGGGCAATGCTCTCTCCCTCCGAGCCGCCTTGCACCTCGACAATTTGACCGGTATTGGTGGCAATAATATTGATATCGGCGTGGGCGCTTGAATCCTCGAGATAATCTAAGTCGAGGCGGATTTCGTTTTGCACTAAACCCACACTGACAGCCCCTACTTCGGCTTTCAGTGCCCAATCATCGAGCGTACCTGCTCGAGTCATGCGGTCACAGAGATCGTGGAGTGCGGCATAACCAGCCAGCACACTTGTGACCCGTGTTCCGCCATCGGCTTGGAGGACATCGCAGTCTATGACCAAAGTTTTATTTTTAAACAAATCTAAATCCACTGTTGCACGAAACGCCCGCCCGAGTAAGCGCTGGATTTCTTGAGTGCGCCCACCAAGTTTTTGACGCTCGCGCTGAGTGCGCTCGTGGGTGGCTCTGGGCAAGAGGCTGTACTCTGCCATCAGCCAGCCCGTGGGTGGAAGTTTTTTACCGTTTGCATCGCGCCGTTCTGTGATATGACGCGGCACTTGGTGTTCTACGCTGATGGTACAAAGCACGTGGGTATCACCGAGTTTAACCAGACTCGAGCCTTCAGCAAAGCGGTTGACGTTGCGGCTCACAGTTAAAGGGCGCAACTCGAGATTGGCACGGTTATTGTGTCGGGGCATCAAGAAGTCTCCAGAGCTTATTCTATTCTAACGCTGCTCGAGGTTTTTGGAACAAGGCAAGAATCAGAACAGCACCCCGCACGCTATCAAAATTCCACCACAAAAGCACTCTCGATAAAATCTTGTGCTCGAATCGTCTCGAGAATGCTATCGCTTGGTCGTGCATCTAAACCAAGTGCAAACAGCGCCTTGCCGCCGGGTGCATCGCGCCCAAGCTGCATACTGGCAATATTGACGTTGGCTTCGCCAAGCAAGCTGCCAATTTTACCGACTACACCAGGCTGGTCGAAATTTGTAGCAATTAAAGCAAAACCTTCTGGGGCAATCTCGAGACGATAATTGCGAATACGAGTGATGCGCGGTTGCCGCCCAAAGCAAGTGCCCGCCAAACTGCGCACTCGTTTGCCATCGGACATCGTGATTTTAATTTCGTTGGCGTAGTCTTCGGATTCGTCGGTGTGTTTTACAGTCAATGTGATTCCCTCTTCGCGTGCCAAAGCGCGGGCATTGACAAAATTAGGGGTTTCGGTGGTGATGCGCTTCAAGTAGCCAATCAAAACACTGGCAAATACAGGCTCGAGTTCGCTTGAGTTTGCGCCGCCAAGATTCTGGCTCGGGAATTTGCCTGCAAACTCCACTTCGATTTCGGTGGCTTTGCCAATCTCGAGTTGCGCCAGCATAATGCCCATGCGCTCGGATAGGGTCATGTACGGTCCGAGTTTTTCGAGCGTGATGCTGTCGAGCTTAGGCGCATTGATTGCCCCGTGCGAAAAGTCGCCTTGTAGGGCGGCGCAGACCCGCTCTAAAATTTCGTTACCCACACGGTCTTGGGCTTCGAGCGTGTTTGCTCCGAGGTGCGCGGTCACGACTACATCGTCTCGTCCTAGAAGCGGATTATCCAGACTTGGCGGCTCGGTCACAAAGACATCCACACCCGCAGCAAACAGATGCTCGTCCTCGAGTGCAG
>JBKBVO010000025.1:0-17064 GCA_046289535.1 Deinococcales bacterium | reverse complement strand
TAGCCGCAGGCGGCTTCAGCCCAAGCTGCTCAAACACCGCATTCCAGCCCGTATGCATCAGGTTACTGTGTGAATCTACAACCCCTGCACCACGGTAAACAAATTCTGGGGCAAGGCTTGGTTCAGCACGCGCCTCGAGCCACAACCCGACCGCAATCCCTAAACAGTCAAACCCAGAACCAAGGTTGGCAATGGTGGCGGGAACTCGGACAGCAACAGGAGCAAAATCCATTTTCGGCTATAGTTCTACCACCTTCAAAGCACCAGACTCAATATGAATACTGTGCAGTCGGGCTTTTATTGTGCTATAGTTAGTTGTCTCGTCGGGAGCTTGAGGAGTTTTTGTGTCAGAAAATCCGTATCCCTCCCAAACACAAAAAAATAGCATGGTGTCGCTTCGTTACCTCGTTACCCAAGCCGCCGGTCTTCTCGCCTCTGCGTCGGGGTACCGTCATGCGTTGGTGTATCTACAGCTTCCGCCGGTGCACGAACTGATTCTTGCGACCCAAAATCGCCACTTCAGCCTCAAGGCAGTGCCCAAATGGCTTGCCATCGGGCGGCTGCAGACCGCACAGCCAAAGGAGCTCGAGTGGTTTAGGCAACACTGCGAGCAGCAGCCGCTTCGCTACGGGCTTGGCATCCCGATTCAAAGCGGGCAAAAGTTCTTCGGGTCGCTGTGGCTGCTCGACGCAGACCCAAAAGCCCAAACCGACATTCGGCTGTTGTCCAAGTTTATCGGTCATATCACCACGCTGATTGAATGCGCACGCCAGCACGCAGCCGCCACAAGAGAGCGTGACTTTGCATTTTCGGTCGCCCACTCGCTGCCGATTGGGCTGATCGTGACGGATTTGAGTGGGCATATCCAGTACATCAACCATGCCTATACGGCGGGCTTCGGATATTCTTTTGATGAGATCAAAAACCAAAATCTGCTCGAGCTGACCCCATCCGAATACCAAGCCGAGATTGCACTTGCTTTGGCAGAACACCAGCGAGGAGAGACAACGCTATTTCGCTACCAGATGTACCGCAAAGATGGCAACCTGGCTGATGTGGAGTTATTGGGAAAACCCTATTACGACAGCCAGGGAAAACCGCTTGGCAATGTGGTGATCACCAGAGACATCAGCGAAGAGTTAGCGCTCGAGAAAGCCACCCTCGAAGCTCGGCGCGCCATCAACAAGAAACTCACCAGCACCTTGATTGAAACCAAGCGTTCGCTCGAAGCAGAAAAAAACTTTGCCTACGAGGTCATGGACGCGCTGCTCGAGGGCGTGGCGCTGCTCGATTTACAAGGTAGGTTTTTGTATGCCAACCCCGCTTTTTGCGCAATCTGCGGCATCGATGCCACGAAGCTCAAGGGCATGAATGCAGAAGATTTTGTTTTCCAAGAGGATCTCGAAACGGTAAAACAGCAAATTTTGCGCGCGAGCGAGCAGCACGAACAGGTGCTTAGGCTCACCCACCGCATCAAGCGCAGCGATGGCGCCATTCGCACCGTGCAAGCCAAAATCCAAGTGCGGCTTAGCAGTACAGGAGAAGTCCAGAGCATCATCTTGATGGTGCGCGATATCAGCGAGCAATTGCGCTCGAGTGCCAAGGTGCAAGAACTTGAACGAGAGCTCGAGCGCATTCAAGGCAGGCTGCAGAGCGGCGCGGGGTTTTCAGGGCGGCTCGAGACGGTCGGCGGGGTGTTGGGGTTGTTGCAGATGTTGAGCGTGAGTGCAATCGATGGCGCATTTCAGCTCGACGATTCGGTGGTGTTTTTCGCGCGCGGCAGAGTTGTTTCGGTCGTACACCCCAAGCTGTTTGGCTATGAGGCTGTCCGTGCCATCGCACAGCGCCAGCGCGGTCAATTCCAGTTTATTCCCAAGGTGCAACCCGCCAAACTAGAGCTGAACCTCGACCCAACCAAAATCGTACTCGAACTCGCAACAGAAAACGACCTTGCCCAAGCGGTGGTTGAGACACCGCAAATCCGCAAAATTGCTTTACCCAACGTCAAAGCCGCACGCGCCTTCATGCGCGGTGTGGGCGGCGAGCGCGAATTCACCGCGCGCCTCGAGGGCGATCGGGTGCTGCTCGAGGGAAAACTGCTGCAAATCGAAGTGCTCGAGGCGCGTATAGCGGATTTCGCCGACCTCAAAACAGACCGATAGGTACCTGCACATGCGTGAAATTCAGTTCAAGAGCACGCCGTGCGCGTAAAAGCCAGTACCAAATTGAGTATTAGACCTCGAGCAGCATCTGCGCAAGCAGTGCTGCACGCGGTGCGAGGCTGGGGATATGGATGTACTCGAGTTCTTTTTGGTGTGCATTTGCCCCGAATGCGCCAAAGCCATCGATGGTCGGTGCAAGCCGCGCCGTAAAATTGCCATCCGAGCCACCCCCGACCCGAGCCGCACCAGGGTTAAAACCAAGGCTGTTGGCGATTTTTTGCGCCTTCTCGAGCAAGATAAAGGTGCCTTCCGAGGGTTCCATCGGTGGGCGGTTCAAACCGTCGAGGATTTCGTAACTCGTGCCCTCGAGCGGGGCAATAGCGCGGATTGCCGCATCGACCCGCGCCGCTTCTTCGGCGCTCCAAACGCGCAGGTCTATCTCGAGATAGACTTCGTCGGCGACCACATTCATTGCACTGCCACCGCGAATTACGTTGGGTCCGAGGGTTGTACCCTTGGCAAAGTCCTCGAGTTTGACCACTTCGTCAATCAGGTGCGCCGCACTGACAATCGCATTGCGTCCATTCTCGGGTTCGGTACCTTGGTGCGCAGCTTTACCGCGCACAAAAATGCGGTAACCGCCAACACCCTTGCGCGCCACTTTGAGGTCGCCATTGAGATGCGGCGGCTCGAGCACGAGCACGGCTTTTGCACCCTGAGCCACAGCTTCGATAAATGGTCTACCGGCGTGGCTGGCGATTTCTTCGTCTGGGGTCACCAAAAAGTCAACCGTGCAATGCGGTGTTTGGTTGTCGGCAAAAATTGCCCTGAGCGCCCAAATCGCCTGCACAATCCCGCCTTTCATATCGTACACGCCGGGTCCGTAGGCACGCTGGTCCTCGAGCCGCCAATTTTGCTGCCAAGTACCGTGCGGGTACACCGTATCGGCGTGCGCCAGCAGCACGACCCGATTTGCGCTTCTGCCAGCAATTTGCACGTGCAGCACGTCACCCAGTTGGTGCGTATGGCGTGTGAGCCTACCCATCGGGGCGAGCAGTGCAGCAATCGCATCTTGCACCCTATTGATTGCGGGAGCATCTCGAGACGGCGACTCGAGGCGCACCAACGTTTCGATATCGCGCAGCATGGCAGGCGTGTGTTCAGACAAGTAGCGGTAAAAATCCACGCAGGTATTCTAACCCAAAGCGCTAACGCGCATAGCCAGTCGCTCTGAACCTGCCATTTTCAACAGTAATTGCCACCCAAGGGCGGTCGTTCATATCACCGTTTTTGTCAAAGCGAAGCGGTGAGGTAATTCCCTCGATTGGTCGGTCGCGCAGTGTCTCGAGCGCCAAGCGCACGCCCTCGCCATTTTCTGGCTTAGAACGCATGCGGCGCAGGGCTTCGATGAGGGCACGGGTCGCGTCGTAGGCTTGCATCGCGTTGGCATTGGGCGTGCCCCCACCAAACAGGTTTTGAAAACGCCTAGTGAAACGGCTCGAGGCAGGGTCGGTTAAGGTGCTGTGCCAAAAGCTCGTCACGGTCACACCCTCGACTGCTGCCCCGCCTTGGGCGAGCAAATCCTGCCCGTAGGCACCGTCTCCAGCATAGATTGGCTTGCCAAAGGGTTTTTCCGCTCTAGCGGCAGCAGCGACATCGGCTGTGTATCCCGAAACCAAAATCGCATCCACGGCAAAGTTGCCAACCCTAGGCTGCGTGTAGTTGTTCAAGCTAAAAGGCACATCGGAAGTGGTCAAGCCAATTCTTGCCGCTTCGGCTTTAAAGGTTTGGGCTAAACCAAGCGAGTAGGCATCGGATTCATCGAACAAAACCGCAGCACTCTTTGCCCCTTTAGCCTGCACCAAGCGCGCTAGTGCCGCACCCTGAGTCGCATCGGATGGGGCAACGCGGTAAATCATTCGCCCTGCATCGGTGATTTTTGGATTGGTTGCGGCTGGAGCAATAACTGGTCTACCCGGACTGGCGGCATTGTAAATCGGTGCAGCCGCGAGCAGCGTACTGCTCGAGTACGGTCCGATAATGCCCCAAATGTAGTTGTCGCCAATGAATTCAGAAGCGACCTTGATTGCCATAGCACGATCTCCGGCATCGTTCAGGACGCGCACAGTGAGCTTATACGGCTTCCCGCTGCGCAGAAAACCACCGCTATCGTTGACTTCCTTGACCGCCAAATACACCCCCTGCAAGAACGCTTCGCCAACTTGGCGCAGCGCACCTGTAAGTGGAGCAGAAACGCCGATGCGGTAAGTATCGGCTTTGGCAAGGCGCACAATCGCTTCTTCGCGCAGCAAGCCCGCGAGTGCGTCGGTGGGGTTCTTGCGCCTGTAGGTATCGGCGGCAGCTAAAAGTTCTGCCCATTCCTTTTTTTCGCGCTGATCAAACAAGGCTCTAAGCGCGGGATTCACAAATTTGCGCGGCTCAATCTCGGGCGAATTCAGGCTACTTTTGGGTGCGGGGTTGTTCAGCGGCGCTGTGTTTTTTGGCGGCGGGGTTGTCCTGCTTGGAGCCGTGCTCGTCGGTGTAACAGGCGGCAACCCCGGCAGCTGCAATTGCCCACGCTGATACAACGTATACCCCCCATAGCCCAACAGCAACAGCACGAGCAATGGCACAACCGGATTGCTTTTCATGGTTCTATTGTACGCGACTCGGGCGCAATTTGTTCCACTTGCGCCTCAGGCTCGAGGCGTAGGTCGGTGGGGTTATACCGATTTTGTGCTTCCTGAACACCAAATTCAGCAATGCAGAGCACCGCGTCCGCAGCCACTGCGAGCAATTGCTCGAGCATGGCTTGCTCTTCGGCAGCAAAATTCGAGAGCACCCAATTGTGTACGCTCCAACCCGCTGGTGGTCTCGAGATGCCGATTTTGAGGCGCACAAAGCCGTCGGTACCAAGCCGTGCTGTGATGTCCTTCACGCCATTTTGTCCGCCGCTCGAGCCTCCGGCGCGGATGCGCAAGCGCCCAAATGGCAAATCAAGGTCGTCATGCACAATCACAATTTGGCTTGGCTCGAGTTTGTAAAACTGCACAAGGGGCAAAACCGCTTGCCCCGAAAGATTCATGAAGGTCTGTGGTTTTTGCAACAAGAGTTTGTGTGCACCAAATCGGGCTTCGGTATAAAAAGACTGATATTTGTTTGTAAAACAAGCCGCACCGCGCCGCGCCAGCTCATCAAGCACCATAAAGCCAACATTATGGCGGTTGCGCAGATACTGCAAACCCGGATTGCCTAAACCAACCACCAAACGCAGCATGCACCAATTGTACTGGTTTTCCGAAAAAGGTTTTCGGTATGCTCCTGGTCATGAAAACTACATTTGACGCACTGGTGATTGGCGGAGGGCACAACGCCCTGACTTCGGCTGGTTACTTGGCAAAAGCCGGCTACAAGGTTGCTGTATTCGAGCGCCGCCATGTGATTGGTGGCGCAGTCTGTACCGAAGACGACATTCTGCCTGGCTACAAAGTCGATGTCGGCTCGGGGGTACACATCATGATTCACCTCACGCCTGTGGTTAAAGAACTCGAACTCGAGCAGCACGGTCTGCGCTATCTCGAGATGGACCCGATTGCCTACGCACCAATCTTGGGCGGCGGGGGATTTGGGCTGTACAAAGACCTTGAGCAGACCTGCCACGACATCGCGCAAATTTCGCCCGAGGATGCCGCCGCCTACCGCACATTTGTCAAGTCCTGGGACGAATTCAGCAACAAGCTGTTTACAGCATTCCAAAAACCACCCACGGCATGGAATTTAATCTCGAGTTTTGTCGGGCGCAAGCCACCCGAGACGGATTTGCTGATGGGTGTGATTCGCTCTTACGGGCATTATTTGCGCGCGCACTTCAAGCACCCTGCGGTGCGCGCTGGGCTAGCGTGGCTCGCGGCGCAATCCGGTCCAGCGCCGCACGAAATCGGCGCAGGCGGGTTTTTGATGTGGCACGCAGTGCTGCATAAATTCGGCGCAAAACGTGCCGTCGGCGGCTCTGGAGCACTGACCAAGGCGCTGCAAGCGAGCATCGAACACATGGGGAGCGAGGTGCATTTAAATGCCCCAGTCGCCAGAATCGAATGCGAAAACGGCAGCGCCAAACGCGTTATTCTCGAGGATGGGCGGGTTTTTGAGGGGCGCTGTGTTATTTCTGGAGCACACGTTCAAACCACTTTGCTGGATTTGGTGGGCGCGGATAACCTACCCGCCAGTCTGCCGTGGAAAGTACAACACTTGCGCGTTGGTAACGGTTTTGGTGCAATTCATCGTTTTAGCGCTTCTGAACTGCCACAATATGAGGGCTGCCCTGATTCTGCCACCAATGGGATGCAACTTCTGTGCCCGAGCCTCGAGTACTTAGAACAGGCATTCCGCGACTACGACGGTGGGATTCCCAGCCGCCAGCCTGCCGCCTTGGGCATGACCTTTAGCAAACTCGACCCAAGCCTTGCCCCGGCGAGCAAGCACCTGATTTATCTGTGGGGGCAGTATTATCCCTTCGAGCGCTCCGATGGGCGGGTTTGGGACGACGAAGCCGAACTCGAGGAAGGCGCAAAACTCGAGCAGGTGCTCTGCCAATACGCCCCGAACATGCGCGGCAAAATCGAGTCGCGCTTCACGCAAACACCGCTTGATTTACAACGCCGCATCGGCTTAAAAAATGGCAACGTCATGCACCTCGAGATGGGTCTTGACCAGATGTTTGCCCTGCGCCCACTGCCCGAGTTATCGGGCTACCGCACACCGATTAAGGGCTTGTACCTGTGCGGCGCGAGCACTCATCCCGGCGGTGGGGTCTTTGCTGCCTCGGGCAGAGCCGCCGCGCTGGTGGCGATGCACGACCTCGAGGGTGGGGCGTTTGGGCGCGCCAAGGCATGGCTCGAGAGCGCGCTGAAGCAAAAAACAAACCCATGAAAAAAGACTCGATACAACCACTCACCGCTCTGCGTCTTTTTTTGCTTGCCTTACTGGCAGGGCTGCTAATCGCACTGTTGCTCGGGATTGCTGTACCGCGCTTGGCGATGGCGCTGTTCATTTTTGCCCAAGCTGCACTGCGTGTTTTTGTGCACCGTAACAACCAGAAAATGCGCAACTCGAGCCTGCTGCAAATGCTCATCTCGGTGGTCTTAGGGTATTTGATTGTGACGAGCTAATCGCAGTCAACAAGTGTTTATAGCAACAAAATAAAGACCTTCAAACCACTGCATAGTTTTGTGCAAAACACCAGTTCAAATAACAAGGATACTCAGTACTGTATCCACCAGTGTTTCTTCCCAGTTCTCGGCAAAACTTTTACCCGATAAATACTGGGCATAATAGGCACCAATCAGCATATTCCCCGCCAACTCGAGGTCGGCAGCTTCCTTTAATTCGCCTCTGGTTTTAGCCGCCTCGAGAATCGTTTGAATCGCGGCGCGGCGCGGCATCACCAAGTATTCGCGGAACCGTGCAAGCAGTTCTGGATTCTCGGGTTCTTCTGCCAGCATTGTCCCAAGCAAAGCCATGCCGTTGGGTCGTTGCATGGCGATTTTGAATTGCTTGATTTGCGAAATTAAATCGGCTCGAGTCTGGTTTTTATACTCCGGCGGGTTGAGGTCGCAAAATGCCACCACCGCCGCCAATGCCAAATCTATTTTGTTCGGGTAGCGGCGGTAAATCGTCGGCTTGGTTACGCCCGCCTCGAGTGCCACCGCATCCATGCTCATGCGGACAAAGCCGTATTGTGCCAATAGACGCTGTGCGGCAGCAATGATACGCTGGTCGGTCTCGGGTTCTCGAGGTCGCCCGGGGGTACGTTCGCTGGTGCTGGCTGTGTCCATGAGGATTTGACTCCAGAATAGCATTGTAAGCTTCACCGACAAAACGAACAATCTTCAAAGAGCATGGATAACTTGGATTCATTGCATCTCGAATTTCGTTATCAATCTGTGTTTTCCAGATAACATTGTATTTACTTTACCGTATAGTAATATAAATACCTCGAGCGATACTCCTCGAGCGGAGGTAAAATCATGAGTGGCAATGCAAATCCAGTCAATCCAAACAAACCTAAGAAAATCCTGATGATTGCGGCGAATCCAGCCGTCTCGAGCCAAACTGGTTGGAATATCGGTTTTTGGTTTTCGGAAATTACCCACCCATACTGGGAATTTACCGAAAATGGTTACGAAGTCGAGATTCGCAGCCCAAATGGTGGAAAACTGGTCGCTGATGGTTACAGCGATCCCGAAGATACCAGTGGGTATAGTGCCTCAGACTTGATTAGCCTTGGATTTAAGCACAGCCCAGCACACAAAGCACTGCTCGAAAACACCAAAAGTATTGCCGACGTGAATATAGCCGACTACGATGCAGTTTTTGTGACGGGTGGTCAATCGCCGATGTACAGCATGATAGACCACACCGCCTTGCACAACTTAATAGCTGCTTTTTACCAGGCAGGCAAAATAACTGCTGCCATTTGTCATGGTACGTGTGTGCTGCTCAAAGCCAAAAAGTCCGATGGAACGCTGATTGTAGAGGGTAAAACTTGGACTGGTTTTGCCAATAGCGAAGAACAATTTGCCGATAATTTTGTCGGGCAACGCATCCAACCATTTTGGATTGAAGACGAAGCCAAAAAAATCCCAAACACCAATTTTATTGTGGCGCAACCCTTTGTCGCCCACGCTGTCCGCGATGGCAACCTGATTACAGGTCAACAACAATTTAGCGGAACAGCCGCTGCAAAAATGTTAATCGAAGCCCTCGGACGCTGACAAAAAGTAGGTGTTTTATGAATATCGGAATTATTGGTAGTGGGCATATTGGCGGCGAACTGGGGCGGCTTTGGGCAATGCAGGGACACCAAATCATGTTCGGCACAAGAAACGCAACCAGCAGTAAGATTAAAGCCTTACTCGAAGCTTCGCCGAATGCTATGGCTGGTACACTGCAAGCAACAGTGGACTCGAGCCAAGTGCTAGTGGTTGCCCTACCCTATAAAGCCATGACTGAAACCTTGGGTAGCTTGACGGGGCTGGATGGCAAAATCATTATCGATGCCACTAATAAAATTCCGCCCACTGGTAGCTCGAGCAGCCTCGAGATTGCAGCACTGCACCCTCAAGCCGATGTGGTCAAGGCTTTCAACACAATCGGAGGCGAAAATTTCAAGCAGCCTGTAAGAAACGGTATCGCTTCGAGTTTGCTGATTGCAGGAGACTCAAGCACCGCCAAAACAGTAGTTACAGCGTTAGGCACCCAGCTCGGTTTTGCAGTGGTGGATACTGGCGGATTGCAAAATGCCGAACTGCTCGAGAAATTAGCCGTTGTTTGGGTTGGACTGTCGCGCACCCTTGGCAGGGCTTTCACTTGGAAGATTTTATGAACAAAGCTAGAGTCGAAGCCTTCTCAGATGGCGTGATTGCGATTATTGTGACAATCATGGTAATCGAGTTAAAAGCGCCACACGAACCTACAATCAAGGCACTGCTTGAGTTATTGCCAATTGGTCTATCCTATGTGCTGAGTTTTTTGGTGATTTCAATCATGTGGGTTAATCACCACGCACTTTTAGCAAAAGCAAACCGTGCCGATGTCCGAGTTTTGTGGGCAAATATAAATTTGCTGTTTTGGATATCTTTGATTCCATTTGTGACTGCCTATATGGGCGAGAATTACGCCGCTCCACTGACGGTCAGTGTGTATGGCTTAGTGCTGGCAATTGCTTCGATTTCATTTACGCCTTTGCGTTTAGCCATTGCCGCCCAGCACCCAAAACACAAGGAAAAGCAACAGCAACATCAGCAGGTGTTACGAAAGAACTCAATCGCACCAATACTCTATTTAGCAGGAGCGATGTTGGCAAATGTTTCGATTTGGATTTCGTTTGCGATGTTTGTACTGGTGCCAATCATCTATTTCTTACCTGAACGTCATACTGAAGATTAGCAATCAATTCACAATTTTCAAGTACTGGGAAACCCGAGCCAAAGCTAAGCGCGCCTCAAATCTACAACAGCCAACACTGAGGTTTGCATACAGTTTTGATATTAAAAAGCTAGACTATCCCAATGACCGAAAACTGGTTTTCTCGACTCTCCCATGCCTCGAGTACCATCCTGAGCCAAATTGCAACAGTATTTGGACGTGCCCCGCTCGAGGCAATCAATGCGGCAGTAAACAAAAAAAATTTTGAACTTCACCGAAATCTGGCATACGGCACACTCGAGCGGCAAAAACTCGATTTGTACCTTGCACCGCATGCCCTTGGCACAATCATGTTTGTGCACGGCGGTTATTGGGATTCGGGCAGCAAAGACGACTACATTTTTTTAGCCGAAAGCCTGTGCACGCACGGCTTTCATGTCGCCGCCGTCAATTACCGCCTCGCGCCCGAAGGTGTATTCCCCAACAATGTCGACGATGTCGCGCTCGCATTGCGCTGGTTGCGCTACGAACTCCCCAACTACGGTGTAAGCTCGAGTTTCATTGGAGCGCTTGGGCATTCGGCAGGTGCACATTTGCTTGCGCTGCTCTGCGTGTGCAAAACACATCTCGAGCGTGTTGGACTCACGCGCGATGCACTCGGCGCAGCGGTGTGTATTGCTGGACCTTACGACTTTTTAAAATGGCTCGAGACCGACCCACGCGCACAAAAAGCCATGGGCGCACGCCAGCAGTGGCTCGAGACTCAGCCGGTCTTGGTTGCCGATGGCAAAAACCCACCCATGCTTTTGCTGCACGGCGCACGCGACACCTTGTGCAGCCCTGCTCATGCCCCACGCCTCGCGCACGAAATACGACAACGCGGTGGCGAAGTAACATGGGCAGCGTATGAAACCCTGGACCACTTCAGCATTGTTGGGGCATTCTCTAAACTGACGCGTTGGCTCGAGCCAAAGGTTTTAGACGATACCGTTGCGTTTTTCAAAAGTAAAATCACTTCGCAATAGTTTAAAGTCTCAAGCTGTCATCAACAATTTTGACCTGCACAGTGTTACACTCTTAACATGTCCGATAACACCGAGGCAGGCGCGTGACCGACACCGAACTTCTGCAGCCTCAAGTCCCACTTGCCACATACCCGCGCAACTTCGTCGAACTCGAGCGCTATTCGTCGGTTAAACGCTTCTGGGATTTACTTAGTGGCTGTCACAAAAATGGTTTCCTCGTCGAAGTTCCAAGTCGTAGCAATCCCGCGCACTGCCGCCGTGCAATCACTGGACTGGTACGCCACAAGGCAGGCAGTCTACACAACGATGCAGCATTGATTTCCGCATTACAAGAAGACGAAGACCTGAGTTTGGAGGTCTTTAATCTCTCTTCTGAGGCTCGAGCCGCCATACAACAGTTGCTCGAGGGCTACCGTGCACCTTTTGTCGAGATTTTAAGCAATGCTTACCGTCTCGAGTTTGATGTACAACTTGCTTTTACTGCTCGTCGGGAATTGCTCCTAAAAGCCAGTGCACAGTATGTACCTTTGCCACAGACCGACCCTCCCTTTCCCTTTGCCACTTGGAAACTTGAACCAATTCGCTGGCGACGTGACGACTACAAAGTGCTTCTCGAGCGGGCGGCAAGCGGTTTATTGCAATAAAAATCCCCCCGAGTCAAAACTCGAGGGGCAACTTTGGAGATGGTCTACTTGAGCAATGCGGAGATGGTTTACTTGAGCAATGCGGAGATGGTTTACTTGAGCAATGCACCAAGCAAACCCGTCAAAACACTGCCAGTGCTGGCTGCACCTGCATCGCGCTGACCGTTAGCATTGGTCATTTGTGCACCTTGGGTCACTGCACCCAAAAGTGCGCCAAGCGGGCTGTTGTTTTGTCCACCACCAAGCAAACCGCCAAGTAATTCGCCTGCACCGCCGCCCTGTTGCTGGGATTGGGGTTGTTGCGCTCCGCCGAGCAAACCTCCGAGCATCCCCCCCAGACCGCCTTGTTGTTGTCCACCACCCAATAAGCCACCGAGTAAACCACCAATTCCACCTGCTGCACCGCCACCAAGCAGCATTCCAGCAATTTTTCCAACGTCCAAGCCGCCACCTTGTCCGCCGCCCAGCAAACCGAGCAATGGCGCAAGCGCACCAAGCGGACCCGCCGCATTTGCGCCGCGCGTATCGTGTTTGGCAAAGCCATTGGTGAGCATTCCAATGATTGGCGCAAGGTCGTCTAAGCCAAGTTTATTGTCGCGTCCAGCAAAGGCTTGTGCGCCCAAAGCAAAAGCATCGCCGTAAGCCCGCGAGGTAAAGCCACTCGAGCTGCCAGAAATAGCTTGGGCAACCTGACCAAAAACCTGACCTAGGTCTGCATTTGGGTCGCTCGAGGCAGCAGCTTGAGCAGCTTTAAACTTAGCGAGCAAATCGCTTCCATGTGTGGGGTGTTCAGCATCCGCAGCGTTGAGTTCTTGTTCGTCATTTTGCAGTTGATTGACCACCGAACCGAGTAATTCATGTAATGTCATAGTTTCCCTCCTTCTGGGTCACACCTAAACGGTAGCACAAATGAAAGCAAAGACTTCATCCCTTTGGATAGTAAGTTTTGTTTTGGCGAGCACAGCAAAGTATGGTGCACACCGCTTGATTTTCTCATCTCGAACTTGCGACAATAGGGGCGTTGTGATTTTTTTACCGCGTCGTGAAAAACAAAAACGTCCACCGGGAAATCCTCTCGTTGGTCTGGCGGTGTTCCTCAATATTGCGATGGGGCTTTATGTGGTGCGGCTTTATCAACTGCAAATCGTGGAGCATAAAAAGTACAGCACCCTGTCCAAAGAAAATCGCCTTCAACCACGCACTTTGCGTGCCGTACGCGGCGAAATTCGCGCCAGCGATGGCACTGTACTCGTCACCAATCGCAATGCCGTAGAACTGGTGTACAAAGGCGGCGAGGTACAGCAGCTCGAGCGCATTGCGCGTCTAGCAGGCTTGACCCTGCCACTGCCACAGCCCAAACCAGGCGAGTACGAAGTGGTAGTCAAAAAAGATGTACCCGCCGAAAGCATTATTTCTTTAGAGGAATGGCTTGCGGGGCAAAGTGAGGTCTTAGAACTACGTTACCGTGTACAACGCGTCTATCCAACAGGTTTGGCAGGAAATTTACTTGGGTACATGAATCCTGTCAGCGAAAAAGACTTACTTTTGGGCAAGTATGACCGCGAAGACCTTGTACCACAAGCCGGGCTCGAGTCAGGCTTAGAAGACCTCTTGCGTGGTAGGCACGGCGAAAAACTCGAGGAAGTTGATGCCAAGGGGCGCGTTGTACCCGGGCGTGACCGCATTGTGCGTGAAGCCGAGCGCGGCAAAACCGTGACGTTGAGCATAGACCCTAAACTGCAACGCGCCGCAGAACAAGCCATTGTCGAAGCCAAAGATGAAATCAATGCACTCAATAGAAAAAATGGCAAAGCCCTGATCGAAAAGGCTCAAGGGGCAATCGTTGCTCTAAACCCTAAGACAGGACAAGTTTTAGCGCTTGCAGTGGGTCCCAAATACGACCCCAACTGGTTTTCTTCGCGTCCTAAAGACCCGCTAGCCATAGCTGCACTCAAGGATGGCAAATATAAACCGATGTGGAACCGTGCTATTAAACAGTTCGAGCAAGGCAGCGTTTTTAAGCTCGTGACCAATAGTGCACTACTCGAGGCAGGAGCAGGCAACCGTACGTTCTCCTGCAGTACCAATTACCGCTATGGGCGCTTATGGTGGAATTGGAACCGTGTACGCAACATGGGAGCAATGGATGCACGCAAAGCTATTGCCTGGTCTTGTAATACTTGGTATTACCAATCCGCAGTCAGCTATGGTCCGATTCCCTTTGCCGAAATGCTTGCCAAACGTGCTAGCGAATTTGGCTACGGGCAACCCACGGGTATCGAACTCAACGGCGAACAAGTAGGAAAAGTGCCAAGTCCCAGCATTTTTGAAGCCGAGGGGCGCAAATGGGAAAAAGGCGAGAGCCTGAATTTCTCTATTGGTCAAGGTGAAATGCGAGCCAGCGTTTTGCAAGTTGCAAGAATGCTCTCAACCATTGTCAACGATGGCAAACGCCCAGAACTGACTATCATCAAAGCCATAGATGGTAAGCCTCAAGCACCAAAACCAATGTACACTGTAGCGGGTACGCACTGGAATATCTTAAAACAAGGTATGCGTTTGACCGTCACCACAGGAACAGCAAAGCAAGTTCTGGGTGACTTCCCAATTCCCACTGCAGGCAAAACAGGAACAGCTCAAAACCCCAAAGGCGCACATCAAGACCATGCTTGGTACATGGGTTATGGACCTTTTGAAAACCCCAATTTGGTGGTTGTGGCTTTCTTTGAAAATGGCGTAGAGGGAAGCGGTATTGCACTACCCGCAGTCAAAAAGGTGATGGCAGCATACTGGAACATTGCTTTGCCACGAAAATAAAATTTGTGACAATTCAATCACGCACAGCTCGGCAAAATCTTGTTAAACTGCCCGACATGACAAGCATCAAGGAGTATCAATGAAACTTCGTGGTACTACAGGTGGCTTAAATTTGCTGCTCGAGCCGCTGGATACGCGAGAAAGCGTGACAGGTATGCTCGAGTCCAGAGCAAATTTGCTTTCCGAAGCCATCGAAATCGAATTGGGCGGTGTGGTATCTTGGGCTGTTTTCAATGTTGTGCAACAGCATATTCAACAGGCGGGAGGGCAAATCTCGAGCCTGCGCCCACCTCGAGACAGCAGTATTGGCAGCAATAAAACTGAAGTTGTGCCGCGTACCATGCGTGCAGGTACGCGTATCGAAAAAGCGGGCAACGTCATTGTGCTTGGCGATGTTAATCCCGGTGCAGAACTCATCGCAGGCGGCGATATTATTGTTTCTGGCACCCTGCGCGGTATGGCACATGCTGGGGTTTCGGGGCGTGAGGGGGCAATTATTTATGCGCAGCGCATCGCCGCCACACAGGTGCGAATCGCTCATGCACTTGCTCGAGCACCTGAGGGTTCGAGCCTTGATGCCATGCGAGTAGCCCCTCCATCGGATGTTGCAGAAATTGCCAAACTCGAGTCTGGGCAAATTGTGATTGAGCCATACAAACCTTGAATAGTTTTTTGAATTAAAATTACATGAGACAAGTTTATTGCCTTTGTAACAAGTTTGGTACAACGACACATCGAAGATGAGATAAAAATCCTCACCTTTATCATCACCGTAAAGGGTTTTCTCTAACACGTTCAGGCATGTTTCGCGTCTAACTAAAAGCTAGGGCGACGTGGGCACCTTTTCTGCTGGTTTTTGCCAGTTTTTCCGAGGTGAACTAATGAAAAAATGGACAGTGACCTTATTGGGTTTAGCATTTTGTAGTTGGGTATTCGCAAATACAACAGTTACAGTACAAAAAGGCGACTCGCTCGGAACAATTGCAGCGCGTTATGGCACAACGGTTGCCGTACTGCAGCGCTTAAACGGCTTAGATGGTGTCAATATTCGTCCGGGACAGGTTATTAAATTGCCTTCAAGCGCCAGCATTAGGGTGCAGTCTGGGGATAGCCTGCAGAGTATTGCAGCACGACACGGTATCAGCGTGGAAGCACTCCGCAACGCTAACGGAATCTCGAGCGACCGTATCCGTGTAGGGCAAACCCTGCGTCTACCAAGTGGCAATACGGTAGCCAACCGAAGCACAGTGGTAGAAAAAGGCGACACGGTTGGGAAAATTGCCAAGCGCTTTGGAATCAGTGTTGAAGCCCTGCAAGCTGCCAACCGTCTCGAGGGAAATTCTATTCGGGTTGGACAGACGCTTGTCATTCCTGCTGCAAGCCGCAGCACCCCTGCACCAGCAACCACTAGCCGCCCTAGTACTGTTGTTGTGCAGCAAGGCGATACCCTCGAGAAAATCGCTCAACGCAACAATGTTTCGCTGGCTGCGCTACGGGCGGCAAACTCCCTGACTTCTGATGTCATCCGTGTGGGCGATGTCTTGCGTTTAGCACCGCCCACAGCCAAGCCTCAGGCAGCCAAACCAAGCCCCACCTCGAGCACAGCTAAACCTAGTAAGCCATCCAGCACGGCTAAACCTAGTAAGCCATCCAGCACGGCTAAACCAGCTCCCACAAGCGCTACCCGCTTAATTGCACCACCGCCAAACTTGCCAAACGCCACAGGGCGCGTGATTACTGTGGCTGCTCCAAAACCAACCTCACAGATTGGTGCAAAACCTTCTAACACACCTGCTTCAAACGTTGCTGCCCCAAGCGCAAAACCAGTTCCCGCTCTTGCCGCCTCGAGTCAGCGTGCACCCAAACCAATTGTTGTAACACCACCAAGCGCCAAGCGCCCCTCAGAACCAGACCCGAGTGTGTCTGTGCGACCTGCAGGTATGCCCAGCACTTTAGGCTTTTCAGACCCTTTAGAAGCTCCAAGTGAAGCATCCGTAATTGACCCCAGCCTCGAGTCGCCTTATTTGGATACTATCGCTCCGAGTGGCATACCAACAGCACCTAGCGATTTAATCGAGGATGTCGAAATCGAAATCCCCGAAAACTTGAGTGCATCCACGGTCAAGCCTCCAGTCACCAATCCGTCTAAAACCACACCAAGCTTTAGCCGCGCCGAACGGGTACTGTGGCCTTTATCTGGAACAATGACCAGCCGTTTTGGTTGGCGACGCTTGCGCGGCAACCGTTTTCACACTGGTATTGATTTGGCTGCCCCAACGGGTACTCGAGTCTATGCTGCCCTTTCTGGGCGAGTGGAATTTGCCGGTTGGAATCGGCAGGGTTATGGTTATCTGGTAATCATTCGCGGCTGGGATAACCGCCAATATTATTACGGTCACAACTCAAGAATTTTGGTGAAACGTGGGGCTTGGGTGCGCCAAGGGCAAATTATCTCGAGGGTTGGCAGCACGGGCTTCTCGACCGGTACTC
>JBKBVO010000218.1:0-3473 GCA_046289535.1 Deinococcales bacterium | reverse complement strand
GCTTTTAATTGCCGAAAACACTTTGGGTTTGCGCGGACGCTGGTGGCGTGACCTGCTCTGGGTCTTGCCGATGAGTGCGCTTTTGGGTCTTGGTGGGGCACTTTTTGGGCAGTTATTGTTTGCACTTTTTGGCGAAGCAGCTCGAATTGTTGGTTGGGCAGTGGTGGGCACAATTGCAGGGGCAGTTTTGGGGCTTGCCGACCGTTCTCGAGCCAAAGCGCTGCGCGGTGCGATTGGTGGCACGGTGGGTGGGGTTGTGGGTGGGATTGTCTTTAGTGCGCTTACAGGGGTTTTCTCGAGTGGGGTACTTGAGTTATTGGGCAGGTTGCTTGGATTGGGCGCACTTGGTTTTGCGGTCGGCTTGATGCTCCAGCTGGTGCAACAGGCGCTCAAAACCGCTTGGCTTACAGGTATAACCACTGGGGTTTACGAGGGCAAACAGTATATTTTGGGCAAGCCAGTCGTAACAGTAGGGCGCTCGGATGGCAACGATATTGGTTTGTATCGCGAAAAAACGCTGGCGCTCAAATTGGGCGCATTCAAGTTTGGTAATGGGCGCTGGGTCTACGAAGGCGATCCTGTCGCCATCAATGGCAATCCAAGCTCTCGAGCTGTTCTCTCGAGCGGCGACACAATTCAATTTGGTACAACCGAATTTTTGTTCGAAAGCAAAGGCGATGCCCCTACACCCGAAGAAAAAGGTGCACCAGCTATGCCTGCATCCACCTCGGTTGCTGCGCCCGCCAGCGCTCTGCTGCCCGCCGCGCCTAAGCCTTGGCGTTTGGTGGGTACAGAAACGCTCGAGTTGCCCTTTGGCAAGCAAACTCTCGGGCGTGGCGAACACAACGGTATTGTGTTGCGCGAGGGTTCGGTCAGCACAGAACACGCGCGACTTGAGATGATTTCAGACAGTCTGACCGTAACCGATTTAGGCAGCACCAACGGCACCTTTTTGGACGGACAACAACTGCCGGCGCATCAGCCCTTTGTGGTGCAGGAGGGAGCAAAACTCGCCTTCGGTGCGGCGGAGTTCCGTGTAGCTCGATGACCTACGCATCTGCGCTCGAGTGGCTGTTTGCGCGCACCCGCGCTGGTGATATTCGCTCCGGCAAGCGCACCAAGGCACTGCTTGCGCTGCTTGGGCACCCCGAACGGCGCGTGCAGACCATTCACGTGATTGGCACCAATGGCAAGGGCAGCACCTGTGCGATGCTCGCGGCGGGCTTGCAACAAGCGGGTTTGCGCGTTGGGCGCTTCACTTCGCCGCATCTCGAGGATTACCGCGAACGCGTTGTGGTCAATGGCGTACCGATTGCCCAGAGCACAGTGCTCGAGTTTGTCCAGTGGGCACAAGAACACGCTGCCGATGCGGCTTTTTTTGATTTAACCACCGTGCTTGGTTTGTTGCACTTCGCGCGCCAAGGCGTGGACTTCGCGGTTGTTGAAGCGGGAGTCGGTGCGCGCCACGACGCTACCGCCTGTCTCGAGAACGTCCGAGCCACGATCATTACCAATGTGGATTACGACCACGAAGCCACCATTGGGGTGGGGCATCTGCCAAGTGTCTTAGAAAATATCGCCTTTGAAAAAGCAGGTGGGATTCGCGTTGGCGTTCCCGTTTTGACAGCTGCCAAGGGAATCGCGCTCGAGGTCATTGCCAATGTGGCAAGGGAACGCGCCGCACCACTGCATGTGCTGGGGTCAGCAAACCCGCTTTTTGCCCTGCCGCATGTCCCTGTCTTACAAGGGCAACACCAACTCGAGAATGCTGCCCTTGCTGTGGCAACATTGCGCTTGCTCGGCTATGGCGCAGAGGTGCTCGAGGCTGCCTTAGGAGCAACTTGGGCAGGGCGGCTCGAGACGCTTTTGCTCGCGGGCAGCACGGTGACTTTAGATGGCGCACACAACCCCGCGGGCGCACAGGCGCTCGCCAGGAGTCTCGCTGGGCAAAAATTTGCGCTGCTCTTCGCCGCCATGAGCCGCAAACGGGTACCCGATATTCTCGAGCCACTGCTTGCTTTAGCACAGGAAAAGCATTTTGTTGCGGTCAGCCCCCAAGGGGTTGATCCACTCGAGTTGGCAGCGCAATATGGGGGTACGGCACATCCCGACCTCGAGTCTGCGCTGAAGGCTGTTTTATGCCACCAAAAAGTCCTGATTGCAGGCTCGCTGTATTTAGTTGGAGCAGCACGAAGTCGTTTATTACAGCCCAAAGCCCCCTGAGACGCATCTGAGACGTTTTTGCGCTACAATAGCTGGCAGATTTACAATGTTTTCGGGGGTTGTATGAACAGGGTTCGTTGGGTTGCAGTTTTGTTGGCTTTAGGTGGTTTTGGCATTGCGCAACTGAATTCGGTCAGTGCATTCGGCACATACCGTGAGCAGGTTGTCAAGCAATTTAAGTTCGTGAACGCCAAAGTGAGTTGCGCTTTCTGCCACAACAGCCCAGGCGGTGGCGATGCTCGCAATGCCTTTGGTCAACTGGTGGAAAGTAAACTCTCTGGCGATATCAGCAAGGCGCTTTTTGAGGCGCTTGCAGCGCAACAAGACTCCGATGGCGATGGCTACAGCGATGCCTTGGAAGTTTTTGCGGGTACCTTTCCAGGTAGTAAAGACAGCAGCCCAATCGTGACCGTTGCCGCACTCGAGACAGCCTTCACCAAATCTGGTGGTATGGATCAATACAAACCCTGAGTACACTCGGTAGCAGTTTGCGCTAAAGGCATACCCGTCTTGTTCAAGGCATACCCCCTGCCTTGCAGATTGGGTATTGTCGCAACAAGGAGGCTCTATGAAAAACCCGTTTGTGATGCTCGCCCTCGTCTCTGTGTTTGCCGCTTGCGCCCCTGCGGTGGTAGATGGCGGGAAGGTTGCCCTCTCGAGTTTGTCTACCTTTGCCGATGTGAAGCCCGAGTACCGCCAAAGGTGAGGCGGTTTTGGTGGCGCGAAGCGATGGCAAAACAAAAATTATGGTCAGCGTTTCGGGGCTAACCAAGAACACCAAACACATTGGGCATGTGCACATCGGCGCTTGTGCCGCTCAAGGACCTGTTGCTTTGGTGTTGCCGCGCCTCGAGTCCGACGCAAATGGCAACGCTAGCGCCGAAACAGTGGTGGATACCAATAAACTTACGGGTAGCCAGTATGTTCAATACCATCAGCGCGATGTTGGTGCAGAGGGTGGAATCGGCGGCGGAATTCTCTGCGGCGACATCAAATAAAGGGGTTTACATGAAAATTTCTCCCGCCCGTGCCCTCACTGCTGTACTTTTGCTTGGCGGTTTAGGTGTTGCCACCTTCTCGAGCCTCGCGCAGACCACGACCCCAGTCTTAGCCAGAGCCTCGAAGTCCTCTAACATTGCAATCACCTCCGACGATGCCAGAGTGATTGTTACCAACAGCGAAAACGATTCTGTTTCGGTCTTTGACCTCGATAACAACCGTCGTATTGCCACAGTGCGAACAGGCGACGA
>JBKBVO010000024.1:0-17311 GCA_046289535.1 Deinococcales bacterium | reverse complement strand
CCTTGACCATGGTTTCAAAGCCGTCTGGGGTGTCTTTGGCAACGCCACCCACCCGAAAATAACCCTGGTGTAAACGCTGCCCACCAACGGCTTCAAAAATATCCAGAATTGATTCGCGTTCGCGGAAGGTGTAAAAAAACGGGGTCAATGCGCCCAAATCCAGCAAACCTGTCCCCAAAAACACCAAGTGACTCGAGATACGGTTTAGCTCGGTTAAAAGCACACGGATTTCCCGGGCGCGGTCTGGGACTTCTGCGCCAAGGAGTTTTTCTACAGGTAAGGCATAAGCAAGTTCATAAGCAAATCCATGCAGGTAATCCATACGTGGCGCAAAAGTAAAGTTCTGCGCGAAGGTGCGGTTTTCCATGGTTTTCTCGAATCCTGTATGCAAGTACCCAATGTGCGGCTCGACGCGCTTCACGTACTCGCCTTCCATATCCACAATCACGCGTAAAACACCGTGTGTGCTGGGGTGCTGCGGTCCAACATTGAGACGCATGACTTCGGTGTGCAACAAGCCAGAACCGCCAGTCAAACTCGAGCGTTCTTGGGGAAGCACCACTTCGGCTCGAGACTCGAGTTTAGGCATGGCGGGCTTTTCTTTGACTTTTGCCATGTTTATTTCTCCTTTACCACGCTGGTTGGCGATGCGGTTGGTAATTTAGGCACCAGACTCGAGTCAATGCGGCTACCTCCGCGCCAACCAGACAAGCCTGTATCTTTGCCCCTCAAACCTGCTCGGAACGCGGCAGGATCAAGGAAGCGACCCTCGCGGAAAAGCGTAGGCGTTTCACCCAAGTCAAAGTCTTTGCGCAGCGGATGCCCCTCCAAGTCTTCTGGAGTGAGGATTTTTCGCAAATCTGGGTGGTCACTAAACTCTATACCCAACATATCAAACACTTCGCGCTCGTGAAAATCGGCAGTACGCCAGATGTCGGTCACAGATGGTACCGCTACACCATCGGCAACAAACAGCTTCACGAGCATACGCTCTCCATTGTCGGGATTGAGCAAGTTGTAAATCACAGCAAAGCGCTCGGGCATAAACTCGGTGTACTCGAGATAATCCACACCCATCACATCGGCGAGTAGGCGAAAGCCCACAGCTTTACACTCAAACAAAAATGCCTTAAATGTCTCGAGATTGGCAACCACGGTGTGCAAACCGTTCTCGAGACTGGTTTTGTATTCGCGTGCTACAGCTTTTTCGAGGGCGATTTGTAAGCTCATCGCTGACCTCCTATGTTGGGGGTGCCATCTGCCATTACCGCGTCCATGCTTCCACCATTGGCAGGGGTGTGCCAAAATCATCAATCGCTTCACCGCGAATCTTTTTTTGCAGTTGCATCACGCCATAAATCAGACCCTCGGGGCGGGGTGGACAACCGGGGACAAAAATATCCACAGGCACAACGCTATCTACGTTTTGCACGATGGCATAGTTATTAAACATCCCACCGCTCGAGGCGCAAGCACCCATGCTAATCACCCACTTGGGGTCAGGCATTTGGTCATAAACTCGGCGCATGACAGGCGCCATCTTTTTAGATAAGCGTCCTGCAACAATGAGGACATCTGATTGGCGCGGGCTGGCGCGGAAGACCTCGGAACCAAAACGCGCAAGGTCGTTGCGTGCATCGGTGGATGCCATCATTTCAATGGCACAGCAAGCCAAGCCAAAGGTCATGGGCCAGAGACTGTTCGAGCGACCCCAAGCCACCAATTTTTCCAAACTCGAGAAAACAATCCCTTCGTTCTCGAGTTCTTGTACGTCTTTTTCAAACAAATCTGTCAGTGTAGGCATACAATCACTTCCAATCCAAAATTCCTTTTTTCAAAATATAAAAATAGCCAATTCCGACCAAAAACACGAAGACGAGCGCTTCAAAGAAAGCAAAAAAACCCAACTTGTTATACGCCACAGCTAAGGGATAAAAGAAGGCGGTCTCGATATCAAAGATAATAAAAAGCATCGCCACCAGATAAAAGTGCACCGGGAAGCGCTCGCGCGCCGAGCCTATTGGATCGTTGCCGCTTTCATATGACATATTTTTGGCTTTGCTGGGTTTTTTAGGACCCAAGACCGCACCGACCATCAGTGCCAAAACGCCAATCCCGCCCGCGACGAGAAGCATGATAAATACGTTGGTGTATTGATTCACTTCAAACTCTCCTTCTTGCTCGTGCTACTTTTCACGAACAGTATTGTACCAAAGCCAGCCCAGTTTAACAAACTCCTCATCCACAAAAAAGCCCCCTAATGCACTACTCTGTCAAATCTGATTCTGCTTCCTCGAGTGGCAATGCACCGGATTGCCAGGCATTCATCAAGGCATTGACCACTTGCGGATCAAAATGGCTGTAGATACTTTTTGAAATCTCGAGGATAATCTCGCGCGGTGTGCGCCTTTTTTGATAAACACGTCCATTGAACATCACATCAAGTCCATCGGCAACCGCAACGATTCGCGCTAACATCGGGATATCCTGCCCCACGAGACCATCCGGGTAGCCTGTGCCATCAAAACGTTCGTGGTGTGAGCGCGCAATTGCTGCAAACTTTTCTAAGCCGGGGATATGGTTCAGAAACTCTTCACCAAGCACAGTATGACTTTTTATTTTGTCAAATTCGGCGATTGCTAGTTTGGAGGGTTTGTGCAGGATTCCGAGATTGACTGAAATTTTACCAATATCATGTAGCAGTGCTCCCAGACGTAATTCCTCGAGTTCTTCGGTGCAGAGGTGCAACTCTTGCCCAATGCGTACCACCAACTTCGAGACGCGTTCAGAATGAGCATAGGTATCTGGGTCATGCTGTGCGAGAATATTGAGCACTAAACCAGCCGCCGCCGAATCCAAAACCCCCGAGAGACCAAATTCAAGTTCGTCCCTGGGGGTGCTCATGACAAAAAGTCTACCATATCGACTTTGAAATGCTGCAAAGTTGTATACACTTTACATGACTTGCAGCAGCGCATATTTCAGGTAACGGCTCTCGGGAAAATTCAATACTTCGGGGTGGCAGGCAGCCTGAGAACGCCGCTCGAGCACGCGCACCATTCGCCCCGCATCGGCGGCGGCATCTCCGAGCATGACGTAAAAATCCGATTCAGATACATGAAAACTGCACGAAGCCGTACCCAAAATTCCACCCGGCTCGAGCAATTTTAGACAGCGCAGATTTAATTCCTTGTAAGCGCGGTAAGCCGCATCCAGGTCTTTTTTGCTTTTGGCAAGCGCTGGCGGATCCAACGAAATGGTTTGGTAGCGATTGGCTGTATCGCACTGATGCAGCCAATCAAAGGCGTTGGCTTGGGTAAAAGTCATATTGTCAAAACCATTCAATGCTGCATTTTCAAGCCCACGTTCTAAGGCTGCTTCGCTCGAGTCTATACACTCGACGTGTTCGCACACAGCCGCTAAATGCAGTCCAAAGGAAGCGTGGTAGCTAAAAATATCCAAAGCCTGCCCATGTGCAAAACGAGCCAGTGCCGCACGATTTTCGCGCTGATCGAGAAATGCACCTGTTTTTTGTCCACGCCACGGGTCCACGCGGTAAACAATCTGGCTTTCTTTTGCCTCGAGCCAGTCAGGGACAGCTCCAAACAGGATCTCGAGTTTGCTATCTAAGCCTTCGAGTGTACGCGCTTTAGCATCAAAGCGTGCCAAAATCCCGAGCGGCTCAAGCTCGCGGCGCAACACGCGCACGATATCGGGTAACATCGGCTCGAGACCCGCACAATTTTGTTGGATCACCAAGTAACCGCCGTATTTGTCTATCGTCAGTCCCGGCAGTCCATCGGCATCTGAATGTACAACGCGGAAAGAATCGCCATCTATTTCTAAACTGCGGCGAAATTCGATAGCACGTTCCAAGCGCTGCAAAATGTTAGGGCGGTTCACTCCCCTCGAGACAAAGCGCACCGTGATTTCTGATTTGGGATTGACCAATGCCCAGCCAAGGTGCTGTCCGCGCAGGTCTTGGATTGGCTCGAGTCCGGCAACTCGGGGCAACACCGCAACGTCGGATTTGTAAATCCAAGGGTGCCCTGCTTCAAAACGGCTTTTGCCTCGAGGCGCTAAAGTGACGGTCATCGCCTGAGCCTACCAAAAAAATACTTAGCCTTTAACACTACCCGCCGTTAAGCCGCTGATAATCTTTTGTTGGAAAATCAAAATAATAGTGATAATCGGAATAATCGCGATGGTAATCGCCGCCGAAATAATCCCCCAAGGGAAGGTAAACTCACCTTGATAGAGCGCCACCGCAGGCGGTACGGTGCGCGTGGCTTGATTGGAAGCAAAAGTCAGTGCTAGCAGAAATTCGTTCCACGAATTCACAAAGGCTAAAATTGCAGCCGTAGCAACACCGGGCGCGGCAAGTGGCACAATCACGCGCCATAATGCCCCGAATCTCGAGCAGCCATCCACCATGGCTGCGTCTTCTAGGTCTTTAGGGATGCCCTGAAAAAATGCAGTCAAGGTTAAAATGCTGATTGGCAAACTAAACGCGGCATACGGCACAACCAAAGACATATAGTGACCAAACCAGCCAAAGGTTCGCATCATTTGGTAAAGCGGAACAATCAGACTGACCACCGGAAAAATACTAGCCGCAACAATTAAAGTTTGTATCAGGCGGCGTTGTGGCAAATTGACTCGAGCAATGGCATAACCTGCAAGTGCCGCAATCACCACACAGATAAGAGTGCTGATACTTGCAACAAAAACACTGTTAAAAAAATAGCGCAAGAATGGCTGCTGCACGAAAACTTGTTCATAATTGGTAAACGCCCACGATTGTGGCAGATACCCAATAGGCGCGGTTTGTAGTTCGATGTCGTTCTTAAAGCTGCTCAGGAAGACCCAAACCATTGGATATACACCATTGACCACCAACAAGATCAAGGCAAAAACGACAAATAAACGATTAAAAAGGTTATTCATATTGATTCTGCCGGACGCACAAAACGTATATAGAGCGCAGTGATGACGAGTGCTAGAATAAAAAGGCTTAAACTGACAGCTGCGCCGTACCCAAAATCGGTAAACTCGACCGTGGTTTTTTGAATGTACATCCCCAAAGTCTCGAGATTCAGCGAACCCGCCTGACGAAAAGCATAGGGAATATCAAAGACCTGCAATGCGGACAGCGTGCGAAAAATTAAGGCGACCGCAATGGCGGGGCGCAACAAAGGCATGGTAATTCGCCAAAAAACTTGCCAACTCGAGGCACCATCTACTCGCGCTGCTTCCTCGAGTTCCAGCGGGATACTCTGCAAACCGCCCAGTAAAATCAGTGCCACAAAACTCGAGGTTTTCCAAATCGTGGTGACGACAAATGCGACCACCTGCCAATCTGGATGTAGCAACCAACGAATCGGTTCGCCCACAACCCCAAAACGCAAAAGCAAATCGTTAAACAAACCAAATTGGGTATTGAACATCCAAGCAAACATGGTGCCCGTAATCACTTGCGGCATCGCCCAAGGCAACAACAGCGCAATGCGCACGACCCAACGCCAGCCCGTTTTAATATTCGCCAAAAGCGCCAATGGCAAACCAACAACAAAAGACCCAACAACGGTTAAAATGCCAAACCAAAGGGTTTTCCAAAACGCAGCAATAAACGCCGAATCTCCGAGCAGTCTCTGAAAGTTTCCAAATCCAAAATAAACTACAGCAGGATTAGCAAGGTCTTGGACGCGCAGAGTCAGCAAAAGTACATTCAGCATTGGGTACAGAAAAATACCAAGCAACAACAGCGCGGCAGGTGCAAGCAACAACAAGCCAAACTCGAGTTCGGTGAGTTGCCCACTCAGAAATCGCCACCAGAAGGCTGCGCCCCGTTCTACACGGGGCGCGAGAGGTCGCTTCAATGCCATAAATTACTTAATCAGTGGCTCGAGTTGGCTCTGCATATCACCAAGAGCGGCATTTACGGTCTTTGAACCCGCTACCACGGCATTCACATTGGTGCGAATAATTTCCGAAACGCGCGGGTAATTGGGCGTAACAGGGCGAGGTCTGGCTTTCAAGATGACTGGATAGAGGTCTTTGTAGTGCGGGTTAGCCTTGAGGACCTTACTATTGTTGTAAAGGCTCTTGCGCACAGGCAAGAAGCCGCCCTTGATGCTAAAGTCTTCTTGATTCTGTGCTTCGGACATAAACTTAATCAGCTCAAAGCTCTTTTGTTTATTCTTACTAAAAGCCGAAATACCCCACTGGAAACCGCCTTGGCAAGTGCTTGATGTACCATTTGTACCCGCAAAAACCGGCAGCTTGGCAACACCAACTTTACCAATCACACTACTTGGTCCCGAGGTTGGTCCGCCGTTGCCTTGGAAGTGCGCCCATGCATATGCCCAATTTAAACCAAAGAGGACATTGCCTTGCTGCAACATACGACGGCTGTCATCGGTACGGACTTCCGCCATCAGCGCTGGGGAAATTTTATGCTTATTGATTGCATCCACCCACAAGTTCAGTGCCTTGCGTCCAAGTTCGTTATTGATATTGACTTTGCCACCTTGCAGAACCTCGCCGCCTGCTGCCCAATAGGGCTGCAAGAACATACAGACCGCACCTTCGATTGGCGCACCTTGGAAGTTCAAGCCTTGCAAATTGGGGTTCTTTTCGCCTGCCAATACCGTCTGGGCAGATTGAACCAATTCTTCCCAGGTGCGTGGCACTGGCAACTTGTATTTCTCGAGCAAATCTTTGCGATAATACAAGAATTGCACGTCCGTAGTCGCTGGAAGCGCCCAGAGATCATTGCCGATGGTGTTGGCACGCACTGGACCTGGCACATAGCCCTCGATAAAGGCTTTACGTTCAGCATCGCCACCAAGGTACTTATCGAGTGGCTCGAGCCAACCTTGGGCTTGGAATTGAGCAGGACGGATGACATCAATGAGCATCACATCTAGACTCGAGTCCTTTGCACCAAGCACCGTGGTCAAATAGGCGTTTTGCAATTCAGAAGTTGCACCACCTAACTCGAGCACAACCTTGGTACCTGTTTTTTTCTCGAAGCGGTCAAAAATGGGCTGCAACAAGTCTGGACGCAAGGTTGAACCGACAAAAACGCGCAAAGAATTGCTCTGAGCACCAACTTGGGTCAGCGCCAAGGCACCAGCCGCTATTGAAACACTACCTAACATCAACATGGTTTTTAACTTCATGGTGTTCTTCCTCCGTTGCTTTTTGGGTAAGCCACTGCACTATACCGCAACTGCGGAGAAGATGGAAGCAGGCTTGAGCATGTTTTTTGTTTTGACACTGGCAGGGAACCGTTCAAGCGCATGTAAGGCGACCCATTATCGGGCTTTTAGGGCAGAGCAATACCAATGTCCTTTAGGGCAACGCAATACTGATATATTTTAGCTCTAGGAATGCCTCGAGTCCCCAACGTCCGCCCTCGCGCCCTATGCCTGAATACTTGCTTCCGCCAAAGGGGGCTTGTGGCGCCATTGCGCTTGGCACCCCATCGTTGACACCAACAATTCCATACTCGAGGCTTTCGGCGACGCGGTAAGCCCGCCCGAGATCCTTTGTCCAGATATAGGCAGCCAAGCCATATTCGGTGTTATTCGCCCAAGCCACAGCATCGGCTTCGCTCACAAATGGCACCAGCGGAGCGACAGGTCCAAATGTTTCTTCGCAAAGAATTTGCATGGCGGGTGTCACTCCAGACAAAATTGTTGGCTCGAAAAACAAACCACCGATAGCTCCGCCACCCGTAACAACTTTTGCACCCTTTTGTACGGCATCCTGCACGTGGGCTTTGACTTTCTCGAGCGTTGAAGCATCCACGAGCGGTCCAATCGTGGTATCCGGCTCGAGCGGATTACCCAGTTTGAAGGCTCTGGCTTGCTCCGCAAAAGCGTCTTCAAAACTGTCACTCAGTGCTTGGTGCACATAGACACGATTACTTGCAACGCATTGTTGCCCAGCATTGCGAAATTTTGAATTCGAGACCGTCAGTGCTGCTGCTGCGACATCGGCATCTTCAAAGACAATAAAAGGCGCGTGACCACCCAACTCGAGCGACATGCGTTTCAGGGTAGAGGCAGCTTGAGCATAGAGTAGCTTGCCAACTTCGGTACTCCCTGTAAAGGTGATTTTCCGCACCCGAGGGTCGGACATCAGCACTTTAGAAACGGGCACGGGGTTTTGGCAGGGCAAGACCTGAAAGGTGTCTTTTGGAGCGCCTGCCTCGAGCCAGAGTTTGGCAAGTAACAGTGCTGTAAGTGGCGATTGCTCCGCAGGCTTGAGGATGACCACACAACCTGCAGCCAGAGCAGGAGCGACTTTACGGGCAATCATTGCCGCGGGAAAATTCCAAGGTGTGACTGCGTACACCACACCTACAGGTTCAGGACGACTAAAAGCGCGCTTATGCGCAAAGCGGCTTGGTACAATTTCGCCTGCAATACGCTCAGCTTCGGCGGCGTACCATTCGATAGCGGTGGCGCTGTAGGCACTTTCGCCACGAGACTCGAGCAAGGGTTTACCCATCTCGAGTGACATGGTAGTGGCAAGTTCTTCGGCATGAGCACGAATCAGTTGCGCCCACTTTTGCATGATTGCGCTGCGCTCAAAACCAGTGCTATTGCGATAACTCGAGAATGCAGTGACCGCGCTTTCGAGCGCTTCTTTTGCCTCGAGTTCGCCACAATCGGCGATATTGGCGACAGTAGAAGCATCAAAAGGGTTGATGATCGGGAAGGTAGCACTGGCAGATTGCCATGCTCCTGAAAAAAGGGCTTGGGTTGGGGCTGTGGTTTGCATAGTTCCTCTATTCATAGTAAAAACGAGCTTTATGAAAGATGATTTCAGTGTCTAGCACTTCGTAAAGTAAACGGTGTTCATCATTGATACGACGTGACCAATAGGTTTTTTCCATATGCTTGAGCGGTTCGGGTTTACCAATACCCACAAATGGGTCTTGAGCCACAACTTCGATCAGTTTCAAGATTCTGAGCGCCACTTTGCGATTACTTTGCACCCAAAAGTTTAAATCCTCGAAAAATTTAGGGGTCAATACCGTTTTTCGGCTTTTCATAAACCAAGACGCTGACGCAATTCTTCTACTGTGAATTCCTGCGTTTGACCATTTTTCGCTTGCTGAACTGACTCCTCAAAGTGTCGAAGGTTTGCAGGACTGCGGTACAGATAGGCAGTCTCGAGTAGACGCTCAAGTTCATCAAGTGCAATCATGGCAACGTCATCTTTACCACGCCTTCGAACAACCACGATTTCGCGATTATCGGTAACGGTATCCAAGAGCTTGGCAAAATTGGCTCGAGCATCGGAATAAGTCGTTTGGGTTCGCATCTTGGATATTGTACAACAATCTTGTACCACTTACAATCTGCCAATAAACGAAACAATTTGCAACATTTTGCCATTTGCATCGAATTCCGCCACATTCATCCCCTCAGAAATCGAGTGTTCCTGTCCGACCAACCATATCCCCCAGCCATAACGCACTCATTCACCAAAATCATGCTTTTGTATTTTTGTGGTGTACTCGAGTCGTGCAAAAGCAATTTTTTGTTGAATTCCGCCAATAAAATCTGCAATCGCTTTGATGCCACGCTGGTGATTGCGTGGGTCAAAAAGCGGCACATCGGGATGGGCAATGCCTTGCAGCAACTCGATCCGCTTATCTGAGTCGCGCTCGTTCCAAGCTACCAAATGGGTATTCAACGCCTCACTGTGCTTCATTATTTCCTCTAACCCAAGTGCCTTGCAGTTGCCACTCGAGTACAGATGCATTGGTATTGCTATAGACGTTAAAGTCCGCCCATTTGCCAACCTCGAGTGTACCCCTATTGTGCTCGTCGCCCGACGCGACCGCACCTGCATAGGTAAAGGCGTGAATGCTTTCCTCGAGCGTGACTTGATTACCTTGCACAAATGGCTCGCAAGTCGCGGCATGGATACCCACAAGTGGGTTGACCTCACGCACCACAGGGGCATCGCTCGAGAACGCGGTGGTTAGACCCGCACCCAGCATGGCTTGGAGATTATAGCAGTCTGGCTTGAAGACTTCAGGGAGATAGCGCTCGAAATTGCCAGCTAGCTCATGCAAAAAAATTGGCTGCGGCACGACAATCACACCCAGTTCTCGAGCCTTTTGGCGGTGGGCGGCATTCGCCAACCCAAAATGTTCAATGCGATGGCGCGTTGAAAAATGGCTTCCAGATGCTGAATCTAAACGCTCGTAGACACCCAAAATTTGATCGAGTGCTCTATCACCAATCGCGTGTGTGCCAATACGAAAACCATTGGTATGCGCCTCGAGTGCCAACTCAAAAAGCTCCTCGATTTCAAAGCGCAGTACCCCACGACTTGGAAAGTCTGTATTGCGGTATGGTTGGCTGAGCGCAGCAGTGGCTCCGGACAAGCCACCATCGGCAAAAAATTTAACACTATCCACGCGCAAAAAACTCGAGACAAACTTTTCAGGCAGTGCATAGGTCTGGCTGCCTCCGTCTGGGCGGCGAATAAAAAGAATATTCACCCGAATAGGCAGCCCACCTTCGCGCTCGAGTTCGCGGTACGCCTCGAGCAGTATGGGGTCTACAGCAGGGTCGGTGCACGTCGTGATACCGTGTTGCAGCAGCCACGAAAGACCTGCACGGATAAAGTTTTTATAGTCTTGCACAGTAAATGGCGGCATGGCTTTCAGAACCAGCCCGTGTGCGGTCTCGAAAAGCATTCCCTGCTCGAAGTGGATTTCGCCTCCCGCGGGGGCAGGTGTAGCGGCATCTATACCAGACAAAGCAAGCGCTCTCGAGTTAGCAGTGTGTATATGGGCGCAAGTACGGGTTAAAACAACTGGATTCTGTGGTGCTATTTTGTCTAGCACACCTTTATTCGGGCTTGCACCAAGTTTGGCTTCGTTCCAACCACGCCCTAAAAGCCATTGTCCTGCCTCGAGCGTTGCTACTCGAGCCTGTACCAAGCCATAGACTTCTTCGAGTGTCGTGGTTTCGCGCAAATCGAGCATAGTGGTGCGAAGATGCCCAACTTTCCAGACATGGACATGCGCATCGTTCCATCCCGGAAAAATGCTTGCCCCACCAAGATTGATTGTCTTTGTTGCCTCGAGTTGCTGGTCAAGGGCAAGAACTTTGCCATCTTTAAGCGCCATACAATGCGCCCGATGATTCTTGCCAACCCAGATATTGGCGTTTTGAATCAGCAAATCAGCTTTCATCAAGACCACCTCAGATTTGGATTCCGCCAAACGATCAAAATGCCATAATTGGCGCAACTTGGGTCATCTAGGTAATCAGGAATCACACCGTAAATGCGGTAGCCACGCTTGAGTTGAATGCTCAAAACAGTGTCAAAGCGCTCGTTGCGAATCACTTCATGCAGGTACGCCTCAATGGGCATTTTTTCTTGCACTGCGCCGTAACCTTTGGGCATTGCTCCAGCATAGTGCCCATACAGACCCAGACGAACAACCAAATCCTGACGCACCTTGTACAGCAAACTCGAGAGACCCATACTGCGATACTCGGGTAACACGCCAATATCCGCACCATAAAGCCAGTGTGCCTCTGAATCATGCGTGGTAAAAAATCCTTCGCCCACTGCAGGAAAAAACCGATGCTGATAATGATTAAAATCCAGTTCGAGCATAATATCGCTCGAACTGGCAACCACCCGATTGTGCAAGGTGTCTATAACTGCGTGTTGACCTTGCGGAAAGATATTGACGTGCGAGGCAAAGTGTTTTGCAAGCATCAAGTCCGCATCCGACAAATCGGGAAAGGAGACACGCTGAATGTTCTCGAGATCATGCACCATCTCGGGTGTGCTGTTAACAACAATAAAACGTCCGTCTTGGCTTGTAGCTAGGGGAATACGCGACATGGCGATACCTCGGGAGAGCAAGGGGAATTGCAGCGCATCAACAACACCAATCCTCGAGCAACACATAGCCAAAATTCATCCCTCGAGACTGGAGACGCACAATTGAAACCACAATTAAACAGAAACTGCTTCTTTGGGCTTCATTGCTGCATAGGCAGCGCGAATCGCACCTTGTACAACGGTCAGTGCTTCCTCGAGCATCGCGGGTTCGATGTCTAATTGCGGTAAGAAGCGAATGCAGTTGCTATACAAGCCCGCCCGTAACAACACCACACCGCCTTCGAGACAACGCTTGGCGACTTCGGGTACCAACTCAAGCCACGGCTCTTTGCTTTGCTGGTCGCGCACAAATTCCACCACCATCATTCCACCAATACCACGCACATCGCCTACACAAGGCAGCTCGAGCATCATTGGCTCAAACATTGCACGCACGGTTTTTTCGATGTTGGCTGCACCTGCTTGCAAAGCTGGGGATTGCAACAATTCAAGCGCTTCGAGCGCCGCCACACACGCCAACGGATTGCCGCCGTAGGTGCTGCCCACTCCACCAATATGAGCACTATCCATGATTTCTGCACGCCCGGTGATTGCGCTTAACGGCAAACCAGCAGCCAGACTTTTTGCAGAAATCACCATGTCTGGCACAACACCACTGTGCTCTATTGCCCAGAGTTTACCCGTGCGTCCAGAGCCGCTTTGAATTTAGTCAGCAATCATCACTGCGCCAATTCGGGTACAGACCTCGCGGATTTTTTCTAAGAATTTTTTCGGCACGGGAATAAAGCCACCTTCACCAACAACAGGTTCAATCACAATACAAGCCACAGCGCTGGGATCGATATGGCTAATTAAAGCATCGTCAAGATTCTTGCAGCACCAATCCAAATAATCGGCGCTCGAGATTCCTTTTGGGGTGCGATAAAGATTAGGTAAGGGCAGACGGTACACTTCTGGGGCAAAGGGTCCAAAACCTTTTTTGAATAAACCCCACTTGCTGGTCATTGCCATGGTCAGGTTGCTACGCCCATGGTATGCACCTTCAAAAACAATCACACCTGCACGCCCCGTAAATTTCCGAGCAAGTTTAACCGCGTTCTCAACCGCTTCCGCACCACCATTTGAAAGCAACGTTTTTTTGGCAAAATCGCCCGGAGTAAGACGATTCAGTGCCTCGCAGACTTGAACATAAGGTTCGTAGTTGGCAACAATGCTGCACATGTGCAGGTATTTATCTACCTGTGCGTGCAGTGCATCGGTCACGCTTTGTGGGCGATGCCCCACCGCCAACACACCAATACCTCCTGCCAAATCAATAAAGGTATTGCCGTCGGCATCGTGCACCAAACTACCTTCGGCACCGACAACAGCAATACCATTTGCCATCGCCAAACCGCCCGTAACCGCAGCCGCACGACGCGCGTTTAAGGCCTTGGATTTTTCGCCAGGAACTGCTCCATTTAACTTGATATAACCCACAAAAACACCACTTTCAGACTCGAGAACTCGAGAAAAAGACCAAACAACACAACTCACACCGTTTGTACAAAAACTGGTGGCGGAATTGCATCAAGTTGCCAAGTAGGGGTCATGTGGCTTGAGTTTAGCACATCATCAGGTAAACATCAGGAAAAGCCACTAAGGTAAGGGTGGAAGTACGAGAAAGGAGGTACAGTGACACCCAACATGCCATAACTTTTCGTACTTGCAGACGGAAAGGAGGCAACTGTCAAATCCTTAAAACCTCGAGCGCGTGGCGTTGTAGCAGCGCCAAATGCTCGAGGTTTACTTTTGTTTGCAGCATTGGTAAAACAACTTCTGTGGGCAGATTGCCCACCAAAGAGTCGCCCGCAAAAGGGCAACCGCCCATGCCACCAAGCGCACCCTCGAGCCAGAGTGCACCCGCATTGAGCGCAGCTTGCGCCAATTGCAGCGCGGCATCTGGGTGAGCATGCAAATGTACCCCAATACCAGCAGCACCAAATTGCTGAACAACTGCAGATACGACAGCTTCTACTCGAGCTGCATCGGCTTGTCCGTAAGTATCGGCGAGGACAATGTGCTCTACACCAATCTGGCGCAACCGCGCCACACTCTCGAGCACGAGGTTTATATCCCACACATCGCCATAAGGATTGCCAAAACCCATCGAGAGATACACCACCAAGCGCAGGTGATTGGTACTGGAGTACATCTCCTCTACCAAGTTCCAAGAATCCTCGAGTGAACGGTTGGTATTGCGGCGCTGGAAGGTATCCGAAATCGAGAGCGGATAACCCACACTCGTCACGCGCCCACAGGCTTTGGCTCGAGCCAAGCCTTGTTGGTTAGCGACAATACAGAGCAAGTCCGCAGAAGTTGAGGGCAATGCCTCGAGGACAGCTTCGGTATCGGACATTTGCGGTACAGCTTTAGGAGAAACAAAGCTGCCGCAGTCAAGGTGAGTAAAACCCGCCTCGAGTAACGCAGTCAAAAAGCCGATTTTGGCTTGAGTGGGTATAAAACGGGTCATGCCCTGCCAAGCATCGCGTGGGCATTCGACATAAGTGTGCACAAAACCCATTCTAGCGCAGTTGAACTCCAGTAACAGCAAAAAGCCTCCCCAGTTCGGAGAGGCTTTCATGGTTCACTCTTTACCGCCTCGGACCACGATCGCGGAAACCTTCGCCACCGCGCTTGTCTGGTCGCGGACCGCTCGGGCGAGCTGCCCTTGGCGGCACTTTACCCTCGAGTTCTGGGCGCGCGAGATCTATCTTGCCTCGGTCGTCAATGCCCACAACTTTGACTTGCAACTTTTCGCCCACTTTAAGCGCATCCTCTATCCTAGCAATACGCTGCTCGGAAACTTGTGAAATGTGCAGCATTCCGTCCTGTCCTGGGAACAAATTAATAAATGCCCCAAACTCCATCAGCTTGACTACCGTACCATTGTAGATATTGCCGACTTTGGCTTCCTCGTTGCTGCCCTGCACACGCTCGAGCACCGCTTGCGCTGCACCGGCATCCGAGGAATAAATCCGCACTGTACCATCTTGTTCGATGGTAATTTCCGCACCAAGCGCCTCGAGTTCACGGATATTCTTGCCACCTGGTCCGATGATTGCGCCTATTTTTTCTGGGTTGATTTTGGTGGTCAAAATTCTTGGTGCATATTGGCTCATCTCGGCTCGAGGTGCAGCAATGGCAGCATCCATTTTTTCTAAAATATGCAAGCGCGCATCTTTGGCTTGTGCCAAAGCTTCGCGCATCAAGGCTGGAGTGATACCCTTGATTTTCATATCCATTTGTAAAGCATTGATGCCATCACGGGTTCCGCAGACCTTGAAGTCCATGTCACCCAAGGCATCTTCCATACCTAGAATATCGGTCAGAATAGCGTACTGTTCGCCTTCTTTAACCAAGCCCATCGCCACACCCGCAACAGGGGCTTTAATTGGCACACCAGCATCCAAAAGCGCCAAACAACCTGCACAAGTGGTTGCCATGCTCGAGCTACCGTTGGACTCGAGTACATCACCTACCACGCGCACAACATACGGAAAATCGTCATAGGCTGGCATCACAGCCTTGAGGGCGCGTTTGGCAAGGTTGCCATGTCCGATTTCGCGCCGCGATTGACCACCAACACGCTTGACTTCACCTGTGCTGTAGGGTGGAAAGTTATAGTGCAACAAGAACTTATCGTTGTCCTCCAAACCGAGGTCATCAATAATCTGCTCATCGCGCCCCGTGCCTAAAGTTACTGTGCCAAGCACTTGAGTCTCGCCGCGAGTAAATAGGCTCGAGCCGTGTGTGCGCGGCAAATAACCAGTCTCGATGGTGATTGGGCGCACCGTCTTGGGGTCGCGCCCATCAGCGCGGATGCCTTCTTCTAACACCATGCGGCGTAGGGTTTGCTGTTGAACCTTATCAAAAATATTTTTCAGTGCGGTCACTCGAGCCGCTTGTGCCTCGAGCACATCCGGATCGTCCGAAGTTGGGGCTGGAGCAAGTTCGGCGATGATACTATCGCGCACAGCTTTAATCGCTGCACCTTTGGCTTTTTTGCCCGCCGTCAAAATCGCGCCTTTTAAATTGGCAGCAGCAGCTTTTTGGCTCAATACCTCGAGATCAGCGGCTTTTTGTGCTTCCTCGGCTGGGTCGGCTTTTGGTTGCCATTCAAAAGGCGCATGACCACATTCGGCTTTCATTTGCGCAATCAAATCCAGCACAGGCTGCATGGCATTGTGTGCAAATTCGATTGCGCCGACAAAAGTCTCTTCGGGCAAACCATTTGCCCCCGCTTCAACCATCAAGACTGCATCTTTAGTGCCTGCTACCACCAAATCCATTTCACCAGACTCGAGTTGTTGCAGGGTTGGGTTAATCAGATACTGACCATCCACATAACCGACACGCACACAGGCAGTTGGACCATCCCAAGGAATATCAGAGACGGCAAGTGCGGCACTGGCTGCAATTGCACCAAGCACATCTGGGGTGTTTTGTTGGTCTGCACTAACTACAGTGATAATGATTTGTGTTTCAAAACGGTAGCCCTTAGGGAAAAGCGGGCGCACTTGGCGGTCAGTGATACGGGCGCTCAAAATTGCCTTTTCGCCTGGGCGACCTTCACGGCGCATAAACGAACCTGGAATCTTGCCAACAGCATAATGACGTTCCTCAAACTCCACTGTCAGGGGCAAAAAATCTAAACTCGAGGGTTTATCCGATGCCTGTGCTGTAGCCAAAATCATCACATCGCCGTAACGCAGCATCACACTGCCGGAGACAAGCTTGGCAACTTTACCAGTCTCGAGCGTCAATTCCCTGCCACCGAGGGTGGTCTTAAACACTTTTGCTTCCATCTACTTCCTCTTTCTTCGACACCTTTGTCGTTTTCGATTCTAACCAAGCCTATTCTTGCACAGGCTCGAGCAAAGAGGATAGGGTGAAGCTGGCAAAAGATTAATCGAGCGTAAACTCCATGCTCTCAAAACCGTCTTTGGTGGGGTAGCGCATTGGCAAATCAGGCGGCGAATAGGGTTCGCCTCTGAAGAAATCTTTGGTCAGTTGACGCACCGCTGGCATCAAACCCAAAAGCGCTACAATGTTCGGAATAGCCATCAGCGCCAATAAATATTCGGCATTGCTTAAAAATGCCCCATAGTCTACAACAATAAAAGGCGCAAGAAATACCACACCAACCCAAACCAGACGCAATGACCAACGCATTCCATCCCCAAAAAGATGCCCGAAAGCCTCTTCGGCATAAAGCGACCATGCAATCGTAGTAGCAATAGCAAAAAGTGTGACCACAAACGCAAAAACAGCGCGTCCAAGCTGTGCGAATTGTTCGTTATCCCCACCCAAACTCGAGAACACCGCAGTCACGGTTTCGGCAGGAATCGCCTCCGACATCCCCTGCCACGCAGCA
>JBKBVO010000217.1:0-3503 GCA_046289535.1 Deinococcales bacterium | reverse complement strand
CCGCAGCTTTGGATTGTGCAACTAAGCCCATATATTTTTTGTCAGTTGCCTTAGAGAAAAAGCCACCAAACAGCATCACCTGCACAATTCTGGAGAATGCCCCACCCACCAACACATAGTTACCCTGCTCGGAGAGAATCGGAGCGTACTCGAGAAATCCCCGCGAAGCGGCGATATCCAGAATTAAATCAAAGCGCTTACCACTTTTGAGGATATTGGTTTTGTGGTAATCCAGTACCTCATCTGCACCAAGCTGGCATGCCTGCTCGAGTTTTTTGGGGCTACATAACGCGGTCACATGTGCGCCAAAGGCTTTGGCGAGTTGCAGCGCAAATGTGCCAACCCCACCCGATGCGCCGATAATCAGCACATTTTGGGCGCTGACGATATTACCCTTGTGTAGGGCTTGCAGTGCAGTTGTAGCAGCAAGCGGCACAGCTGCGGCTTGGGTAAACTCGAGATTTTTGGGTTTATGGCTAAATGCCTCGGCTTTGGCACAAACATATTCGGCAAAACCACCTAAACCAGCCAGCGACAAGTCGGCGAACACTTCATCACCAACGCGGAATTGCTTGACATCGCTGCCAACGGCGGCAACCACACCAGCCACATCCACCCCAAGAATTTGGTTTTTGGGCACAAACAAGCCAAACGCCAAACGCATGAACAATGGTTTACCATGCAGCAAGTGCTTATCGGCAGCGTTGAGTGATGCAGCTTTGATTTGAACTAAAATTTCGTTAGGCTTAGGGCTGGGTTTTGACACCTCGAGATAACTTAAATTCTTTGCTGTACCGTATTTTTTGTAAATAACCGCTTTCATAACGTGCTCCTTAAAAGCAATACAATGCCGTCGGCGCAATTGCCGTCAATGGATAAAAACACTCTCACGCAAGGCGCAGTAGGCTGTGCCTTAGGTTAAAATTCAAAGCCTGTTAGTGCTTTGTTTCTTAGCTCGAGTCAAGCGGATAATGAAACACATCCTCGAGTGGCAAAGCAAAAACTCGAGCAATCTTAAACGCCATCTCGAGCGAAGGTGAGTATTTGCCCTGTTCGATGGCGTTAATCGTCTGGCGGGTCATGCCGATTTTTTCCGCAAGTTCTGCCTGAGACATCGCCCCATGCCGCAGCCGCAATTCGCGGATGGAGTTGGTGATTTTGGTGGATTTTTGCACGGTAAACCTCTGGGATGAAGCAAACTCGAGAAACGTTGTAGGGGGCGAGCACGAAACCTGCTTTAAAAAAACCAAAACTTTAGAGCTTTGTTGCTCATTCCAAATACCCTCGCCGATAAAGCACAATTTTCATCACTGCACCCAAAACCGCATTGAGCACCATTGCAATATACAAAGTGTGTGCGATCCAAAAATGATCAAATTTGGCGAGGGTAAAACCAAACGCCACCATCGCACCAATTTCGGTGGTAAATTTCGCGTTGTATTCACCTTCGTGCTGAATTTCTTTGTCGCGTTCATCGCGGGTTTTATCGCCGATACTCAGAAAAATGGTCAGCACAAGGCTTGCAACTATAGCTATGCCAATCGCAACCAGTATCGGTTGTACATAATTAATCTGTGCCACTGGTTGGCTCAAAAAATTCGGCAGCAACCACACGACATAGCCCAAAAATGCCGTAGTGGTAACAAACAAATAACCCCATGTTAATTTTTCTTCGTATGCCATAGAACTCCTGATGTCAAAAAAATTTGACATCAGGAGTGTAAAATATTTTTGACATCTTGTCAATTTTTTTTGACATATCACCTTGTTATGAACCCAAGTGCATCGTTCACTCAATTCTGTCCACCGATTGCACTTTTCCACAAGCATATCGAAACAGGGCGCACCAAAGGCAAAGTAGTTGTTGTGCCGTAAACCGTTTGACAAAACACCCTAACCATCAGGTATCCTCTGCCCATGAACGCATGGATGCTTTTACTCTTTGCGCGAAAACTTTTGCGCGGCTTTTAGAGCTGCGCCTTTTTTCCATGTCGAAAGGCTCAAACCATCTCGAGCCAAGTTTTCTTTTGCTTTAGGAGTGAACCCATGTCTGAGTTACACGAACAAACCCAAGCCCGCCTGAATAACCTCGCCAAGCTCGAGCAGGCAGGTTTTGAGCGCTTTCCCTACAGTTATCCGCAAACCCACAGCATCGCCAGCCTGCACGCCGCACACCCCGCCCCGCTCGAGGGCGGCTTGGAATGGCTAGAGGAAACCGTGAGTATCGCCGGTAGAATCGTTTCTTGGCGCGATACGGGCAAGCTGATTTTTGCCGACCTGCAAGACCAATCTGGGCGTATTCAGCTTTTTATGTCCAAAAATGCGGTCGCCAACTTCGATGCCGCCAAGCACCTTGATTTGGGCGATATTATCGGCATTAAGGGGTATTTAATGACCACTAAAAGCGCGATGCTCTCGGTCAAGGTGCAGGAATTCACCCCGTTAGTAAAATCGCTTCATCCCCTACCAAGCGACTACTACGGGCTTGCCGACAAAGAACTGCGCTACCGCCGCCGCTATGTGGATTTGATTGTCTCGATGGACTCGAGGCGGGTGTTTTTAACGCGCAGCAAGATTGTGCGCTTTATCCGCAACTTCCTTGACCAAAAAGATTTTATCGAAGTCGAAGGACCAACCCTGCAAGCTGTCGCCGGCGGTACCGAAGCCCGCCCTTTTGCAACACACCACAACGCGCTCTCGCACGATTTTTATCTGCGAATTGCGCTCGAGCTGCACTTAAAGCGGCTCTTGGTTGGCGGTTTCGAGCGCGTTTTTGAAATTGGGCGCGTATACCGCAACGAGGGTATAGATCAAACCCACAACCCCGAATTCACGATGCTCGAGTTATATTGGGCGTATGTGGATTATGAGGGGATTATGGCGCTCGTCGAAGAGATGTTTTCGGCGCTTGCGCTCGAGATAGCTGGCAGCCACACGCTGCATTTTGCTGGCAAAGCGCTTGACTTCCGCGCGCCATTCGCACGGCTCGAGTACGTGCCGGCACTGCTCGAGCACGTACCCGATTTGGATTTTAATCCGCTCGAGCTAGATAAACTGCGCGCCTTCTGCGATGCGCGCTACCCGCAGTGGAAGGCAGTACCCGACTACAAGCTGCTCGATAAGTTGTTTGGTGTGTACGTCGAACCAACTCTTGTGCACCCGACCTTTGTGCTGCACCATCCCATTGCCATCAGCCCGCTTGCCAAGCCGCACCGCAAACTCGAGGGCGTAACTGAACGCTTCGAGCTGTTCGTGAGCGGCTTTGAAGTCGCCAATGCTTTTTCCGAACTCAACGATGCCTTTGACCAAAGGGCGCGCTTTGAAGCTCAAACCGAGCGTCGCGCTGCAGGCGACGAGGAAGCCCCAGAACAAGACGAGGACTTCTTGCTCGCGCTCGAGTACGGCATGCCGCCCGCCGGCGGTCTGGGTCTTGGCATTGACCGCTTAACCATGCTGCTCACCAACCAGACCCGCCTTCGCGATGTGCTGCTCTTTCCCTTGCT
>JBKBVO010000216.1:0-3511 GCA_046289535.1 Deinococcales bacterium | reverse complement strand
TGATGGTCGCCTACTGCGAGCGCGGTCGGGGTTGCGAGTTCTGGCTCTCTGCCCTGACCCCCGAAGAAGCCGATGTGGTGCTGGATACCTACGGCTTAATCGCTAAAAACCCCAAAGGTACAGTGGTGATGGTCAAAAAAAACAGCAGCTTTAATTTTGAATATGTTGATACCAAACGCAGCCTCAAGGAAATAGACCGAATCTACGGCGGCGGTGGTAACGATACGATTGTTCTGTTTCCGCTCTCGAGCAGCGTTGTTCAACCCGAAGATGGGATCTGGACGGTCAAAATTGGTGTACCCACTTTTAACGCGAGCTGCCCAAAGCTGCTGAAAGCCCAACTCGCCAAAGTTCTAGCAGACGAAATGAAAACCATACCACAGTCTGGACGCAAGGTATTCTCGAAGCCGTTCAAACCGAGCGACTTACTTGACTCGAGCCAAATCGTATGGGCAAAGCGCAGCGCCAATCAATATCGCGCTATGCTCAGATTCAAAAACCAAGTCATGACCTTTTGGATTGATTACAACATCAAAAGCCCGCGAAGTATCGCCGTTACCAACACGGCGCGCCTAATGATTCCTACACTTGGTACATGCATTCAGACCTTGGCGTACACCTTCACCAAAAAATGAAAAGTGCGCCCTATACTCACCGAGGAGTTTTAACGAACCCCTGTCGCTCCTGCCGGGTCTTTGGACTCGAGCAACAAGCTTGAGGCTGCAGTCAAGAACAAACGAATCAAGCCCCCCAGACCTACGTAGGTCACTCGAACCCCAAAAGGTGGTACATATGAAAAAAGAACTTCGTGGTGCAGTTTTTGGTATTGGACTCACGCTCGGTGCGCTGGCACTCGCACAGAGTGTACAGCGTACGCTCAATGTGTTGGTCAATGGGCAACCCAACCCCGATAAAGCCATCGTGGTCAACAACACCAGCTATATTCCTGCCAGAGTGCTGCGCAATTTTGGCGTAACGGTGACCGCTCAGGGCAATAATCTGCTTTTGAATGGCTCGAGCACGGGTGCTGGTACCGGCAGCTCGAGCACGGGTAGCAGCAGCGCTGGTGCAGCGGGCACAACCCAACTTGCGGGGTCAGATGGACGCCTCAATGTCGCCTACACCGTAGGTCGGGATAGACCACTCAATTTCACGCTCAACGCTGCAGAATACCGCCTCGAGCCAATCGCTCTGGGCAGGGATGTGTACAGTGCCGACGGCACACAAAAATTGCTGATTCTGCGCTTTACCGTGCAAAACCCAAACAAAGCCGAACTCGACGTGAGCTGGCAATCGTTCAAAATGACTGCTGTGGATAGTAACAGCGTCAATCATGTGTTTGATAGCTTCTTTGCGCGCGATGGCGAAACGGCAGAATACGCAACTGTCCTCAAACCCGCACAGCGCGTGAACTTGGTTGCGGCTGCGATTGTGCCAGCCGATGCCAACATCACCAAATTGCTGCTCGAGCGCAACGGCGAAACCGCCCCAATCGTGCGCTACGACCTGCGCAACCAGATTAAGCCCCTCGCTGCACCGTACAGCAACAATGGTGTTAGTGCGCTACCGCAAATTAACGCCCAGCTCGGCACGACCTACCTGACCCAATCTCTTGCCCTGCGGGTCGAGTCTTTTGCGTTCAGCAAAGAGACACTCGAGGGCAACTTGCCCGGCGAGGGTAAGCATTGGGTAACCGCCACGGTCAGCGTCAAAAACCTGCTTCAGACCAAGGATATCGGCATTGACTACAACACCCTGCGCCCCACATTCATCGATGTTGACGGGGCTACGCTCGAGGTGACCAACTACCTTGTGCGCGCGACGAGCGGGCAGCGCTTTTTTACCACCTTAAAACCCAATGCCGAGGTGCGTTACCGTTATTACATCGAGGTAGACGAAAACGTCGGTATGAAGGAGTTCGCAATCAAAGAGGGCGAAAGGGGTCGGGTTTACGTCTACGACACCAGCAATCTGCGTTGAGTGCTTTATTGAAGTATTCGTGTAAAAAGCGCTTTATTCCTACTCGCACGGCTTGCTCGAATTTTTATCAGGTGTAGCGTTGTGTACTGGTATTCAGTCAAAACAGAATTGTCGGACCTGCTGACGCTGCATCTAGGTTTGTCTTACTCGAAAGCCGCAAAGACTTCTGAAGCAAAACATTCGGGTGTTACTTTGGAGCACACATCATGAAAAAACTTCTGCTCGTGGCACTAGTGCTTTTTCCGCCCGCCGCTTATGCTCAAAACCTGTGCCAAAATTGGAGTGTTCCTGGCAGTCCACAGCGCCCATTTTCGGGTCTTGTGTTCTCGAGCAGCGCCAAAATCAAAGGCGTAGAGGCGTTTTTAGGAAACACGTGGCAGCTTTTGCCCAGTCAGAGTACTGCTGCAGATACACTCGAGTGGCTCGTACCCTTAGCAGACCCGCAGCGTGGGGGGCAAGTTCGTGTGCGTGCTATTGTTTCCGCACAAACCCAACCAAATCCAAACCAACTGCAAATTTGCCCCGAGCGGATTCTTAGCGTCCAAGCCCTGCCTCCGAGCAATCCCGCTAATAACGCCCTGCGCCGAATACACTTACTTTGGCAGCAGAATCTCGAGCAGCTGAAGACCGCTTTAGGGGCGTTTGGTCAGTACACCCTGCCAGAGCGTATCAGTCCTGCTGAACTCGAGCAATTCCCAGAACCCGCACAGCCTATTATTGCGCTCGAGTTACTCCTTCGCAGCCAAAATAATCTGCTTGCACTGAGCGATGGCACTGCGCCCGTACTGGACAACCTAAATAGTCAGCAAAAAGCACTTTTGGGGCAGGTTCTCGAGTCGGTGGCACTGGGTAGTACCAAGCCCTTGCGCCTCAGTCCAGGCAGACCACTTTTTAGCTTGCCCAATGCCGCAAAAAAGCTCTTGCCCGATTTACAGCCCGTGCTGTTTGGTAAAACTCAGGGCGTGGCTTCGCTTTTTGCCTGTAGCCAATCAGAAATGCTTGCCGCGCAGTTGCGCGATTGTATGCTGTGGCAGCGGGAATTCGATAGTTGGAACAACCAGGAAAGCGCCTACAAAAACGACGCTTATAAAATTTTGGGCGCGTTATCGCTCGCAGGTATTGTCATTCCCCCACTCGAGGTAGCTGCCACTGTGGCAGGTCTTTCGGTGTACTTGCACCAAACCATGATTGAAATGATGGATGGTCTCTTGCCCTCGAGCCTCGAGCCACTTCGTGTCAATATGCCAGCGCGCGCCCTATTTGAGGATGTCGAAAACGCCCCGAATGGTTTATTGCCCTTGCGTTGGCAAGACCCTGTTTTGGTTAGCGCCAAAACCAAAGGCTATAGCCTCAATGCCCTTGCTATCGGTGACGGGATTCTCAACACCATTGGGTACGGTAAGCTACTTGCTGGCACAGCCAAATCGGCTCGGGTTTTTGGTCAAGAATTAGGCAGCAGCGAATTGGCAAAAGACCTTGGTGATATTGGCGCGGAAGCCCTCAAGGCTACCCTTGCCGAAGCGGGTTTGGA
>JBKBVO010000215.1:0-3531 GCA_046289535.1 Deinococcales bacterium | reverse complement strand
CAAGATGTAAACCCACTCCAAGCCAAAATCTTTACTCGCTTGGGTTTGGAAAAAATTATCTTTGTGGGCGATGCCAAACAGAGTATCTACGCCTTCCGTGATGCCGATGTCAATGCATTTTTAACCATGTATCAAAAGGCAAAAGCGCTTGCTCCACTGACCATCAGCTATCGTCATGGGACTCGGTTGGCTGCCTTGTATTCGAGTCTAGCCGAAGCGCTATTTCCAGAATTTTCCGATCTTGGGTTGCCAGCACATGTGAGCAGTGGACGGGGTACACAAGTGCCTTCCAGTGCAGAATTACATCTGGTCGAGGCAACCGACCTCGATCGCGGACGCAGCACTGAAGCACGAGTTTTAGCGGAAAGACTGCACCAATTGCACCAACACTATACTTGGCGACAAATGGCGATTTTGCTCAAGACGCGCACCAGTCTGCAACAGCTCGAGCCAGTGTTACGCGCAGCACAAATTCCATTCTTGGTGGGAAGCGGACAGCGCTACTATGATCGCCGAGAAATCCGTGACGCAATCCTCATTTTGCGTGCCAAACTCGAGCCGCACTCGAGCGAAATACTGGCGTGCTTGGCACGTTTCCCGAGCATTAATTTGGAGCTTGAGCAGATAGAATTACTTTCGAGCGACCCACGCCAAGCGCTGCGTCGGTCTGACTTTGCACCACTTGCAGGATTGCTTGCGGTCATCAATTCAAGTTTTGATGCCCTCTCTACGCTCGAGGCAGCTTGGATGTACCTTGGCACCAATCTGACCCGAGAAGCACAAAGCTATGCCAATCTCGATGGATTGCTGTATCAATTGGCAGCGCGTGGGGCGCGTGACCCCCGAGCCGCGTTAGCATTTTTAGAGCAAGCTCGCACGGGTGAAGCAGAGGGCGAGGAACCACTCGAGGGCGAGGACGCAGTACAAATATTGACCATTCATGCCAGTAAAGGTTTAGAGTTTGAGGTCTGTGCGCTTTACGACCTAGCACGCGGCGAGCGCAACAATACCCCAGCGCTGGTCGTACACCCTGAAGGCGAAGTGGCTTGGCAGGGAACACGCGAATATACACGCATTCAAGACCATTGGAACGCTCGGCGCAATGGCGAAGCCAATCGCTTACTTTATGTCGCCATGACTCGAGCCAAAGATGTGTTGCTGCTCACGGGTTCAAGTACCGGTACAGCACGAGGCTGGTTAGCCACCTTGCTACAGCTTGGTACGCAACGCTTGACGGGCTTAGAGCTGTTCACCCACGCACAAGACCAAGCCCCAACCTTGGTGCTCGAACAAGCTTTGGATTTCTCGAAGCTCGGTGTGAATCATGCTCTTGCTAAAGCCAGCTTCAAGCGCCATAGTTTGCGTGTGCGTGCCCCAACTCGAGCTATTTTCGCGGACGAGGTCAGCCCCGAAGAAGTAACCCTTGATTTGCACAATCAAGCGAGCAGTATTCCCGATGCCAAACGTGTGATTGGTACACTGGCACATTATGCAATTGCCGAAAATTTCTCGAGCGACAACCAAAAACAGCGTCAAGTCTTGGCTGCCCAGTATGTGCTGCATCCTTACAGCCCACTCGAGCGTGAGCAAATGGTCGAGGCTGCCTGGTATTACTTAACGCGTTACGAGGCACTGTGCAGTGAGCGCGCTTCACGCCTTGCCGATTATGCCGAGGTGCCTTTTGCTTATCGGGACAAAGAAATCACTTGGCAAGGGGTTATAGACCGCCTCTACCAAACGCCAAACGGAGAATGGATACTCGAGGATTACAAAACCGACAGCATTCCACTCGAAGAACTCGAGCAGCGAGTTCGTGCCTATGATCGTCAGATGCGCGTGTATCGCGAAGCAGTACGCCAAGCGTGGGGTATCCAACCAAAAGTCTACTTGGTATTTTTGCATCACGGGGTGCGCTTTTCTTACCCACCCGAGGTCACAGGCAGGCTCGAGTTCACTTCGGCTTCTAATTCCCTTTAGAATGGTAAACAATGGGTTTGCCCGACCTCGACCCCAATTCGAGCTTACATTTACGCAAAGCTGCAATGCGCGATGTTGAAGCCATGCTGCAACTGATTGCCCATTGGGCGCGACGCGGTGCAATGCTACCCAAACCGCGCGATGTGCTTTATACCCAAATCCGCGACTTTTATTTGCTCGAAACCATGGACGCAGGAATTGCGGGAATCGTCGGTTTACATATTTTGTGGTCGGATCTCGCCGAAGTGCGCTCGCTGGCAATTCACCCAAATTTTCAAGGAAAAGGCTTAGGTAGGCGACTTGTACACGGCATTGAACCCGAAGCTCGAGAATTAGGGATTTTGCGCCTCTTTGCTTGGACGCTCGAGCCAGCCTTCTTTGTGCGTTGCGGCTACCATGAAATCGCACTCGAGGAGTTGCCACCAAAGGTGTACAAGGAGTATCACAAAAATGCAATGCTCAAAAAGCTCTAGATAATGTCAGGGTACCTTCGTAGATTGCCCGCCCAACAATAACGCCCTCCACACCCAAGGTCGCTAGCACGGCAATGTCGCGCTCGTCGCGCACTCCACCACCAGCAATCAGTTCGCCCTTCCAGACCTCGCGCACGGGTGCAAGCGGCACAGGGTTGAATCCTTCGAGTGTTCCGTCTCGAGAAATATCGGTATAAATTAGAGTTCGCACACCTGCTGCCCATACTTTTTTTGCCACCTCGGTGGCTTCTAACCCGCTTGACTCGAGCCAGCCTTTGAGTGCAACCACGCCATCTTTGGCATCTAAACTGACCACCACGCGCTCCGCACCAAACTCTAAAAGCGCCGCTTCTAAAAATGCGGGATCCGAGACCGCAGCCGTGCCGATAACAACACGTTTCACACCGCCTTCAAGCAGCAACCTCGCCACCCCGAGACTGCGAATCCCCCCACCAACTTCGATATGGTATTGCTTGGCAGCCTCTAAAATAATGCCCCTGTTTTCTCCTGTACCGACGGCTGCATCCAGGTCTACCAAATGCAGTAGTGCTGCCTTTTTTGCCCAGTGCGCCGCCGCCTCGAGTGGGGAATCAAAATATACAGTCTCGAGCTTGGGATCACCTTTGTAAAGCCGAACCGCTCTGCCACGCTGAATATCTACACAAGGAATAATTTGCACCATGTCTATAGCCCATTTTGTATTTTTGCCGCCAAGACAGTGTTGTACAGCAAATGGGAAACGGTCATTGGACCTACGCCCCCAGGCACTGGTGTGATTGCACTCGCCACTTCAAAAACTTCTGGAGCACAATCGCCGACAAGTTTTTCGGCTCCATCAAGCACAATTCGGTTAACACTGACATCCACCACCACTGCACCAGGTCGCACAAAATCTCGAGTGATAAATCCTGCCCTTCCAACCGCTGTGACCAAAATATCGGCTTCGCGTGCCAGGGCTGGCAAATGTTGTGTTCTCGAGTGGGCAATGGTCACGGTGGCGTTGCGCTCCAAGCACAGTGCCGCAAGTGGCTTACCCACCAATTGCGAACGGTTGATAATCACTACCCGCTTCCCCTCGAGT
>JBKBVO010000023.1:0-17781 GCA_046289535.1 Deinococcales bacterium | reverse complement strand
ATTCGTAATGCCGAATTCAAAGCCCGCTTGCTCGAGCCAGACGACATTCGACGTGCAATCACGCGCATTGCACACGAAATCATTGAGCGCAACAAAGGTGCAAACAACCTTGCCATTGTTGGCGTACACACGCGCGGTATTCCTTTGGCAGAGCGCATCGCGCAAAAAATCGCCGAACTCGAGGGGGTCAAGGTGCCAAGCGGAAAGCTCGACATTACCTTGTATCGCGACGATTTATCCGAAGTTGGCTTACAACCGATTGTGCGCCAAACCGAGGTGCCATTCGACATCTCGAGCCGCCGTATTGTAATGGTAGACGATGTTTTTTATACCGGACGCACTGTCCGAGCTGGCTTAGATGCCTTGATTGATTTGGGCAGACCCTCGAGCATCCAGTTGGCTGTACTCATAGACCGAGGACACCGCGAGCTGCCGATTCGTGCCGATTATGTCGGCAAAAATATCCCCACCAGCCGCCAAGAACTGATTAAAGTCAAGCTGCTCGAGACCGATGGTGAAGATGCAGTTGAACTTTTTGAACTACGCGGCGAGGTGAAAGGATGAAGGCGGTGCCCTGCCTCGCCAATCGCAGCTATCTGCTATCCGGAGGTAGGCAATGAAACACCTTCTGGATTTTCAGGATTGGTCTAAAGGTATGCTCGAGAATGTGCTCGAGACCAGCAAAGTGATGGCGGATGTGTTGGAGCGTCCGATTAAAAAAGTACCTGCCTTGCAGGGTTTTACGGTCTGCACGGCATTTTTTGAAAACAGTACGCGCACTCGCCTCAGCTTTGAGTTGGCAGCGCGGCGCATGAGTGCGGATGTGGTCACTTTTAGCGCCAACACCTCGAGTACGCAAAAAGGCGAAACGCTCCAAGACACAATTTACACGCTCGAGCAGATGCGCATTGATTGTTTTGTGGTGCGTCATGGGGCATCTGGGGCGGCGCACAGTGTGAATAGATTGAGCCGCGCCAAAGTCGTGAACGCAGGCGATGGGCAGCGCGCGCATCCGACTCAAGCGCTTTTGGATGCCTACACGCTCCAACAGCGCTTTGGCAGCCTAGAAGGCTTAGAGGTTGCGATTGTTGGCGATGTGCTGCACTCGAGGGTGGCGCGTAGCAACACCGAATTGCTGCCCAAATTGGGTGCGAAAGTACGGCTCTGCGCCCCCGCAACCTTGTTGCCACGCGAACTCGAGTCCGATGGGGTGCGCGTGACCACCGATTTGCGCGAGGCGGTCGAGGGCGCGGATGCAGTGATGGCGCTGCGCTTGCAGCGCGAGCGCATGAACACCGCCTACCTGCCAAGCCTCGAGGAGTATCGCATGCTCTACCAAATCGATCGTCAAATCATGAAACACGCCAAAGCACACGCATTGGTAATGCACCCGGGTCCGATCAACCGCGACCTCGAACTCGAGGGCAAGCTCGCCGATGCTGCCAACAGCGTGATTCTCGAGCAAGTCAAAAACGGTGTACCTGTGCGCATGGCAGTCTTATACCACTTGCTTGTAGGGAAGTAGGAAAGCGCATGAAAATCGAAATCCAAAATGCCCGCCTGCCCGATAACACTACAAAAACCCTGTATATCGAAAACGGTGTCATTGTTGCCAATCTCTCGAGCGCGCCCGACACCGTCATCAATGCCCAAAATTATCTGCTCTCCCCTGCGCTCATAGACCCGCACGCGCACCTGCGCGTGCCTGGGCAACTCGAGAAAGAAAACTTGGAAACGGGCTTGGGTGCCGCCGTGGCGGGTGGCTTTGGCAGCGTGGTCTGTATGCCCAACACCAACCCCGCACTCGAGCAACCCGAACTATTGCGTAGTTTGCAAGACCAAGCCAACCAGCTCGGATTGGCGCGCCTATACTCAAGCGCCGCACTGACACGCGGGCGCGCAGGTCAGATTCTGACCGATGCCGCCGCACTCCAACGAGCTGGTGCAGTAATGCTCACCGACGATGGCAACACCAACGAAGATGCAGGTGTACTGCGCCGCGGTCTCGAGTACGCGCACGCACTGGGTTTGCTGGTGAGTGTGCACGCCGAAGATGCGAGCCTGCGCGGCAACGGGGTGATGAACGAGGGCAAAAGCTCGGCGCTCTTGGGCTTACCCGGCAACCCAATCGCTGCTGAAGCTGCACGCATTGCTCGAGACCTCGAGATTTGCGCCTTGACTGGGGCGCGGCTGCACATCCAACACCTCTCGAGCGCGCGCGGTTTGGAACTCGTGCGTGCTGCCAAAGCACGCGGCATACGAGTAAGCTGCGAAGTTGCGCCGCATCACCTCACGCTCACGGACACGCTTTTGACGACGGAGCGCTTTTATTGTGACCCCGTGCTCAAGGTTGCGCCGCCGCTGCGCAGCGCAGCGGATTGTGCCGCGCTGCTCGAAGGGCTGATTGATGGCACAGTGGACTGCATTGGTACCGACCACGCGCCACACACGGCGGCAGAAAAGCAATTGGATATGCTCAGCGCACCCTTTGGGATTGCGAACATCGAAATCACTTTCCCGCTTTTGTACACACGCTTTGTCGAAACGGGCAAACTCGAGCTGAGCAAGCTGCTCGAGCTGATGACCACTGGTGTCGCTAAAGTGCTTGGTTGGCAAGTGCCGAACCTCGAGGTCGGCAGTGTGGCAGATGTGGCGCTCTTTGACCTGCACACTAGCAAAACCGTAGACAGCAGGCAATTTAAGAGCAAAGCCAGATTCGATAGCCCGTGGCAATCCGAAACACTGCGCGGTTGGGCGGTGTGCACAATCGTACACGGACAAGTTGTATTCGATGCGCGCCCCTGACTTGGTGTGGCTCTTTGCTGCTCGAGCACTGCGTCTGCTCGGTTTTGGCGCGATGCCCGTGGTGCTTGGCAGCTACCTCAAGAACCGTGGCTTACTCGAGTGGCAGATTGGGGTCTTGCTCTCTTTGGCGCTCTTTGGCGATGCGCTGGTCTCGCTGTTGGTCACGCGCTACGCCGACCAGTTCGGGCGCAGGCGCATGCTGCTTGGCTCAAGCTTGCTGATTGGCTTAGCGGGGCTTGGTTTTGCTGCTGCGCAAGATGCGCCATGGTTGCTGTTTTTTGCGATTGTTGGCACGATTAGCCCCAATGGCAACGAGGTCGGTCCTTTTCAGGCGCTCGAGCAAGCCTGTGTGAGCCAGGTGGTCGAGCAAAAAACGCGCCCTCGAGTCTACAGCTGGTACCAAATGATTGGTGTGTTGGCAGCAGCACTCGGTGCATTTTTAGCAGGGCTGTGGATTGAGCGGCAAAAGGGCTTAGGCTCGAGCGAAGTACGCGCCGAACAGCAGATTTTTGTAGTTTACGCCCTGCTTTGCGTGCTCTTGCTGTTCGCTTTCTCGAGATTGTCAGGGGCAATCGAGGTGCAGCGAGCAGCCAAACAGAATACGCCCGCCAAAGCGCAAAAAATTTGGCAGCTCTCGGGGCTTTTTGCGCTCGATGCCTTCGGCAGCACACTGGTGATGCAGCCCTTCATCGCGCTCTGGCTCGAGCAGCGCTTTGGGGTTGGAGCGGGTATCTTGGGCGCGGTTTTTGCCGCAACCAACATCGTTTCGGCGCTTTCGCTGCCGATTGCAGGCTGGCTCGCAGGGCGCTGGGGGCTAGTCAACACGATGGTTTTTACGCACATCCCCGCCAATGTACTGCTGCTGCTTTTTCCTTTTGCGCCGAGTCTCGAGCTGGCACTTGCTCTGCTGATTGGGCGTTTTTGTTTAAGTTCTATGGACATCCCCGCACGCACCGCACTGGTAATGGCGATTGTTCCACCCGAACAGCGCAGTTTTGCAGGCGGTTTAACGCAGCAAGGCAAGTATCTTGGCAACAGCCTCGGACCCGCTTGCCATGCCGCGCTCGTGCAAAGCGGTGTACTGGTGCTGCCGTTTGTGTTTGGTGGGGTGTGCAAAATACTCTACGACCTCGCCATTTACGCTGGCTTCAAGCGACTCGAGCAGTAGTTATACTGGCTTTGCCCGTCCTGAGTGTATTGGATTGCTCACTTGCGCAAGCTACAACAATTCCACGAATTTTGTTCACAGTGTACTGAGACGCACTTGAGACGCACACTGCATACAGTGTATAGCGATGAAAAATTTTATTTATGCTATTTTCGGCGTATTCGCACTTTTGGTGGCGTGTAACCAGCCCCCAAAACCGCCAAGCAGCAAAGCACTGGTGCGCTTTTTGGTACAGAGCACGCTCGGTCAGGCGCTCGCGGGGGTGCAGCTCAGCGTGGTGAACACCAGCCAGAGCAGCAATACCGACAACGACGGCAAAGCGAGCCTACAGCTCGAGAGCGAAAAGAGCTTTACCGTCAAACTGAGCAAAAATGGCTTCACCGAACAGTTTAAGGTCGTGAATATTCCCAAGGGCAGTAAGGAACTTTCGCTGCAAGCGGCGCTGCTCGAGCGCCAGCCAGCGCGCACCATTCCACGCGTCGAGCAGGGCGGGCAAGCCAGCGCCAAGCATGGCGTGCGCCTCGAGTTGCCCGCCGCAGCCTTGGTCAACGCCCAGGGACAGGCGGTGAGTGGTGCACTCGAGGTCAGCATGACCCCGGTCAATACCGCAAGCGACGAGCTTAACGCATTCCCCGGACGGTTTGAAGGCATCGCTGAAAGTGGCTCGAGCACCCCGCTTGTGAGTTACGGTGTGGTCGAATTCGTACTCAGTCAAAACGGTCAAGAGGTCAACCTCGCACCCGGCAAGAGCGCACAGATTCAAATGCCTTTTTACGCCAGTCAGCACCCCAATGGCACGGCGGTCAAGATTGGCGATAGCGTACCGCTCTGGTCGCTCAACGAAACGACAGGCATCTGGACTCAGGAAGGTACGGGCACAGTCATCGCCTCGAACCAAAGCCCGACAGGGTTCGCACTCGAGGCGACAGTCAGCCATTTTAGTTGGTGGAACATTGACGTTGCACCCCAAACCGCGCACGTCCGTGTCAAGTGCTTGGGCAACAACGCGGCATTTATTCCGCTTGGTCAAAGCTGCGACCTCGAAGGTGAAAGCCTGGATCCCGACACACCGCGCGGCATTGCCGAAACCAGAGTCCCGATTGGCGAATTCAGCCCCGAACTGATTGTCCCCGCCGCGAGCGCCGTGCAGCTGACAGTCTGTACACCTGTCGCCAAAAAGCCCGACCTCGAGATTGTAGATGCCTGCGGTAGCAAGGTCATATCGAGCAGCGCCAACAGCGTGACAGAACACGAAATCCAACTCGAGCTACTCGAGGACATACGCCTGCGCCTCGATACACCTGCCGCCGACCTGACCACAGATGGCACACTCAACCTAAGCGGCACGCTCGAGAGCGGCAAACCCATTGTAGTCGAATTGATTGCCTATGACCTATTCACCCAAAGAATAACTGTGCTCAAATCGTTTACCGCTGCTCCCTTTGTTTTTACGTGGGATACAACAACAGTCAAACAAAGCATCTATTTTGTCGCTTTTCAGGCAGTGACAAGCGCGCGGCGCAAGGTGCTCAGCAATATCAGAACAGTCACCGTAGACCGCAACAACCCACCACCGATTGCGAGCTTTAGCCACCAATTCCAGCCAAGCCTTGCCCCATTTAGCTATACCTTCGATGCAAGCGCTTCGCAGGGGCAAGGTGTTGCGCTTGAACAGCTCGAGTGGGATTTTGGTGATGGCGCAAGTTTGGTCACAAAAAGCAATAGCCCATTCACCCACCGCTTCCTCACACCAGGCGAATACACCGTGCGCCTGACAGTCGAAGACCTCGATGGTGAGCGCAGCCAGACCAGTCAGCGCATCACTGTGCGTGCGCTCGAGTCGGCAGGTGAGATTCTTTTTGAGCGCGTCGGTTTGCCGCTTGAGCTGCGCAACCAGACCGAATTCGCAGCAAAGATTCTCAACACCCCATTTACCCTCAGTTGGGAAGCGCGCTACGCGCCTAACCACCCGATCCCCGAGCTGCGCGGGCAGTGCGTAGACCCGATTTTGCTGAGTCAAGCCCCGCTTGTGCGCCCACAATCCGAGGATTGCACGGTGACAACAAGTCCAGGCGAGACCTACAGATTCCGTTACACCCCCGACTCGCCGCTCAACACCAGCCGCTTGCGACCCCAAGCGGCTGTAAACGCCTATCAAGAGCCTATCCTGATTACCGCCTCCACGCCACAGGGCTTTGTTTCGCAGCTCAGCGTGACCTTGGAAATTCCAGCTGTCCCCGCGCTGACCCCAAACATCGAGGCAAGCTGCAGCGAAAGCGCGGGTGGCATCACTCAAAATGTACAAGTTTTCCGACAATTCAACGCCCCAAGCGATTGGTACGCACTACAAGCTCGAGCCTCTCGAGCTGTTCGTGTGGCGGTCGTGCCACTCCAAGAACTCGCCCCTCGAACAGATTTTTTAACCATCCAAGCCAACAGCACCGGACTCACAGACCCACTCAAAGGCAGTGGCGGCTTGAGCGCACTGGTGATTATCTGCGATACATTCGACCCAAATACAACCCTGACCCTGAGCAATGTCGAAACCGTCGCTCGAGCGGGCAGCTTTGCCATTGGCACACAGACCATGCTGCCCGTCAGCGCTCGAGGCGATTTTTTCCTGATTGAGCCAAGTTCTTTTGGGTTACCGCCAGCTTTTCTCGATGGCAGGGATTCGCTGCTTGGGGTCGGCGGCGATGGCATGCTTGCTTCGCTCTTCGGTCTCGAGGGTAAGCTTAGCAGTGGCGGCTGCCAGAGTTGCGCTTCTTTTGTTGTGGGTAAACGTTTGGCTTTACCGCTCGATAACCCGCAATTTGTGCTGATGCTGCGCCCCAAAGCAGGAGCTGGCGCAGCGACCGTGCCAGTGATTGCTGCCGTACCAGCCGCTTTTTCCGATTTAGCGCTCAATCAGACTCTGAGTGCGCGCCTCCCGAGCGGTGAAATCCCCGTACTGCTCAACTTAAACGCACCACAAGGCGAATGGGCACTAGTCACCAACAATGTCGGTGTTTTTGTTGGTCCAGTGAACGGCTTGCTTTGGTCTGTTGCCTTTCCAAGCTACAGCGACCTCACCGCGCGCTCGTGGCTTGCGGCACGCTCCAACGGGCAAGCACAACAAATCGAAGTCAAACCGCACACCGCTTTTAACGAGCAAAACGCAATTCCCCTTGGCAAAAACCTGCAAATTCGGCTTTCGGGCGCGGTGAGTCATGTGAGCGCTGGCACACCAGTCAGTGGCAGCCTGACCGCACCGGTCAGTAACCCCTTTCTTGGAAGCAATACAGGCACCTTGGACTACGCGCAGCTCTACAGCTTCGATGCTACCCAAGGCAACAAGTTAACCATTTCAGTCACGACACCTACCTTTGTGAAATATGTGGTCATAAGCCCCACGGGTCAAGTCGTCAAGGAATGCTTTGACACACAGACCACTGGCAGCGCGCAGTGCACCAATGTCGCAATTGCCCTACCAAGCACTGGAAAATACGCCTTGGTGCTGCAAAACGGCAGCCGAGTGGCGGCAACAAGCTATGGTTTTACACTGAATATTGCCCCGTAACCACCCACCGACCATCAAATCGCTCGAGCAAAGACACTCGTGGCACTACTGCGGCGCAAGCCAAAGAGCACGTGGCTGTTTTTGCCGAGCAGAGCTGTCTCGAGCACCCGATTCCAAGCCAGCCTTTGCCACTTAGGGCGAACATTTGGAATTTTGCTGTGTATTTCTGACCACTGCCATTTGCCTTTGTGTTTTGTTTTAGGCTAGACTCATGAAGCTTGGTTATTCTTTTTGCCCAAACGATACATTTATTTTTTATGCAATCACACACGGCAAAATCCCGCTCGAGACACCCATCCAAGAGGTGCTCGAGGATGTAGAAACCCTGAACCAATGGGCAACAGAACCGCGTTTAGCGCTCACCAAAATTTCCTACCACGCCTATGCCCATGTGCTCGAGCATTACATCGCACTGCGCTCGGGTGGGGCGCTTGGGCGTGGAGTAGGTCCGCTTTTAGTCGCCAAAAAGCCGCTCAAGGCAGTGCGCAGCGTCGCTAGCCCGGGAGCGCTCACCACCGCGCAACTTTTGCTCAAACTCGCGCAACCGCAGCTCGAGACGCGCTTCATGCGCTACGACCAAATCATGCCTGCGGTCGAACGCGGCGAAGTAGATGCAGGGTTGATCATCCACGAATCGCGTTTTACCTACGCGCAACACGGCTTAACGCAGTTGCTCGATTTAGGGCAGTGGTGGGAAGAACAAACAGGTCTACCAATTCCACTTGGGGCGATTTTAGCGCGGCGCGATTTGCCACCACAAACGCTACAAAACCTCAACAACGCCGTGCGTGCCAGTCTCGAGTATGCCTACCAGCACCCGCTCGAGCCAAAAAGCTACATCAAAAAACACGCGCTCGAGCTTGAAGATAGCGTCATACAGGCGCACGTTGATTTGTACGTCAACGAGTTCAGCTTCGATGTCGGCGCGGAGGGCGAAAAAGCCGTGCAACTGCTTTTTGCCAAAGCCGCCAAAGCGGGTCTGATTGCCGCACCTGCGCTGCCACTTTTTGTTTAGGCTGGTGCTACTGGACGGTCTGCACGGCACGCTTGCCGGAACCAAGCAACAGCGCCGCACCCAAGAGTGCCGCCACCAGACTCGCTGCTAAAATACCCAGCTTGGCGCTTTCAATCAGCTCGGGATTTTTGGGGAAGGCTAAATTGGCGATAAACAGCGCCATCGTAAAGCCGATTCCCGCGAGCGTACCAACGCCTAGAATCATCAGCCAATTTGCACCGCGTGGCAACTCGGCAAGCCCGAGGCGCACCGCCAACATCGAAAAGAGGGTAATCCCAAGCGGTTTGCCGAGCAGCAAACCCAAAAATACACCCGTGGTGATTTGGTTTATACCGCCTGCCACATTCAAGGCAACCCCGGCGTTAAAAAGTGCAAAAACGGGCATCACAAAAAAAGCCACAAAGTCTTTGATAGCGTGCTCGAGCGTCTCAAGCGGGTTGTGCTCCTCTTTGCCCATCGGGATGGTGAACGCCAACAAGACCCCCGCAATTGTGGCGTGCAAGCCGCTTTTTAAGACCGCGTACCAAAGCACCAAACCAAGTGCTAAATACACGGGCAACGCTTTCACTCGAGCCGCGTTCAAGCCCCACAGCGCCGCAAAAACAAGCCCCGCTAACCCAAGCATAACGAGGTTGATTTTGCTGGTGTAAAAAAGCGCAATCACCAATACCGCACCAAGGTCGTCCACAACCGCAAGTGCGGTTAAAAAAATTTTTAAGGGGAGCGGCACTCGGCTGCCGAGCAAAGACAAGACCCCAACTGCAAAGGCGATGTCGGTCGCCATTGCAATACCCCAACCGGAAGCGCCGTCTGTGCCCAAATTTAGCGCACTGTACAGCACAGCAGGGGCAATCATGCCACCGAGTGCGGCAAAGATAGCCAGACCCGCGCGGCGCGGGTTCGCAAGTTCACCCTTGATGATTTCGCGCTTAAGTTCTAAACCCACAAGCAAAAAGAACACCGCCATCAGAAGGTCGTTGACCCACAGCTCGAGCGGCTTGTCAAGCGCTAAAAAGGGTATCGCCAAACGCGCGTTTTTCATTGCATCGTAAGCAGCAGCAAAAGGCGAATTCGCCCAGACAATGGCGATGACCGCCACAGCGACGAGCACCATGCCCGGAAAAGCCGGATTGTTTTTTAGGTTGTTGAGCATATTTGAACCTCCAGTTCGAGCTTGCAAAATAAAAAATAAAAAAGAAGCCTGTTTTCGACAGACTCCGCCAAACCAGCTATACCGAGGCTGGACTCGAGCACCCAAAAAGGGCACCTCACTTCGGGCGAAGTAAAGCACAAATAGCCAAAACTTGCAATAGCTAACGCCCACAATGCACTCGCACGCCAAGCATATTTTTGTGGCAGAATACGTTGCATGACCCATGCTGCTGAATTCGCTGTGCAAATGAACAACATTCACAAGCAGTTTCCCTTGGTTCTTGCCAATGACAACGTCTCTTTTGATGTGCGCTGGGGTGAAGTCAAAGCCTTGGTTGGCGAGAACGGGGCGGGGAAAAGCACACTGATGAAAATCCTTTACGGGATGCAAGCCCCCGACCGCGGTGAAATTATTATTGATGGAAAAGTGCTCACGCTGCACAGCCCTAACGATGCAATTGAAGCAGGTATTGGCATGGTGCACCAGCATTTTATGCTGGTTGAGCCGCTCTCGGTGACGGAAAATATTATTTTAGGACTCGAGCCGGGTTCGCGCTTTGCACTCGATTACACTGCAGCACGAAAAAAAGTTGATCAACTCATCAAAAAATTCAACTTTGAACTCTCGCCTGATGATGTGATCGAAGAACTCCCCGTGGGCTTGCAGCAAAAAGTCGAAATCTTAAAAATGCTCTACCGCGAAAGCCGCATTTTGGTCTTGGACGAACCCACGGCGGTTTTAACCCCACTCGAGACCGAGGAGCTGTTTAAGTTCTTGCGCGAATACGCCACAGCGGGCAACGCGGTGATTTTTATTTCGCACAAGCTGCGTGAAGTGATTGAGGTCTCTGACCGCATTAGTGTCATGCGCAACGGCAAAATGATTGGCACCGTACCAACACCGGGCATCACCCCGCCGGAAATCGCCAACATGATGGTCGGTCGCGAAGTGGTGCTGCAAGTTAAAAAAAGCACAGCCACACCTGGCGCTGCAGCGCTCGAGTTGCGCCAAGTCACGGTTGGCGAAAAGGGCGAGCGCGCCAAGGTGAACGGTGTAAGTTTTACCGTACACGAGGGCGAAATCGTTGGCATCGCCGGGGTCGAGGGCAACGGTCAGAGCCAGCTGGTCGAAGCGATTACCGGGCTGCAATCTTATACGGGCGAAATTATCTACAACGGCAAAAAAGTGCATCAGGATGCGCGCTCGGTACGCGTTGCGGGGGTCTCGCACATCCCCGAAGACCGCAACGAGCGTGGCCTGGTGGTCGAGTACAGCACCCAAGAAAATCTGATTTTGGGAGATCACTTCAGCAATGAATTCTGTGGCAGTTTGGGTTTGTTAAAATTCGATGCCATCGAAAAAAATGCGCGCCAACTGATTGAGCAGTTCGATGTGCGCCCGCGTTCGATCGAAAACCCCGCCAAGAGTTATTCGGGCGGAAACGCGCAAAAAATTATTGTCGCGCGCGAAATGACTCGAGCCCCGAAAATTTTGGTCGCCTCGCAGCCAACTCGAGGTGTAGATATCGGCGCGATCGAATTTATTCACAACAGTATCGTTGCAGCGCGCGACAAAGGTTTGGGCGTGCTCTTGGTCAGTGCCGATTTAGGCGAAGTGATGAGCCTTTCTGATCGTATTTTAGTGATGTATGAGGGCGAAATTGTCGGCGAAATGCTGCAACAGGATGCCACCGAAGAAAAGCTCGGGCTGCTGATGGCAGGCGTGCACGGCGATGAGCACCAGAAAGCGCAGCATCGGGCATGATTTTGTACTCCAAGCCAGGCTGCTGCCTATGCGAGCACGCCAAGGCGCTGCTCGAGCAAGCCAAACTCGAATACCGCGAAGTGAATATCCTCGAGGACGAAGCGGCGATGCGTTTGTATGCTTTCGAGATTCCAGTGCTGACCGACAAAAACGGCAAAGAACTCCTCAAGGGCGACTTCAGCGAGGCTCGAGTCGCAGCGCTGTTGCTACGCCTCTGAGCACTCGAGCAATGTTTAAGTTTTCTTACCAGCCCGAAATCCGTTTCCGTGATATAGACGTGCTCGGTCATGTCAACAACGCAGTCTATTTCAGTTATCTCGAGCAAACGCGCATCGCTTACCTCAGGCACCTGGGTTTGCGCGACCAAAAACCGAGCACCATTTTAGTTGCCAACCAAATAGACTACTTGCGTCCCGTACTGTTAGGAGACAAACTCGAGATAAAAATGGCGTGCACGAGCATTGGCAACAAAAGTTTGGTTTTTATCTACGAAATCTATGCCAATCATGGACTTGCCGCCAAAGCCAAAAGCACCCATGTTTGGTTTGATGCCGAACAAAACAAAACCAGCCCCGTACCAGAACAGGCAATTGCTGCGCTCGAGCGCTTTGAAGGTCAAAAACTGAAAAACCGATAGCCTGTAAACAGTATCACCTGAGTTGCAACAGCGCCGCCTCGAGAATGGGGTCTAAACCTTTGTTCAGGGCTTGCAAGTCGTCTTTGACGGTCAAATCCGGAATAAGTTTCTCGAGCAAAGGTTGCTCTGAAGGGTACAGATGCCGAATCACTGCCAAGCGCAGTTGGCTACCGTCTATCAAGCCGATGGGTAAGGTGGCATACTTTGAGCGTCCCGCACTGGGTTCGCCAACAAATTTGGTGTAGCTGCCGCGTTGCCACGCCAGCGCCATCACTTCAGCAGCGCTCGAGGTCTGGCTATTGACTAGAACAACAACACTGCCCTTAAAGTGAAAAGGAAACTCAAGCAAAACTTTGTTTTCCGCACCCACTGCCTCGAGTACACCGTTTTTGAGTACATAGGTGAGGATCGCCACTCGAGAGCGAAGTTTAAGGATTTCGCCCTGATAAAAAGCACTCAAAGCCAGCAGAGTTTCATCCAGATACCCACCAGAGTTAAAACGCAAATCCAGCACCAACTTTTGTGCGCCCCGCGATACCAAATTGGACAACAAGTTGTGCACCCGTTGGGCTGTACCAACCGCCTTAAAACCAGGTATTCGCAAATAGCCAGTTTTGGCATCGAGCATTCGCCCTTCGGGGTTTTGTAAACCCATCAACAAGCCTGGAGCAGGTGTTAGGGTCAATTCAAAAACCTGCCCTGCACGCTCGAGTCGCAGCAACACAGGGCTTGCATCGGGGAAGGTAGCTTGTGTCCACACTTGTCCCTGTCTGGTGATACCCAAGACCTTATCGCCTCGTTTCACGCCGTTGTCAAAAGCGCTCGAGCCAGTTAATACACGATAAACAATGTTATCAATCACTTCGATACCTAACGCAAAGCGCGTGTCTAAATTGGCATCGCCAAGCTGCTCGAGCCGCAAGCGCTCGATATCAGGCTGGGCAATAAAGTTCGATACTCCATCCAGACTTTGGGTTATGCTTTTGAGGTCTGGATAAATTCTGCTGCTTGGGCAATTCACATCTGCACCACAACGCGAAATCAGCATGGTCTGAATGCGTTCTTGCAAAGCGCCAATATTGAGTGAATCGGCTTCGACATGATACTGCTCCACAAAATCCAGATACTGTTTAACCAGTTCGGAAGCAGGCGAGGCTGCCACCATACCAGAACAAAAACACCACACCAGCAAAACTCGGAACCACATGATAATTTGTATTTTGACCGAAAGCCTAGCCGAACTCAAGGGGGTACGCTCAGATGATACAAAATACGCTCGACCTGCTTCGCTTGGTTTTAGCTGCGCTTTATTATCCCAAAGTCCAAATCCTCAACCCGATGCCTAGCATACCCACCAGCTCCGAAGCCGCACTCGAGTTCGCTCGGACAAATCATTTCACACCTCTAAGCCAAGCATCTTTTAGCGTGCCGCTCGAGCCACAAGCTGCCAAAGCATTCTGGCTCAATTTGTATAACGCGCTTACACTCCACGCCATGCACGCTGCAAACATTCAAAACAGTGTGCTCGAGTCACTGGGGTTTTTTAACGCTTACGCTTACCGCATAGATGGGCTTGTGCTGACCCTCAATCAAATCGAACACGGCATCCTGCGCGCTAATCGCCCCGCCTTGGTGGGTTTGCCGCCCTTTGCCAAAAACGACCCTCGAGCCAAATGGGTATTGCCGCTCGATGCTCGTATCCACTTTGCCCTCAACTGCGGTGCGGCTTCGTGCCCGCCCATTCGGAATTATCAGGCAGCGCAACTCGAGCAACAACTCGAGCTTGCCACACACGCCTATCTGTCTGACTGTCAAGTCAAAGACAGCGTGGTTTACCTGCCAAGGCTGCTGTCTTATTACGCCACAGACTTTGGCAAACCGCTTTTATTTACACAGCGCTATCGTCCAGATTTGCCCAACAACGCAAAGGTACGCTTTTTGCCCTACCAATGGGCAAAGGCTTATCGGTGAATCTCGAGTTCGAGCTTGATATTGCCACGCCGCGTCTCGCCTTCGATGCGCTTGAATTCGATTCTGCCCAAACCTTCGGCGCTCAGGGTATCGCCAACCTTGACGGGTGTGCTCGAGGTGGCGATTGCTCCATTGACACGCACTTTTTTGTTTTCGATGCCGCCTTGGAAGTACGCCCTCGAGACCCCAAAACCCTTTGCACCCACGACATCTAAACGCAGGCTAGGCACAACCACACTGCGGGTCTTGTTACCGCGTTCCAAAGCCTGCCCTAGAGCTGGCACAAATTGCACCTCGCGCGTGCGCCCAAGCAACACAAGCTGCTTGATACCCTCGAGTTGTTTTGCCCCCTTTTGCAGCGTAGCAAAAATAAAACCTTGGCGGTCTTCACGCACATCGCCCAACAATTCCGGAGGCAAGCCAAGGGCTACACGCAAATCATCGGGGTCAAAATCGGGTTCTTCGGTCTCAAGCCGCAAAACGCGCACAGGGTCATCCACGGTGGGGATATGCTCGGGATAGAGCGTATAGACCACACGCACAGCATCGGGAAATCCGCCATGCACCGCAAAACGGATGCCATCAGCCGCCAAAGCACGGCGGTCAAGGTCTGCACCCTCGAGAAAACCCGTACGAACCACCCGCCCACCTCGAGCTTGTTGCACCAATGTACGAGTGTCAGGGCTACTCATCCGTTTCGTAGTTTAACCTGTGCGAGCCAAGCGCGCAAAGAGGGTATAAGGTCAACGCGCTCGAGCTTTCCGTTTAGCGCAAACCAGCAAGCGCTGGGAACAATACAGGCGCGATAAACCAAACTGCCATCATCGCTGTTCCCACCAAAGGCAGAGCGTTGATAACCGTCACGTGCACTTGATCAAATTGATTGGTCATGAGTCCGCGCACCACACCGGGCAGCACCGCGAGGCAGAGCAGCACAAAGCCAAAACCAAAAACCCACCACGGTGCAATCTGCTGAATAAACAGCGCATAAGCCCCTGCTATCACCGCAATGGCTAAAAGCAATTGCAGTAAAACCATTGCGGCAGATTTCCCAATCAAGCCCGCCGTATTCTTTAAGCCCGCTTTTTGGTCGCCCTCAAAGTCACGCACTTGATTGTACATCTGTCCATACGCGCTTGCAGCTGTCATCGAGAGAAGCGGGGCAATATAGGCGGTGTTGAGGGTGTCGGCAAAAGCAAAATAGCCGCACAGCAACTGGAAACTCGAGAGCATCAGCATATGCGAAACCACATCCACCACCGCAATACCCTTAAAACGCATAGGACGATACGAATACAAAAAACCCAGCACAGCGGTAATCCCCGCCAAAACGAGCGCCTTGGTACCAAGTGGAATAAAAAGGAGAAAGCCAATGGTTACCACAGCAAACGAAGCAATATTAGCGGCTTTTGCCGAAATCAAACCTGCGGTGACGGGGTTGCGCTTCACTTTTTTAGGATCCCTGGCATCATCTGGGGCATCTTCAACATCGTTGTACATAAAGGCAAAACCAACCACCAGCCAGTTTGCTACCAAAACCAGCACCATTTTCCAGCCAAAAGTGCCGCCTGCTGCCGCTACCCCAAGGCAGGTGGTAAAAACCACCGCAGCCCCGTAATCCTGAAAGCGCATCAAACGCCAAACACCAAAGAATTGATTCATAAAAGCGCTCTATGATACCCCAGTTACGAACATTTCGCCTAGACACCAAAACAAAACCCCTCACTCGAAGTAAGGTGCAAACAAGCTTTCTTTTGCTACACGAGTGCAAAGACTTTTAGCGAAACGGCAGCGCACTGGGTGCACAAAGCACTCTGTCCTGACAATCACCTGACTAAAAACTTGTTACATGTGAAGCGTGAAAAGGCGTTTTTTACTCTTGACGGTGGCATCTACTCTCGGTGTCTCGAGCCTTGCCCAACCACAGCGTGTGCTCACGCTTTACACCTCGGAAATTCAAGCCAGTGTGCAACAGCACATTGATTTATTCAAGGCGCAGAACCCCGGCACCGAAGTGCGCCTGTTTCGCTCCGGCACGGGCGAAGTGAGTGCCAAGCTCGAGGCGGAATTCGGCGCTAACAACCCACAAGCCGATTTACTCTGGGTCGCCGACCAAACCTACTTTGCCCAGCTCAGTCAAAAAGACCGCTTGACGCGCATTGCCCCAACTTTTAGCGGCGTACCTGCAACCAGTGTTTACGAGGGCGGCAAGTACTACGAAGCACGTTTGCTCTACAACGTGCTCGGGGTGAACACACGCAAAATCAGTGGGTTGCCACGCAGCTACCGCGACCTGCAAAAGCCCGAGTACAAAAACCTGTTGGTCATGCCCAGCCCGCTTTTCAGTGGTGCGGCGCTCTCCACGGTCGGTACATTGGTGAACAAGTTCGGCTGGCAGTACTTTGAAGGGCTTAAAGCCAACGGCATGAAAATCGAGCAGAGCAACCCAATCACCATCAATAAGCTAATTAACGGCGAATACGGCATTGCCATCACCACCGATTTTAATCTGCGCGCTGAAAAACAAAAAGGCGCACCGCTCGAGCTTGTCTACCCAAGCGAGGGCGCAATTTTGGTACCAACCCCGATTGGGGTCTTGAAGAGCAGCAAAAACCAAACACTGGCTCGAGAATTCTTGCAGTTCTTGTTCAGCCCGCAGTCGCAGGCGCTGTTTGTGCGCCAAAACTACATACCCGTGGTGCGCAGTGCAGCCCGCCCGAGCGGTGCGCCCGCCAAATTCAACACCATCTCGAGCGCCGCTGCATTCATCAGCGCCAACCGCAGCGAACTTGGCGAGCGCTTTAGCAAACTCTTTGACCTCAAGTGAGTAGAGCGCTGGCAGCGCTGCTGGTCGGCGCGGCACTGTTGCCCATCGCTGTAGTTTTACAGCGCGGTTTGGGCAACCTCTTGCCTGCGCTGCGCGAGCGTGAGGTGTTGCTCGATACTGTAGCCTTGGTCGCTCTGGGTACGCTGCTGTGTCTGCTTTTAGGTGGGGCACTGGCATTGCTGATGTGCGAAGCGCAGCTGCCGCGTTGGGTGGACGGGCTGGTGATTGTGCCCTATTTAGTACCACCGTTTATTGGCGCAACCGCGTGGCTAGCAGCACTTGGCGCAGGAAACCCCTTCAGCAGAGAGCAGATTTTAAATATATATGGTTGGGTAGGGATTTTGCTCGCCTGGACGACCCACTACACCCCCCTTGCCTACCTGCTGATTCGTGCGAGCCTGCAAAGCCAAAGCGCAAGCTACAGCCAAGCCGCTCGAGTCCATGGGCTCAATGCTTGGCAAACCCTGCGACACGTCACCCTGCCGCTGGCGCGCCCCGGCTTGGTGGCAGCAGCAGGCTTAGTAGCGCTCAGCTTGCTCGGCAATTTTGGCGTGCCCGCCATTTTAGGCTTCCCCGCCAAAGTCTATACGCTTGCGACCCTGACCTATGCGCGGCTGCTCAATCCGACGCTCGAGAACCCGCTTTCAGCGGCAAGCGGCGTAGCGTTTTTATTGTGCTTGGTCGCACTCCCCACGCTGCTTTTGCGTTCGACAGACAGCGAAGCCACACCAAGTCTCGGTGAGCGCGCAAAGAGCGCGCAACACCTCGCGTTGCTGGCGGTGGGTATTTGGTTTGTGTGCTCGAGTCTGATTCCGTTGCTGAGTATCGCCATTTTGGCGCTCAAACCCGCTTACACTGAGGGTCTCACACTCGAGCACTACC
>JBKBVO010000214.1:0-3541 GCA_046289535.1 Deinococcales bacterium | reverse complement strand
GGCATGCGCGGATATGCGCTGATGGAAGGCAAGCGTGAGTACCGCCCATGGCGCAGCAACAGGCACCTTTCGCTGCAAGCCATGCAAGCGCTGCATGGTCTCGAGCCTGAGGTGCGCTACCATGCCCCGGTCTGAACAGGTATGCTGTTGGCGTGAAGCCGAGTACCCGCGCCGCTAGAGCCGGTATCCATATGCGCGTGGGCGCATCCAGCCCAATCAACCCCGCCATTCACCAATCTACGGTTTACGCCTTTGAAAGTCTGGAGCAGCTCGAAGCTGTCTATCAGCAAGAACACGGCTACATTTATTATCGCAATGGACACCCCAACGCTACAGTGCTCGAGGATTTACTGTGCGAACTCGAGCACGGGCAAAGCGCCTTGGTTGCCAGCAGTGGTATGGCAGCAATATCGGCGCTATTCTTGGGCAACCTCAGTGCGGGCGATCATATCCTTGCCGATCAAAACGCTTATGGTGGCACTTTTGCACTTTTAAACGCCGACCTACCGCGTTTTGGACTCGAGGCAAGCTTTGTGGATGCCTCTGACCCGGATACAATCAAAGCTGCACTTCGACCAAACAGCAAATGGTTGCACTTAGAAAGCCTCTCCAACCCGACTTTGCGCGTCGCCGACCTCAAGCGGCTGGTCGCCCTCGGGCACGAATGTCGTTTGAGCGTCTGCGTGGACAACACCTTTGCCAGCCCCGCGCTGCTCAATCCACTCGAGTACGGTGCGGACGTGGTTGTACACAGCCTCGCCAAGTACATTGGTGGACACGGCACCGTCATGGGCGGAGCGGCAATTGGGCGCAAGGCTATTTTGCAGCCCGCCAGGGATGCAATTGTGCGCATGGGAGCGAGCATATCGGCGTTCGATGCGTGGTTGGCACTGTTGGGCGCAAAAACCCTCAGCTTGCGCATGCAACAGCACAGCCAAAATGCGCTTGCGGTTGCTCGCTATCTCGAGTCGCACACCCAAGTGATTCGTGTGAATTACCCCGGACTCGAGTCGCACGCCCAGCATCAGCTGGCAAAACAACTCTTCAAGGCGGGCTTTGGTGGGATGCTCAGTTTTGAGCTGCGCAGTGGGGCACCTGCCGCTCAGCGCTTTGTCAAAGCTATCGCCACTGCCATTCCGCTCGCCCCAAGCCTTGCCGATGTCTCGAGCACACTTTCTTATCCTGCGGCAACCAGCCACCGTGCCTTGAGTGCTGCCGCTCGCGCCAAAATTGGAGTCACGGACGGCTTGCTGCGCTTTTCGGTGGGAATAGAGGACATCGGCGACATTTTGAGCGACATCGGTAGCGCCCTTGAGTTAGAATGCTAAAAGCGATGCAGGGCATACTCGACTGGTTTGCAAAACAAAATTTCGCCAGCAAAATCATGCTGATTACTTTTGGTGGTCTCTTTCCCGTACTCGCCATCGCTTTTATGCTGTACACAAGCAACCTCGTGCGCGCCTTGGAAAACGATTGGGGAGTGTGGTTGCAAAACTACGCCTACCACCTTGCGGCTCGAGTCGAAGCGCAGATTGCAGAACGCCGCGCCGATACCCTGCAAATTGCAAACAGCATCCAGCTTGACCAAACACTCCAGGGGCGCACAGCGCGCTTGCTCGAGAACAACAAGAACATTTACAGCCAAATTACTGTTGTAGACCAAAACGGCAGAGTTCTCGCCCTTGCCGCCCAAGACCAGAGCGGAGAAGCACTCGAGACGCGCACTTGGGTTGGGCAAAGCCTCGCCAAAGAGCCGTGGTTTCAGGCAGCGCGCACCCTCGCTGCCGGTGAAGTGCATCAACTCGAGCCAGACACAGATGCAGTGCAGCAAAGGCTCGAGCCAACGCCAGTGCTGGGCATGCGTTTTTCGACTCCTCTGCGCAATACAGAAGGGCAGGTGGTCGGGGTTTTGAGCCTGCTGTGCCTGTGGTCAGAAGTCGAAACCATTGTAGATGCGCTCGTAGAGCGCGGCGAAAACGAATACTCGACCATCAATTTCGTGATTGTCAATCGCCAGGGCTTAGTGCTGCAACACCCAAACAAAACCTTCATTCGCAAGCAAAAGATTTTGCAAAGCGCCGCGCAGACCGCACACAAAAGTAAAACAGAGGGCTATGTTATCGGCAACAACTACGACAAAATCACACCAGATAAGGGTATCGAGGGCTGGTATCGCTCCGATGGGTCTTTGGGTTGGCTCTACTTTGCGACCGAAAGCTACAAATCACTCGAGCAATCGGTGAACACCAGTGCGCTCGAGGTACTGTGGGTCTGTTTGGCGGTGTTGGTGGTTGTGGTGCTGGTTGTGCTTTTTGCCACGCGCTATGTGAGCAAAGGGTTAATCAGACTCGGGCAGCACGCCACTAGCTTGGCACAAGGCAAGCTCGAGCAAGACCTTGGGCACTACTCCAGAGACGAACTCGGGCGCTTCGCCGAATCTTTTCGCGCAATCATCGGCTACCAAACACAGATGGCAAAGGTAGCAAGCGCGATTTCACAGGGCGATTTGCGGCAAGAAGTCACACCCATCTCGAGCGAGGATACGCTCGGCAAAGCCTTCATGGACATGACCCAAAACCTGACCAAGCTGCTCGAGGAGTTGCAAAAAGGTGCACTTGCTCTTTCGAGCGCTTCTGTGCAAGTGCGCTCGAGCAGCAAGCAGCAAACCAGCAGCATGAGTGGACAATTCGCCGCAATCGCACAGACCACCGCCACAGTAGAAGAAGTCCAGACCACCACCGCACAAGCACTCGAGTACGCGATCCAAACCCGTGAAGCCGCAAGCGCAATTCGCCAAGTGGTCGAACTCGGCGTACAAGCTACCACTTCTGCCGACCAGAGCATGGCAGAAATCAAAGCTCGTGTCGGCGATATCGCCGAAAACATTCTCGCACTTTCCGAGCAAACCCAGGCAATTGGTGAAATCATTGTTACAGTGAGCAAACTTGCAGACCAAAGCAATCTGCTGTCCCTGAATGCAGCCATCGAAGCAGCTCGAGCGGGCGAACACGGCAAAGGCTTTAGTGTGGTCGCACTCGAGATTCGCGCCCTCGCAGAAGGCAGCAAAAATGCCACACAGCGCGTGCGCGATTTATTGTCGCAGATTCAAAGTTCGACCAACAGCGCGGTCATGACCACCGAGCAGGGCATCAAAGTCGCCGAGGCGGGCGTAGAAAGCATTGCGAGGGTGAGCGAAGTGATTGCGCAATTAAACAAAGCCATCGAGAATGCCGCACAAAATGCTCAGATGATTAGCGCCTCGGTGCAGCAACACAGCGTGGGCATGAATCAGATTGCCGATGCCATGAGCCACTTAAAACAAAATGCCGAAGCAACCCTGCACACTGCACAACAAAACCAAAGTGCGGCCGACGAATTAGCTGCCCTCGCCGAGCGCCTCAAAAACCTGACCGATAGCTATTTGCTCCCGCAATCTCACTCCGACGCGTGAGACCAACTTCTCATACCGAAGTGTCAGACTGAAGCTCGGATGGTTACTCGAGAAGTCACAATGCCGTTTTTGGCTGCCCTGATTCTGGGC
>JBKBVO010000213.1:0-3547 GCA_046289535.1 Deinococcales bacterium | reverse complement strand
TCTACCACAAAAAGCTGTTCGGGGTTCCCCCAACTTTTGATGCTGTTGAGAATGCGATCTGTTAGTCCTGGCAGGGGTTGCTCGAGCGAAACCTTAAGTTTGACATGCCCTACAACTCCTCGCAAATCCTCCAAACGACGATCTAAACCATCTAAATCGCTTTGTAGGTTATACAAAGTTTTACCGCTCGAGAGCGCTAAGTGCTGTACTTTCGCTGGTTTACCGGGGGCAACTTCAATCAGGTTTACACGTTTTTGTTCACCTGCTTCGCCAAAGTCCAGTTGGATAATGCTCCCCGAATATTGTACAGGTGGGGCTTCACCTAGCTCTTGGGGTTTATGCAGATGTCCCAAGGCTACATATTGGGCACTCGAGGGAAAGCTCTGAGGGTCAAGCGAGTAGCTGTTTCCAACATAGAATTCGTGTTCAGAATGCGATAAAACTCCACCGTCTAAGGTGGTGTGGAGCATCAAGATATTGACTGCATCAGCACGAAAACCTTGACTGATACGATTGATAAAAAAGCGCATTCCATCGCGGTATTTTTGTCGCCATTTGCCCATATCGGGTGCGGCGAGTAAATCGGCAGCTTTAATGAGGCGGCGCTCTGATAAAAATGGCAACCCTGCCACCACCAATTTCCCAGCTTCAAGCTCGAGTTCGAGGGCTTGTATGTCGGGGCGAACTGCCCCTAAAACTCTGGCTTTGACTCGAGCCAATAAACCCGCTACGCTCTCCAAGCGCTGTGGGCTGTCGTGATTTCCTGCAATCACCACACTGGGTAGCCCTAGCTCGAGGAAAAATTCATAGACGGCGCTCTCGGCTTCGGCACTTGGATTGGGGATGTCGAAAATATCTCCTGCAACGAGTACCGCATCTACTTTTTGGTGTTGTGCAATCTGGCGGATTTCGTGCAATGCTGCACGAATTTCGCTGGTGCGCTCGATCCCGCGCAAGGTGCGTCCAGCGTGCCAATCGGCGGTGTGTAGCAGTCTCATGGCTATATTTTGGCACGAATTTGCTCGAGCACAAAATATGTTTCCTAGACTTGAGAATTGGGTTTTTGCTAGCCTCTCTGATGTTTAAAAAAAATTATTAAGGACTACAATTGTCGCTGCTGAATGGCACTCACGGTGATAAGGCAAACCGTGAACAACGGCAGCAGTGCGGACCACGCTAGGTGTGGCTGCAGCCCCAAATTCATGCACTGTTGAGGAGACTCTTATGAGTCGTATTCAAATTGAAAACGGTTATTCACTCTGTGTGATGTACCGCCAAACTTTTACGCACTTGCTCTTGGAGCAAACACTTGCAGATGGAAGCGTGATTTTACACGGAGAGAAAAAACTTTCGCAGCAAGAACTGATGATGTTTTTTAGCGATATGGATTCAGATTTTAAGCGTTTTAAAGCCACTTTTTTGGGGTCAGAAGACTAAAACCCTCAGGGGTGCTTGACGAGTTGCGCCGTGAATGTTAAAGTCTGCCCTCGCGCCCTGCGTAAGGGCAAGGGGGCGGTTAGCTCAGCTGGTTAGAGCACCCCGCTGATAACGGGGAGGTCCGCGGTTCGAGTCCGCGATCGCCCACCAAAAAATTCCCTCGGATTTAATGTTCTCGAGGGGATTTTTGTTGTTCGCGCTTGGCTTTTTGTCGCATCTGGTGGGTGAGTAAGCGTTCGCCCTTGGCGCTATGCGTGACCAAGGGGGCTAGTTTTTTGGCTGCGACAACCCATGCAGAAACTTCCTCGAGTGTGGGGTCGCGCCGTGCTAGGTTCTTGGCGGCATTCACTTCCAGTAACTTTGGGTGTAGATTTTCTGGAATTCGGTTACGCAACTCTTTGACTGTGTCTACGCCCGCTGCCTCGAGCAAATCCGAGAACTGTGTACCGATACGCGGCACGCGCATCAAATCGGCGCGGTTGACCCAAGCCAATAACCGCTTTTCACTCACTCCCAACAGTAGGGCTAGGTCTTTGCGTCCGCGTAAGTGCGAAGCACGCTTGAGCAACGTGGTTGTGGTACGGATACCCTGTGCCTCGAGTTTAGCAGCAAATGTTTTACCAATACCTTCAATGTCTATGATCTTAGCCACTGTGTCAACCAATCTGCCACGCCATTTTCCTCGGGTGGTGCAATCGTTTCGTCTGCCAAGCCGCTTTCATGGGCTTCGGTCTGACCAACTGCCACACTGTACCCTGCCCACTCGAGCATCGAGAGGTCATTGTTGCCATCGCCAAAGGCAATGGTGTCTTGCTGTTTGATACCAAGATAGTTGGCAATCATCTCGAGCGCTGCTCCCTTGTGTGCTCCCGGAGGGGCAATCTCGAGAAAATAATCTCCCCAGGGGTAGAATGTGTGCTTTGGATAGCTTGTGCTCAAGGATTTCAGGTGTCTGATCACGCCATTGTCATGCAGGATTAGTTTGGCTGGTTCTACTTTTGGAAAATGGGTAAAAGCCTGTACTTGTCGCCCTTCAGAACGCACCCAATCCCAATATGGTTTGCCATCGGGACGAATCGAGTCTGGATTTTTGACATAGACTTCGGCTTCGAAGGGCACAAAAAACTCAGTGACCTCCGAACTATAATGCTCGATGATAGTGCTTGTGTCTTGATGCGAGAGGCGTAAATCGCGCATATAACTGCCATCGGGATGGGTTATACACCCGCCCTGAGCTGTACCGAAAGGGGTCTCGAGTTGTAGTTGGCTGATAAACGGCTGGGCGCTCGCTAAGATTCGTCCGGTGATGACTGTGACCAAATGACCTGCCTTTTTGACGGCAAAAATGGCATTCAGGATGTTTTGCGGCAATTGATAGTCGTGGGTGACGATCGTGCCATCAAGGTCAAAAGCGAGCAGTTTCATTGCTCCAAAAGTAACACGGCGCATACAGTGCAGGTGTCCATACGCTCAGGCATCTGTATTCGCTTTGCTCAGGACACGAGTTTACCCCTGCAAATTGTGTGAAAAATCTGTTGAAGCCTTTCGCTGGGGTTTGTTAAGCTTTTTGGCAATGGAAAGCTCGAGTGAAGAAATCAGCCTGCGTGATGTCTACCTCGTTTTGAAAAGGAACTTGGTTTTAATTTTGGGCTTTAGCCTTGGACTTGGGGCGCTCGTTTTACTGCTATCTTTTGTTTTGCCCGCCAATTTCAGTAGCCAAGTGGTGATCAATCTTGCTGTAGATAACGGACGCTCTGAATTTAAGGCTGCACCGAATGTATTGGGGCTTTCCCAAGGGTTTATCCAGCTTGTGAATAACGAATCTTTGGCGGAGAAGTTAGGCGAGGAGCGCCTCGGCAATCACTACAAAGCAAAGTTCGATGAAAAAAAATCATTGCTTACCCTATCAAGTCAAGGTTCGACCGCTCAACAGGCTTTTGAACGCGCTAAGCGGTTTGAGCAAGCAGCAATAGAGTATTTTAACGCCCAATTGTCTGCGATTGTAAAAACCAACATCGGTGCAACCTTAGTTCAAACAAAGTTGGATATTGCAAATACCAAAGATAATTTAAAGCGGCTCGAGCCGCTGCTGCAAAATAGTCAATTTGTG
>JBKBVO010000022.1:0-17922 GCA_046289535.1 Deinococcales bacterium | reverse complement strand
ATACTTAAAGTCTATTTCGTGTTGTCCTGGGGCAACTTCGTGGTGTGCAGCTTCGACTTCAAAACCAAGCTCGAGCAGATAGTTGACCATATCGCGCCGCGCTTCTTCGCCTTTGTCGAGCGGCGCAAGGTCAAAATAGCCCGCAGCATCATGAGTGATGGTCGTTGCGGTGTCTTGATTGGAGCGCTGAAACAAAAAAAACTCGAGTTCTGGTCCAAAATTGGCGCGGTCAAAACCTGCTTTTTGGGTTTTCTCGAGCATGCGCTTTAGGGCAAATCTAGGGTCGCCTTCAAATGGTTTACCATCGGGCAGAGCAACATCACAAATCACTCGAGCCACCCGTCCGCGTTTGACATCAGATTCGCTAAACACAGGAAAAACCCTAAATGTCTCGAGGTCGGGTTGCAACAACATGTCCGACTCCTCAACACGGGTAAACCCTTCGATACTGCTGCCGTCGAACATGATTTGTCCATCTAGGGCTTTCTCGAATTGGGGAAAAGGCACTTCAACGTTTTTGGCAACGCCGAGCACATCGGTAAATTGTAAGCGCAAAAAGCGCACATTTTGGCTTTGCAGGGCTTTCAGAACTTCGGCTTTGGTGGTTGGCATAGTGTCACTCCTAAATTGGCAGCAGGATAACCGATTTGTAAACACTTTACACATCTTGAGCAATTTAAGACAGATTTACGGCTTTAATCTTGAATATATTGGCTGGCTTGCAGTCTTGGGTGGATGAAACGATTACACTCGGCACTCATGAAACCTTGGATTCGCAATACCCTGCTTGTTTTTGGCGTTGTACTGCTCACGCTAGGAAGCGTTTTGTTGATCGTTTCACGCCCGTTTCCTGCGCTCGAGACTGCCAAAACCGCGCTCAAGCCTGACGGCAAGATAACGGTCGAAAACAACGATGCTGTTTTGCGTTTTACACCCGCACAACCAAATGGCAAAGGTTTGATTTTTTATCAGGGTGCGCGCGTCACAGCCGAAGCCTATGCTGCACCACTTCGCGCCATCGCCGAGGCTGGGTACACTGTGGTTGCTCCAAAGATGCCGCTCAATTTTGCGGTCTTTAACCAAAATGCCGCCGATGCAATCATCAGCGCGCAGCCAAACCTCGAGTGGGCGATTGCAGGGCACAGCTTGGGCGGAGCGATGGCGTGCAGCTACGCCAAAAACTCGGGCAGAATCAAAAAGCTCATTTTTTGGGCAGCCTACTGCGACAAGAGTTTTGACCTCTCGAGCAGCCAAGTGAGCGTCACTTCAATTTTTGGCAGCCGCGACGGGCTTGCCACGCCCCAAAAAATAGAAGCGACCAAGATTTTTGCGCCCACCAACGCCAGATACATCGAAATTGCAGGCATGAATCACGCCCAGTTTGGCGACTACGGCGAGCAGGGCGGCGACACACGCGCAGAGGTTTCAAACGAAGAAGCCACTAAAAAACTCATTCGCGCCACACTCGAGGCGCTGGCTTGGCAACCCAGCCGAGACTGATAGCACCTTGCAGGCGAGCATACGTGCACACGAATAAAGCGCACTCATGCAAAATTCGCAGTATGGATTACACTTTAGGTTATGCGAAATATACTCGTACTACTGGTGTTCGGCATGGGGTGTTGGGTAAAAGCGCAGGAGGGCTTCGTGCAACTGCGCTTTTTTTATCCCTATGCGGGCGCGGAGTTCACCTCGGGTTTCGCACTCGATGCGGCGCTTAAATACAAATTCGAGAGCAACAGGTTTGGTTTTGTCATCAAAAACACCACACTTGTACGACAAACTGTTGGTCTTGAGTTAAGCGGCGATTGGGGCTTGGCGAGCGCAGACCTGACGGGCGAAGCTGGCTCGAGCAGCGGGCGGCGCTGGGGGTTGACTGCAGTTGGCGTTTTGCTTTTGCCACGCACCGAAATTACACCGCTCGAGAGTGTGAGCTTGGTCTTTGTACACGATAGCGACGACAGCCCGGGGCTGGGGTTTTATGTGGTAGATGTGGCAAACCTTGGTCTAAATGGGCAGCTTGCACAAAATTGGAATTGGAATGCCAGCTATACTTTTTCTTCGTTGGTCACGAGTAGCACAAACATCAAACACAACCTGGGCGCGGGCGTGCGCGGCAGACTCGATGCCTTTACACTCGGGGTGGGTGCCACGCTCGCGCTCGAGAACAACACCAGCATCTACGGCGGCAACCTGACTGTGGGCTGGCAATTCACGCCCAACGAAAACCTCAGCGCTCGAGTGACAATCACCTCAAAACCCGAAGACACGCAAAGCCTGACCCTGACCAGCACGGCGCTGCAACCAATCACCTTAAGCGCTAGCATCGGGCGCTCGAGCACGAGCGGCTTGACCGCAGGCGCAAGCGCAGATGTCGCACTCGAGGATGGTTGGTCGGTCGGCGCACGCTACGACGGTGCCTTTGGCGCAAACCCCAGCCACGATATCGGCGCGACGTTGGGTTTCTCGAGCCGCGAGCTGCGCTTTAGCGTGGGGCTTGGCTACAACACCAGTCCGAGCGCCCAGGTGTGGTATAGCCGCTACAGCGCAAGCGCCAACGCCAGCTATAAAACCGAACAGAGCGAATTTAGCCTGCGCGGCAGTCTGAGCCTCGACACCAACCCCGCCAATACGCAGGCGACCTCGGGCAACCTGAACGCCACCTTCAATTGGCGTGCCGCACCACTCGAGCTGATTTTCGATGCGGGCTTTCAGTTTCGTGGTGCGAGCAGCGGCACGGCGCAACTGCAGCTGCTCTACGATCTGACAGCACAGTTTGCACTCAACGGCTCAGTGCAGTTTAACCGCGCACTTACAGGCGGAGGACAAAACAGTTTTTCTTTTGGTGTTGGGGTGCGCTACCGCTTTTAGGAGGCAGCAATGCGAATCTGGTTTTTTGTACTCTGGTGTCTACTGCAAGCCGCCGCCGCACAGACGCTGCAACTGCCGAGCACAGGCATCGTTGGGCAGAGCGTCACGGCGGTTGTGACCTTCTCGAGCAGCGGTGTAATTGCAGTGGACGGTATTGATTGGGGCGACGGCAGCATCACGCCCGTGACCAACGGCACCAACGGCACAAGCAAAAGTTTTAGCCACACCTACAACTCGAGCGGCACCTTTCGCGTACAGTTGAGCTGTTGGCGACCCAAACTCGGTAAGCGCGCAACGCCGCAAAAAGTCTGGGCGCAAAACCAGCCAGACCCCAACTGCCCCCAAGCCTTTGCTCTGATCAGCATCAGTTACCCAACACCCACACTCGAGCTTAGCCCCAACCCCGCCGAACCCAACCAGAGCGTGACGGCTGTGCTTGGCAATCTCTCGAGTGCACTCAACTACACGCTTGACTGGGGCGATGGAAGCATCCAGGATTTTTCCAATCGCACCAGCGCGGTGGCAACCCACAGCTACAGCACCCCGCAGGTCTACAGCGTACGCCTGACGAGCGGGCGCAATCTCACTCCGCCGCAGGTCGTCGCGCTCGTTGTGCAGCGCAAAAACCCCGTACTTCAGCTCTCGAGTAGCAGTGTGCTGATTGGCGAAACGCTGAGCGCAACGCTCACACAACTTTACAGCGACCTCAGCTACACGCTCGAGTGGGGCGATGGCACACAGGAAGTGATTACAGGTGCGAGCAGCGCAACACGCAGCAAAAAATACGGTGTCAACGCAACGCGCACAGTCAGGGTCTCGGCGGCGGGGGTCGTACCGCAGCTCGCAGTGGTGGTGGTGCGCGTACCCGAACCTACGCTCGAGCTGAGCCTCGAGGGCAACACGGGCAGCGTAACCGCAAGCATTGGCAATATCTTTCCGAGCGTGACCTACACACTCGATTGGGGCGACGGCAGCAGCAGCACAATCAGTGGGCAAAGCAGTAGTAAGCTCAAACACAGCTACGCGGCGGGCGCAAAACCCGTTTATGTGGTCAAACTCGGTTACCCCGGTGGAATTGTAAGTGCGAGCATACCAATCGGCTCGAGCTGCCAAATTCAGCTCACCGCGAACAGCCCAGGTCAACCAGTCAAAGCCGAAGTTTCGGGGCTGTTTGCCAACAGCGCCTACCAAATCGATTGGGGCGATGGCAACAGCGATACGCTCAACTCCAACAGCAGCGGCAATGCCAGCACGAGCCACAGCTACGCAGTAGCAAAACTCTACACCGTACAAGTCAAAATCGGCGGTAAAACCGTTTGTGTGGGCAGCGTCAATGTCGGCGACCTCGCGCCGACGGTGATTGCGCAAATCAAGCTCGTCTCGCCACTTGACCCTGCGCTCGAACTGAACAAAATCTATCCCGACGAAACTGTCAACGCACTGCTCGAGCCGCTCACCATTGGGCAAGAGTACACTTTCGACTACGGCGATTCGCGCCCCAAACTGAGCTTCAGCGCAAACGCCAAGAGCCGCATCGTGCCGCTCAGTTACGCGCAGCAAAAACAGTACACCCTCAGCCTAGCGCAAAAGGGCAAAACCACCTACGCCACGCTGCGCGTCGCGCTACCCGAAGCCACAGAAACGATTGCCGCCACATCCGAAGTGCGCGCTGGGCTGCCCGCAACCTTTGTGCTGAGCAGCTTGCTCGAGCAACAGAACTACGAACTCGAGTTTGGTGACGGCAGTAAAAGCGCACTCGAGCCTAGCAGCGACACCAGCCAAGCGAGCCACACCTACCAAAAGCCCGGCGAGGCGACGTTGCGCCTTTTTTGGGTAGGCAAAAAGGGTACGCGTGCGCAGCGCGCGAGCCTGAAGGTGCAGGTGCTCGAGCCGTTTAGCGCCAAGGTGTTCTCGAGCACGCTCTACTTTGAGGTGAACAAAAACGCGGTGAGCGAATTTGACACCTTCGCTTACGGGGCAAAACCGTCCAAATCTGCAAGCCTGAGTATCACCTACTCGGGTTTTGGAGTGCTCGAGGGCGAGGTGTTCACCAATAATCAAAAAAGCGCAAGCCTGAGTATCAACCTTCCCAAAAACGGGGGCGAGGATGCAGGCGCGGGCAAGCGACGGCTCAAACTCCCCTTCAATAGCTTCTCGGGACTGACACAAATCGGCGACTACAGCGTGAAATTCGTGCCACAGCGCCTCAATGGGGTGGCGTATCAGGGGTCGCCGAGCAACAGCCTGAAAATTTTTGTGCACCCCACGCAATTCAGTATGGGTGGATTCAATTTTCAAGTGGAGTTCGCCAAAGGTTCGCTCTCGAGCATGAACGGCAGCGCTAGGCTCGAATTGGTGCTGCTCGGCAAGGATTTTGGCACATACAAGCTCGAGTTTGCAGACCTCAAGGCACAGCCAGCGCTCGACCCAAACGCTGACCTCGCCAGCGGCAAGGTTTTTTATCTGCCGGGCAAGGCGACCATCGAGGCAGGAAAAATCAGCCACATCCTGGGTAAAGAGCTTACGCTGCTCGATGGCATTCGCTTGCGCCTCGAACAGCTGGTGTTTATGCCCAAAAGCACCGATGTTACAGGGCGGCTGCGCATCCCTTACCCGACCTGCCCAATCGAGGCAAGCAAGGTGCAGGGCAAAACCCCAAGCAAAGAACTGCAACCGCCATCCTTTACCCCGCCGGCGTTCAACAAGCCCTACCCTCCAGACAAAGTGGCGAGCATCTACGCAAGCCAGTCCTTCGCTGCACAGAATTTCAGCGAGGCGGTCAGCGAAAACCTTTCGCTCGGACAGCTCTCAGAGCTTGGAGCGGTCAATTTTGGCTTGGGCGCAACGCCACAACTCGGCGGGCAGGGGCGCGGCTCGAGGCTCGTGCGCACAGCGGCGCAAGGCGCTAAGCCAAGTGTGCAAAACCCCAGCGCCAAACCTCGAGCGCTCTACGATTACGTTGTGCCGCTCAGCAAAATTCAGTTTGACCAAGCGGGCGGTTTTTACCTCGAGAATGCCAAGGCGAGTATCGAAGGCTACCACACAGGCGCGGAAGGGCTTTACAAAGCCCCGACCTTCAAAGCGAGCGATAGTGACTTTTCCCTCGCCTGCAGCGGCGTCGCCTTACCCGAAAACACAACCCTGACGCTCGATTTTTCTAAAACAAAAAGCCCGCCTGCCAGCGCCTTGCTCGAGACTTACGGCGGCGCAGAAGCACCCGATGTCGGAGCGGCTTGGCAGGGTGTGCTCTTGCCCAAGGCATACAACAGTCTTGAGTTCGTGAACAGTGCGAGTTACGGCGCAAAAGCCGCAGAGCAGGGTATCAGTCTCAAAGACCCAATTCCTGCTAACATCAGCTACCAGGGCGGTTACAATTGGTCGGTCTCCAAAGCTCATGTCGGCTCAGGTGTGGTCAATGCCTGGAAGTTCGACATCGCCAATTTTGCAATGTCGATGTACCACTCCAAAGTTGTGGATGGCAAGGGCAACGGCAAGTTCTACCTGCCGTTTTTCGTGCTCGAGCCGCGCGGCAAATTCTTTGTTGGCGAAGTAGGTTACAGCGTTTCGCCGACCTGGGAAATCGTTACCGACGAATTCATTCAAAAGGATTTGGGCGCCTCGAGCGTGGTCGCGGGTTGCGGGGTATTCGCGCACGAAAGCGGCGCTTACCCGCTCAAGTTCGCCAGCGCTTTTTGGGCGGTCAAGCGGCTGGTCAAAAACCCGACCAATATTCTTGCAGCGCAAGCGCCGACCTGGCAGCACAAGTGGCGCAGGGTCAAGGGCGGCTTCTTGGACAATCTCGAGCAGCACTACCGAGCGATGCGCAACAAAGGCGGCACTGACACCGCAAACCCCTGCAACCCAGACACCCCACTCAAGGCGAGCATTCAAAACGATGCGGGCTTGCGCGTTGCGCTCGCGGGCTTGCGAGTTTTCCCCAACGGCGAACTCGATATGAACGGGCAGCAGTGGCGCAGCATCGGCGCACCACAACTCGAGCTTGCGGGGCTTGAATTCCCCGCCAGTCAGTTTGGTATCCAAAAAATAGGAACAGAACGCTACGACTTTGTGTTCAAGTCCGATGCTTACCGCCTCGCGCCATGCAGCAGCAACGCCTCGGACTGCTTGCCGGCGGTCAAAACCGAATTACGCTACCCGATTCAAAACGGCAAAGACCTCGGGAAAGTGGTGCTCAAGGGCTTTAAGCTCAAAAGCGAACTCAACCCCGAAAGTCGCTTCGAGCAAACCTTTCCTGACAGGGAAATCGCCCTTTCGGGCAAGCTCTATTACCTCGAGCACGCCCCGAGCGAAATTTGGGTGGATTACAAAACAACAAGCCTGGGCAATCTAGCGGCGGCGAGCGAAGATTTTTGCGTCGAAACCGCTTCGGGTCTGTGCAGCGGCTCGAGTTCACTCTCGGGCGGGGTGGGCAACACCATGGACTTGGGCGGCATTCAGGTCACGGCACAGATGTTCGTGCAGCGCAAGGGCGGCAAGACCGCTTGGGGGGTCTATGCTGGCGCACTGAGCGACAGCCCACTGGTCACAGCTTTCGGTGCGCTCAATGTCTACGGTCTGTACGGCGGGATTGTCTACAACAAAAAATGGGATACCGCCGGCGCGTATGCTTCACTCGCCGATGATTTCAGCTTCGGCAAACTCAAAGATAGCTCGGGCTTGCAGGTGATTGCCGGGGCAGTCTTCACCCTCGCCGACGGCTCGAGTTTTCATGGGGCAGGCGTACTTTTTGTTGACCTCAACGACAATTTTGCCGTGACCCTAAACGTCGCAGGCTGGCTGCTGACCCCGTACCTCGAGGGCTACTTGGCAAAAGCACAGCCGCATGCTCGAGCGCTGATTCAGTTCAGCAAGAGCGGGCTGAGCGCCGATTTGTGCGTGGGTAATACGAATACACCGCCCAACACCAAGATCGAGTGCGCGGGTTTGCGCCCGCTGCGCCTGGCGAAAATACTCGAGGTCAAAGGCTACGCAGGACTTTCTGTGGGCAGCAAGAACTACGTCTATATCGGTACCTACAAGACCCCAATCACGGTCACGGTACTGCCCGAAAGCAGCACTTGGAAAACCGAGACCAAGGGGTACCTGATGCTCGGGCAAGTCGAAAGTGCACTCGGTCCACCAATCGCCAAAGCTGCACCAGAAGGCACGGGGCTGTACGTCGGTTTTGGTATCAAGCGCGATATCGAGGTCGGCGATAGCGGCAGTGTTGACTTGCTCGTTGCCAGTTGCGATTGGTCTTGGTACGCCAAGGCAGGTTGGGCGGTCAACGCCGATTTCGTACTCACAGTCGCGCCGTTCTTGCTCGCGGCGGAGTTCAACGCAAGCGCCTACGCCGGTGCGGGCGCGTCGGGGTGCGGGGTGGGTATTTCGGTGAATATCTCAGGCAATATCTCTGGTGGTATCAAGATTACCTCGAGCAGCGCCGATGTCACTTATACATTTAGCGGTTCGATTGCTACGCCCTCACCCTTGCCAGATATCAATTTTAGCAAGAGTGGGTTATTGAATTTGTATTAGGGGTGTCCAGAATGATGCAAATGACAGCAGCAAAAATTTTCGTGCGCGCCGCTTGGCTTGGCTTGCTGTTCTCGAGCCTCGCCTATGCCCAAAAAACGGGCGAATTGCCAATTCTGCCCACCCCAAACGGAGCAATCCTGCGCTGGTATCTACCCGCGCAGACCTTCCCGAACGGCAATGCGTTTCGGCTCGAGCGCAGTAACCCAGACGGCAGTAAAACGAACATCAAGGTTCAAAGCCCGCTGCCTCGAGCACTGATATTAGAGCAAAAATTGCTCGATACCAAGCTTTATGACTATCTTGTGCGGCTCTATACAACCCCGCCCAAAAGCGATAGCGAAAAATTTCAACGCGGTATCTTTGACTTAAAAGCCCTTGCCGACCCCAAACTCTCGAGGGTGCTCGGGGTGTTGTACAGCGATTCCAAGCTGCTTGCGGGCAAAAAATACACCTACCGCGTCTTTGTTGGCAACGCGCAACTCGGTGCTGCCAGTGTAACTACGGGGCAATCACCCGCCGTGCCAGTGGTCGGGCGCATCACGCCGAGCCTCTCCCCTACTCGAATTACGCTCGCTTGGGCGACACCCACAGCAGGCAACATCGTGGCATACCGCATCTTCAGAGCCGAGGGGAATGGCGCACTGCTTCCTTTGCAACTCGAGCCGTTTTTGCCCAGTGGCAAGACCCCACAATTCGTGGACGATAGCTTCGAACCGAACAAAACTTACCGCTACGCCGTCTCGAGCATTGACATTTTTGGGCGCGAAGGAAAACCAAGTGCCACAATCAGCGTAGATGCCCGCGATGCCGCACCGCTCGAGCCGCCGCGCTTGCTGGATATTGTGCGCCTCGATGATAGACTCGAATTGCGCTTTGCGCCCATACTCGACAAGCGTGTGCGCGAAATTGTCGTTTACCGAGGCAGCAACGTGGATAAACTTTTGCCTTACGCAACAATTCCCGCTTCGACAAAGAGTTTCACGGACAGCAAGGTCATACCTGGCACATCCTATGCCTACGCTTTGGCGGTGCGCACAGGACAAACGCAGAGCGCGCGCGGCAACCCTAAAGTTGCCAAAGCCATCAATACCACCCCACCAAAACCTCCAGGCGGGGTTAAGGTCGTGGCAGACAGCAAGACCTTTAAGGTATCGTGGGCAAAAAGCCTCGAGCCAGACCTACAGGGCTACTTGGTGTATCGCTCGAGCAGCAAAACCACACCGTTGTCGGAATCCACACTCCTGTCCGGCAGCCCAATCACGCAAACAAGCTTTACCGACACACAACCAGAGGGTCTGGAGCAGACCTATTTTTACCGTGTTGTAGCGGTCAACACCTCGGGTGTGCGCTCGAGCGCGAGCACCCCTGTTGCGGCAACGCAACAGGACAAAACCCCACCTGCTCCACCCGTACTACTCAATGTCAAAGCACTCGAGAACAGCATCGGACTGAGCTTTAGCAACACCGACCCCGAGACCGTGCAGCTGTTACTGTTCCGGATTTCGCCCCAAGGTCGGGTACAACTTGTAAAAAAACTCCCTGCCAACGCGAGCGGTTTCATTGACACAACAATGATTCCCAACATTCCCTACGTGTACACACTTTTTGCGCTCGATAAAAACGGCAACCGCTCCAAACCAAGCAACAGCATGGTCGGCACGGCGGTGTTGCGCGAAGCTCCACCTGCGCCAAGCGGTGTGAAACTAGAATTCAAGAACAGTAAAGCCACCCTGACTTGGAATCGAGCCAAAGCGCGCACGTATTTTGTATTGTACCGTCAGCGCGGCAGCGAATGGATTCAAGTTTCCGAGGTCATAGATGCCACAACCTACACCTTCGGCGCACAAAAAGGCGAAAAGTATGCGCTGCGAGCGATTGACTTGGCTGGCAATTTAAGCGACTACAGCGCGATTCTCGAGATCAAATAGGCAGCACGGTGCTGCGTTTTTCTTCTGAGACAGCAATTGTACTGTGGATATTGCGTACTCCTGCAATACGCGTCAGATGCTCGAGATAAAATTTTTGATAGGCTTCGAGGTCGGACACACAAACTTTGAGCAAAAAATCCTTGTCCCCAAGCATCAGATAACACTCTAAAACTTCGTCTCGAGAACGCATCTTTTGTGCAAAATCATCGTAGGTCGTCTTGGTTTGACGGTCAAGCGTGACCATCACGAAGACGGTCAAGCCCACACCGACTTTCTTAGCATCGAGCAGAGCGGTGTAGCCAGCAATATAGCCTTCTTCCTCGAGCCGTCGCACACGGCGCAGACACGGCGCAGGTGTGAGTCCGACCTCGTCGGCGAGTTCGGTGTTGGCAATGCGTCCACGCTGTTGCAGCAGGCGCAAAATCTTTTTATCGGTTGTATCTAACTTGTCCATTGCAGCAGCCTACAAAAAAAGCATATACCTGACAACGGCTTGACCTTTCACACACTATACTTTTAAGTAATGAATGCTTCGTCTATAGACCGTCGGACTGTGCTCAAAGCCCTCTTGCTCGGCAGTACCACGCTTTTATTCGAGCGATTCGGGACACTCGCGTTGGCACAGACCGAAAACACACCCTTGCTTGTGGGAACAGAGGAAATCCCGCTCGGAACGGGCTTGCGCCTAAGCATTACGCAGCGCGTGGACGCACGCGGTTGGTTGCGTAGCTTCCTGTTGGAGGTTGACCTAAGCGATCCAGCTATCAGCACCGATTTGCTCTTTGGGTCGGTGCTCACCAGTGCCGAAAAGGTCTCGAGTCTGGCGGCTCGAGCTGGTGCAGTCGCGGCTATCAATGGCGATTTCTTCGACATCAATAACAGCAAAGCGCCAGTCGGCGCAGTTTTGCGCAATGGCGAACTGCTCAAGTCCGGTTTGAGCAATTGGTCGTACGCTGGCATTGATGCGACACGCACCGGCAGGATTTTCGAGTTGCAAATGCAGGCGCGTTTTCGTGTAGCAGGCGGAAATTTTAGCGAGATTCGCGACCTCAACAGCGCACAGCTTGGTGCGGGGAGCCTCGCGCTTTATACAGCGGCTTGGGCGAGCGAGCCAAGCAGCATCGAAGCGAGCGGCGCGCGCACCGTGGCGTACGCACGTATCACGTCGGGGCGCGTCGTCGAGACCGGCGAGCTTGAAGTGCTCAACAACCGTATTGCCTTGCCTGCCCTCGATTCCGAGCGCGTCCTGCTGCTTGGGCGCGAGGCAGGGGCAGAGCGCATCAAGACCCTTAAAAAAGAAGACTTGCTCGAGTTCGACATCAAAACCAAAATCGAGCCAAACGGGGTGCGCAGCGCTGTCGGCGGCAACTTGGTACTAGTTCAAAACGGCGTGGTCAATACTGCCCTGAATAGCAACGAAATCGCCGCGCGCAGTGCGATTGGTTTTTCGCGCGACGGCAAAACAATGTACTTTGCCGTTGTGGACGGCAAGCAAGCCAGCAGCCGCGGCATGAGCCTTGCGGAGTTCGCGCAGTACTTACTCGAGCGCCAAGTGTTCAACGCGCTCAACATCGACGGCGGTGGCTCGAGCACGTTGGTTGCGCGGCAACTCGGCGCCGAACAAGCAACGCTGCAAAACAGCCCCTCTGACCTCGAGGAACGCCCCGTTGCCAACGCCTTTGCTGTTTTTGTGCGCGGCGGCAGCCGCACACTGCGCCAGCTCGAAGTGCGTGCACTTGGTGCTAGTGACAGGATTTTCCCAGGGTTGCAGCGGCGCCATAGCGCAGTCGGTAGCGATGAACGCGGCACCCCAGTCAACGCCGGTGGTGTGCAGTGGAGTCTCGAGGGCGATGGCAGCGTCGATACCTCGGGCACCGTCAGGGCGGGCAAGCCGGGGCAATTGGTGTTGCGCGCACGTCAAGGCGAAGTCAGCGCACAGCGAACCCTGCGCGTACTCGGTGAACTGGTACGCGTCTTCGCCAGTTTGCCGCGCCTGACATTTGTTGGGCGCGAACGCATAGCGCTGCAAGTCTTGGGAGCAGATGCCGAGGGTTTTGCCGCACCGCTCGAGGCTGGCGATCTCAGCATCGAGTACGACCAAACCCTCATTGCCTTGCGCCCGACCGATACAGGTTTTGAAGTCGCGCCACTCAAAGATTCAGGAGCCACCCTGCTCAGTATCAAGGTGCGCAGTCGACCACGCATAGGCACATTTTTACCTATCACCGTCGGTTTGCGCTCGGTGCGCGCTACAGACTTTGCCGATGCTGCGGCATGGAGCAGCGCAACCGCTCGAGCCGTCGCAACCCTCACCCCTGTCCCGACGCGCAGTGGCAACGGGCTACGCCTAAGCTTTGATTTTAGCGGCACATGCAGCGGTTGCAGCACTGGCACTCGAGCCGCGTATATTCGCACGACTGCCGCTGCCCCATTTTTTCAGTTACCCGGTCAGCCTTTGCGCCTTGGTGTATGGGTGCGCTCTGCAGATGGTCGTCTGCCGTGGCTGCGCGCTGCGCTGCGTCACAGCGGCAACCTCGGTGCAGATACAGTGGTGAACCTCACGCCAGAATACCAGCAGGATGTGGGCAAAGATTGGGTATACGTCGAGGGCACAGTGCCCGCGGGTATTCAATATCCGCTTTACTTGCGCCAAATCTACCCGGTCGAAACACTCGCGAGTCGTGTCTACAAGGGCACGCTCGATTTCGATTCGCTGTTTGTCAAAGTCGCCCCCGACCTCGAGGTGCCAAGCGAAGAACCTTTCACAGACGCGCTGATCGCACCATCGCTCGACACCTCGCGTTGGCGTTTTGCAGTGCTGAACGATGCACACCTTTTTGCGAGCGGTTCTGGTGGCTTCGAAGCGCAGCTCACTCGAGCCGCCCTGCGTCAAATTCGCGCCAGCAAGCCGGATTTGCTCGTGATCGCGGGTGATTTTATCGAAAACGGTACACCTGAAGATTTCGCTTTCGCCAAAGCGCTCTTTGCCGAAGAACTCGGGAGCACGCCGCCTTTTCCGGTGTACTACATGCCAGGCAATCACGAACTCTTTCCGCAAACCACAGGCAGCATCAATAACTACACGGCTGCCGGCTATAAGCTCTTTCAGAGCTTTGACCACAGGGGTGTGCGCTTCATCTTGCTCAACACCGCCAACGCCAGATTGCACACACCCGATGTGAGCCAGCTTCTCAAACTCGATTCACTGCTGCAGGATGCCAAGCAGAATCCAAACATCGAGCACGTGATGGTTTTTGGGCACCACCCTGCCGAAGACCCCAAGCCACCGTTTGACCGCAAAATCGGCAGCCTACAAGATGTAGACTACTTGCGTCAGCAACTGACTCGCTTTGTCGCGAGCTGCCCCAAAGGTGTGGTCTACCACTCGGGGCACGCGCACTATGCCAATGTACAGCGTTTCGACGGTGTACCCTTGGTGATTGCTCCAGCCAGTGGCAAAGCCCCTTACACCGCGCCTCGAGATGGCGGTTTCAATGGCTGGATGCTCTACGGGGTACGACCCAAAGCGCCGCGCCACGATTGGTTGCGTGCCGAGATGCGCCCCGTGCTCGAACGCGTGCGACTCGAGCTTCCCGAGCAGATTCAAGTTGGGCAAAGCGTGCAGGTCGTCGCACTTGGCGAGCAACTGCGCGGCTTGCAGGTGCCTTTGCGTTACCCCGTGAGTGTGCAGTGGAGCGGCACCAGCCTGACCGTTGGTCGGACGGGCACTCGAGCTTTTAGTGCAGCCCTGCTCGACCCCGTCCAGCTGAGCCTGACCGGCTTGCGCCCCGGGGTCACCACGGTCGAATTGCGAGTCGCGGGGTTTAAGTTGCGTAAAACAGTCACGGTGGTCAAATCCTAGCAAGCAGCGCGCACGCAATAAAGTGTGTGTTTCGTACAAATCAAAGCAACAAAAGAGCAAAACCCTCTGCGCATTTAGGGCGACAGCGCAATCGCGCACCTGCACTTGCTGTTAGACTGTAGTGCATGTCCAAGCTCAAACGCACACCGTTGTATCGCACGCACCTCGAGCATGGCGCGCACATGGTCGGTTTCGGCGGTTGGGAAATGCCCGTGCGCTACTCGGGAATTATTGCCGAACACCAAGCCGTGCGTGAAAAGGCGGGGATTTTTGATGTCTCGCATATGGGCGAAGTGGTGCTCTGGGGCAATCAGGCGCTCGAGTTCTTGCAGTATACCGCCGTCAACGATGCAGCGAAACTCAGGGTCGGCAAGGCGCACTACAGCATCCTTCTTGCCCAGGATGGCGGCGTGCTCGACGACATCTATGTGTACCGCCTCGAGCCACAAGCGTTCATGCTTGTGGTCAATGCGAGCAATACCGAAAAGGTTTTGACTCATTTACAACAACTGGCGCAGCGCTTTGATGTACAACTCGAGAACAGGAGCGACGACAACGCGCTGATTGCCGCCCAAGGGGCGCGCGCAGCCGAATTGCTCGAGCCTGTGAGCAGCGCCGACCTGCAGAGCTACCGCAAAAACAGCGTTTTTCCCAATAAACTTTTTGGCACACAAGTGTTGATGGCGCGCACCGGCTACACCGGCGAAGATGGCTTTGAGATTTTTTGCAACCCGTCCGATGCGCCAAAGCTCTGGGAACAACTACACGCCATTGGCTTTGCAATGTGCGGCTTGGGCGCACGCGACACGCTCCGACTCGAGGCAGGGTACCCGCTCTACGGGCACGAGTGGACCGAACAGAGCAACATCCTCGAGACCCCCTTTGCTTGGGTTGCCAAAACCTACAAGGACTTCTGGGGGCGCGATGCGCTACTCGCCAAACCCCAAGACAAGATGCTACGCGGCATCCGTTTGCTCGGACGCGGTGTACCGCGTGAACACATGGCGGTCAAGCAACATGGGCGCTTGCTTGGCGAAACCACGAGCGGCACACAAAGCCCAAGCCTTAAGCAGGGCATTGCGCTCGCTTACCTCGAGCGCGCAATCGAGCCGGGCACTCGGGTACAGCTCGAAATTCGCGGCGCGGATGTCGAAGCCGAAGTGTGCGAGCCAGTTTTTATTTCAAGAAGCAGTCCCGGACAATAAAAAATAAAAAAGGAGTACGCTCATGAATATCCCCTCTTCCCTCCGCTACCTCAAAACCCACGAATACCTCAGACTCGAGGGCGATATCGCGACCGTGGGCATCACCGACTTTGCCCAAGACCAGCTCGGCGATGTGGTCTATGTCGAATTGCCCGAAGTCGGGCGCGTCGTCTCGAGTGGCGAAGCCGTTGCCGTTGTCGAAAGCGTCAAAACCGCCTCGGACATCTACAGCCCCGCGTCCGGCGAAGTGATTGAGGTCAACAAAACCCTGTCCGACGAACCCGAGCACGTCAATAGCGACCCCTACGGAGCGGGCTTTTTGTTCAAGATACGTGTGCAGGCTGTCTCGAGCGAACTGCTCGACGCTGCTGCTTACCGCGCCATCGCCGAAGCCGAAGCCTGAAGGATTGCACCCATGAAATACACCCCACATACCCCAGAAGATATTACCCACATACTCAAAATCATTGGTGTAGACAGCGTGGATGCGCTGTTTGCCGACATTCCCGAAAGCATCCGCAACCCGAAAATCGATATCCCAGAGGGCTTAGATGAGCACGGCGTACTCGAGCACATGCGCCAACTTGCTGCCAAAAACGCCACACTCGAGACCGCCCCCAGCTTTTTGGGCGGCGGCATGCGCCATCACTTCCAACCGAGCGCGGTGAATGCACTGACCTTTCAGAGCGCCTTCGTAACCGCCTACACTCCCTACCAACCCGAAGTCTCGCAGGGCGAGTTACAAGCGATGTTCGAGTACCAGAGCATGATTGCCGCACTCACGGGTTTGGATGTCTCGAACTCGAGTCTGTACGACGGCGCAACTGCTGTCGCCGAAGCAGCACTGCTCGCCATGCGCCAGACCAACCGCCAAACCGTCTTGGTCTCGAAGGGCGTACACCCCGAATACCGCGAGACTTTGTCCACTTTTCTCGAGTGCGTGGGTGCAAAACTTGTCACGCTCGAACTCGAGGGAACACACACACCCGCGCAAAGTGTCGAGCCAGACTTAGCAGCCGTGATTGTGCAGAATCCCAATTTTTTGGGTTCTTTAGAAGACATGAAGACATTGGCAACTCGAGCACACGAAGCAGGGGCGCTGTTTATTGCTGTCGTGGATCCGCTTTCGCTGGCAGTGATTCAATCGCCCGGCGAATACAACGCAGACATCGCCGTCGGCGATGGGCAGGTGATTGGCAATGCCGCCAATTTTGGCGGTCCCGCTTATGGTTTTATTGCAGTCAAGGAAACGCTGATGCGCCAATTACCTGGGCGCTTGGTAGGTGCGACCAAGGACAGCCAAGGGCGACGCGGTTTTGTGCTGACCTTACAGGCGCGCGAACAACACATCCGCCGCGCCAAAGCCAAGAGCAACATCTGCAGCAACCATGCGCTGATGGCACTGCAAAGCTCGATTTATTTAGCAGCACTGGGTCCAAACGGCTTGCGCGAAGTGGCAACCGTCAGTGCCCTCATGGCTCGAGAACTCGAGGCAGCGCTGCACCGCGCAGGACTCGAGACACTCACCCAGGGGAAATATTTGAACGAATTCGTAGTACGCCTACCACAACCCGCCGAAAACGTGCGCTCGAGCTTGGCAGCACAGGGCGTGCATGGTTGTGTGCCCGTGCCACTCGAGTACGGCTTAGGGCATGCTGGGCTATTTGCAGCGACAGAATTGACGACAAACAAAGACATCGCAGCACTTGAACGTGCACTCAAAGACGCTTTAGCATAGATTTTGTACTCACGAAACAAATATAAACTCCAGCCGCTTTGCGAAGCTGCCCAACCGAAACCATGAGCAAGAAAAAACCCAAAAACAGCAGCAACAAACCCATTCCCGAGCCGCCGCCACCCACAACAGCACTCTCGAGTTTTCGTTCTTTGTGGCGGCGCAACGGGCTGTTTTTAGCCATTGGCATGTTTGTGCTTGCGAATATCACTTTACTGGCAATGGACGCTGGGCGTATTTCGCAGACAGCTTTTGGGATGATTTCTGTTTTGACGATTCTTTCGATTCTGCTCGCTATCACCTATGGCTTGCAATATCTACAAACAAAACGCCGCGCCGATTTAGAAAATTGGGACAGTCAAAAATGGCAACGCTGGAGGGATGGGCATGGATGAACAAATTATACCCGCACTCATTCCTGGCGAACTTTGCGTGGTTTTGGCGGTACTGATGTTCATCCGTGCCAACCAAAACAATGATTCTACAAGCCTGTACATTGCTATCGGCTCGATGATTGCAGGCAGCCCGATTTCTGGACTCAGTGTCTGGAGCATTTTGAAAAAGTGAACGGAGGAAAAATGACCGCTATTCTCGAGCAAAGCAAAACCAACAACGATTTCCCGCTCATTTTTGAGCGCAGCAAAGCGGGTAGGCGCGGGGTCGTTCCACCGCAAGCCGCACTTGCCAGGTCTGCCAATCTCGAGGCACTGCTTGGTGCAGAGAACTTGCGCCGCTCGAGCCTACCGCTGCCCGAGGTCTCGGAACTCGATTTGGTGCGCCACT
>JBKBVO010000021.1:0-18117 GCA_046289535.1 Deinococcales bacterium | reverse complement strand
AACTACTGCTACCGCTGTCACGCCACCACCGCGTCCCACAAATGGCACTGCTACCAACTTAAAAGCGCCACAAACTGCCTTGGCGCTCGTTTGGCCGCCTAAACTCGAGGTCAAACAAACCTGGATTGCCCGCATTGGGAACCTGAGTTTTGATATTGCTTTGAATACTCTAGCCACAGGCATTGCTCGGGGAACCGCGAAACGCACCAACATGAGCGGCGAAGCCTTCATGTTTTACAATTCGAGCGAAAACCGCATGACCTTAGAATTGCTTTTGGGCAAAGACCAATTCGTTTGTAGCTTCGACTTGCGTGGCACTCAAGCCAAAGCTTATACAGGCAGTGTGATTTACCGCTTTAACGGTGGAATCGCACAAACCCTGCCCGAAACCTGCGCACTATTTCGTACCAAATAACAGATTGCGCTGTGGCCACAAGGGGTGCCCACTGAGCATCAGAGTTGTTGTTTAAGGCTCAGCTGCACTTGTCCATAGTGATAGGGTACATGAGCGATGTGTGTCAGGAGAATCGAAAGGATTTTCCGCTCGCCCATTGGCGTGCTCACATTCGCCTCGAGTTGCGCTTCGCTAGCGTTTTGCACATCCTGCGCCGCTCGCCCGAGCTGTGTTTTGAGGTGCTGCACAATCTCGGCTTTGGAGCTGTTGTGGTTCACCTCACCAAGACCGTAAACACCCTGAGCAAACTCAGAATTTTCCCACCCCAAATAGCCAAAGCGCAAATCAGCCGAAACTGACTCGAGCTTGTTGGGCACAAGTATCTGCACCCAATCCGCAATATGCAGCGCATGCCATGCAGCGCTGTGCCCACCCGCAGGCACAGCCTGATGAAACTTGTCTTCGGGGTATGTCTCGAGTGCCTTTTGGTAGGCTTTGGCGGCACGGTTCATTTGCTCGAACAAAACAGCAATTGTTGTCATAGAAGTAGAATATACCACCAAAACCCAAGATAAGCGCGGCTAATTTCTACTCGAGATAGGTGTAGCCAACAATCTCTTCATCGTAGTGCTCCAAAAAGCTCTCGCCTTCGTCCGTGCCCACAACTTTAAGTGCAATAGACCTATCCACCTGCGAGCGCATACTCGAGAACAACTGCGGCGCGGTATAGCCCATACCTTCAATTAAGCGCCTTGCCTTTTGCCCACGCACGAACAAATCTATTTCGTATTGACCGTTATCTTGCACGGTCACATGCACTTCGTTGACTTTACCAAAGAGGTTGTGGTCGCTGCCAAGCACATCTTGATACGCCCCAACCAAGAATACCCCCAAAAAATATGGGCGACTCGGGTCAAACTCATGCAATGGTACGGCTTTTTTAACATCGCGCAAATCAATGAACTTGTCGATCTTACCATCCGAGTCACAGGTGATGTCCACGATTGTGCCTAGCTTATTTGGGCGTTCATCGAGTCTCGAGAGTGGCACAATCGGAAAAAGCGTATCTATTGCCCAGTGGTCTGGCAGGCTTTGGAACAAGCTAAAGTTGCAGATATACTTATCGGCGAGAAGTGGCGGCAAATCCTCAAATTCTTCTGGCACATATTTGGGGTCTGCTTCTTCAATCACCTTGAGCACACGTTGCATAATGCGGTGAAACAGCTCCTCGGCACGGGCACGATCCTTTAAGGACAAATAGCCTAAATCGTACAGGGTGTGCATCTGATTTTTATCGTCTACTGCATCGTTATACATTTCTCGGTAATTTTTAAGGCTGATGTTGCCCAGAATTTGCTCGAGGTCTTTAATTAAGTGATGCGAATCTGGTTCTGATGCCGATAAATCGGCGGGGTAGCGCGTCGGACCAGTCACATCCAGAACCGGCAAGACCAAAACCGCATGATGCGCAGTCAAAGCTCGCCCAGATTCCGAAATAATGGTTGGATAGGCACTTTCCTTCAATTCTGCACCCTTGCAGGTCTCGAGCACACTATAAACAACATCTTGTGCATACTCTTGCAAGGTATAATTTGCAGAGGCATAAAACGTGGTCTTGCTGCCGTCATAATCCACTGCCAAACCACCACCAACATTCAGATAGCGAATCCCTACACCAAGCTCAAACAGTTCTGCATAGGTTTGCGCTGCCTCACGCACAGCGACTTTAATGCGCCGAATATCGGTAAGTTGGCTCCCCACATGGCAATGCAGCATTTGTAAGCTATCCTCGAGTCCAAGCGACTTTAAGTGGTTGACCACAGCGAGTAATTCTGTAGCGTTTAAGCCAAATTTCGCACCATCCCCGCCCGATTCTTCCCATTGCCCAGAGCCTTTAGCATGAAGCTTAAAACGCACACCAATCGCAGGTTTCACCCCTACTTCTTTGGCGATTCGCAGCACGCGCTCGAGTTCACTAAACTTTTCCAAGGTAATAATGATATTTTTGCCGAGCTTACGCCCCCAAAGCGCCAAGCGCACAAAGCCATCGTCTTTAAATCCGTTGCAGCACAGGAGCGCATCAGGATGCAGGTCTTGGGCAAGACAAAGTGCAAGTTCGGCTTTTGAACCCGCTTCAATACCATGCGCAAACTGCCGACCAGCTTTGACGATCGTTTCGACTACAACGCGACGCTGATTGACTTTAATCGGAAAAACCCCCTGATACTTACCGGGATAATTGTATTCAGCAATTGCCGCTTGAAAAGCAGCGTTTAAGCCAGCCACCCTGGACTCGAGAATTTGCGGAAAACGGATGATCACAGGCAAGGCTTCATCGCGCTTTTTTAACTCTTCAAGAATTTCAACCAATGGCACAGAAACACCATTTTGCGTTGGTGTCGCCTCGAGCAAACCAGATTCGGCAATTCGGAAATAGCCACTTGCCCAACTAGGTACGCCGTACATTTCGGCGGCATCGGTGGTAGAAAAGCGCTCTAGGGTTTTCAATTTATGACCTCCAACTTGCCAATTTGTTTGGCAACCGCGCGAGTATACAAAAAAATACCCGAGGTATTTGTCAGGAATTTTTTGTATACTCCAGCGCTTTATGTCTAACCTGCTTTCTACCCTAAACGAAGCGCAGCGCGCCGCCGCCCAACACCTCCATGGACCTGCACTGGTGGTAGCGGGGGCGGGGGCAGGCAAAACCAGCACAGTCGTACGGCGCATCGCCTACTTGATAGAAGCGCATGGTGTATACCCCAATGAAATTTTGGCGGTTACTTTTACCAACAAAGCTGCTGGTGAACTCAAGGAGCGAGTAAACCATTTGGTGGGCAAACACGCCGAAACAATCTGGGTCACGACCTTTCACAGTGCTGGGGTACGGATTTTACGCAGTTATGGTGAATTGGTTGGCTTAAAAAACGGCTTTGTGATTTATGACGATGCCGACCAAATGGATGTCTTAAAATCGGTGCTCGAGGGCATTACCGGTGCGGGGGGCTTTCACCCAAGGTATTTGCGCGGCATCATAGATCGCGCCAAATCCAACCTTTGGACACCACAAGATTTGGCACTGCATGGCGAAGAATATATATCTGGAATGCCAAAAGAAGTAGCTGTCGAAGGTTTTAGGCGCTATGAAAGTGCAATGCGTCGCGCCAATGCAATTGACTTTGGTGACCTGCTGGTGATGACTGTCAAACTCTTTCGAGAGCGCGAAGACGTACTCGAGCGAATCCAAAACCGCGCCGTTTTTAGCCATGTAGACGAGTACCAAGATACCAACAGAGCGCAGTATGAAATGACGCGCCTGCTTGCGGAAAAATATCGCAATTTAATTGTCATCGGAGACCCCGACCAATCAATTTATGCTTTCAGGGGCGCAGATATTCAAAATATCCTCGATTTCCAGAGCGATTACCCTGATGCAGCCATTTACCGACTCGAGCAAAACTACCGCTCAAATGCACGCGTGCTCGAGATTGCTAACGCACTCATCAAACACAATGCAGAGCGTTTGGAAAAAAACTTGATCGCCGTCAAACCCGCAGGCGAACCTGTGCGTTTTTTCCGCGCACCCGACAGTCGCGCCGAAGCCGAGTTTGTAACCACACGCATCGAGGCGTTGCGTGGGCAAGGCGTGAGCTACAATGATATAGCAATTTTATACCGCACCAACGCGCAAAGTCGCGTGCTCGAGGAACGCATGATGCGAAGCGGTATCCCAAGCAAAATCGTAGGCGGGATGTCGTTCTATGACCGCCAAGAAGTGAAAGACCTGCTCGCATACGCTCGAGTTGCAGTCAATACCCTCGACGACCTCGCACTCAAACGCGCACTCAAGCGCCCAAGGCGTGGCGTTGGCGATGCAAGCCTTGAAAAACTCGAACTGTGGGCAAAAAGCAGCAACTCCAGCCTGCTGACAGCCCTATTACAAGCCGATCAGATTTTAGAACGCGGAGGCAATAAATGCGAAGAATTTGGCAAACTGATTCTCGAGTTGTCTGAATACTCGAGCGCACACAGTGCCGAAGAGTTTTTTCGACTTTTAATCGATGTAACAGGCTATAAAGCCATGCTTGAATCTGAACTCAAAACCAATAAATTCGAGACCGAAACACGTTTGGAAAACATCCAAGAATTGGTCAATGCCGCCGCCGAGTGGGATAGCGAAAATCACGGTACGGTTTTGGAATTTTTAGACGATTCAGCGCTACTCGCGAGTGTGGATGATATGCGAACCAAACGTAACAACAAAAACACCCCCGAAGATGCAGTGACGATGATGACCCTACACAATGCCAAGGGTCTGGAGTTCGACAACGTATTTTTAGTTGGATTTGAAGACGGCTTATTGCCACACCGCACCAGCCTGACCGAGGCAGGTGGACTTGAAGAGGAACGCAGATTGCTCTACGTTGGCATTACTCGAGCTAAAGAACGCTTATGGCTGACCATGGCAGATAGCCGCCAAGTCTACGGCAAAACCATGCCCAGCGAGCAATCGCGTTTTTTTGCAGACATACCCGCAGATTTACTCACTCAAGTGAATTTATTTAACGAACCCTACGGCGCAAGAATTGACCCAAAGCGCACCCCACCCGTACTACAGCAAAAACTCGAGGCGGCTGGTGCTGCGGTCTTGGTCTTACGGGGTGGCGAACGAGTGCGTCATCCCAAATTTGGAGCTGGTCAAGTGTTGGCGGTTATGGGCACAGATGATAGGCAAGAAGCGATGATTCAATTTGAAGTCGGAGCAAAGAAATTACTTGTCAAATACGCCAATCTACTGCTGGAAGGCTAATTTTTTGTATCTTGTGGCTCGAGAATTTCACCACGCAAAACCTTAGCCACATCTTCATCGGTCACAGTTCTCGAGCCTATCGCTGGCAAATACAATTCTTCGTATAGGGCTTTGCAAATAATTAAAAAAGGCACCGCCAAAAATGCACCAATCACACCAAACAGTCCCGAAAAAAGCAAAACCCCAACCAATAAACTGGCAGGGTGCAAACTGACACCACGCGACATAACAATTGGCGAAAGCACATTAAACACAATCTGTTGCAACATAAAAATCACCAATGCCACCCAAATAGCATTTTGTGGACTAGGTGACAAGCTCGAAAGCACTGGCGGAATTAAGCCAAATAATGAACCCACCACTGGAATTATATTTGAAACACCAGCAATAACACTCCAGAGCAAGATATTGCCACTTTGGATACCAAACAGCGATAACCCCCATAAACCAAGCCCCACTGCTAAACCCATCACAAACGATAAAATCAGAGTTGCTGTGAGCCAAGCAGCGGTTTGTTTTCCAATCTTGGCTAGGGCTTTGGAAACTTCGTCACGGTATTGATTGGGTACAGCAGCAATTGCACCCTTTAAGAGCGGTTCAGGCGAGATTAGCACCGTAAAACCCATTAAGAGGAGCAACATCCCAAGCAGGGCACCATTAAGGATATTGCTGGTTGCTCCGAGCGCTGACAGAAGCGTACTTGGTACCGCTGAAAGCAAGCCCTGTAACTGCTTGGCAAGGTCGCCCGATTGCAAGGATTCGGAGACGCTTCTGAGGAGCGGATTACTCGCTGTGGATGTGACCAGCCAAGTCTGTACATTTTGGGCAATGGCTGGAATACTCGAGATAAGGCTATTAAGCTGCGAAATAAGTGCAGGGATAAGTGCACCAACAAGACCAATGGTGCCCCCCAAAACCACAAATAAAATCAGAGCTGCTGCCAATCCTCGAGGGATACGGTATTTCGTCACCCACAACACGGCAGGATTTAAACCTGCGGCGATAATCAGCGCTAAAGTAATAAGAAGTAAGGTCTGTCCTAGAGTTTGCACAGCACCCCAAAGCAGCAGTACACCAAGCACTACAAGGGCTGCTGGCAGAAGGTTTACAACTCGAGTTGGGCGTGTTTCCATTCGGTTGATTGTACAACCTCTGCGTAGCTCTATTTGGGGTGTCGAATTTCACACATCGCAATCCGCACTCAAGACCCGTTTTGCAACCACCGAACCCTGAGGATCAGAATCTGCCTCTAGCCAGTACAAACTGAGTACATTAGAACCATAGACACGCCGTTCAAGCCGAAAACCCGCCACCTCAGGCATGGATATTTGCGAAGGGTGCTGTGAAATAAGTACACCATCTGACTCGAGTCGAACTGACCCTAATGCCTTTTTAGTCAGCTCTACAAGGTCTAGGTCGTATGGTGGGTCTATAAAAACCACATCAAATCCATGTTTTTGCTCGAGAAAACGCAGCGCATCCGATTTGTGAATCTTTGCTTGCACCCCAATTGTGCGCCGATTTCGCTCTAGGGTTTCTACTGCCGCACTGTTTTTTTCGACCATTGTCACCACAAAACCTCGTGCCGCCGCCTCAAGCCCCACTGCCCCTGAACCCGCATACAAATCCAGTAGACTCGAGCCTACACCAAAATGCACCTCGAGCAAATCAAACAGGCTTTTTCGCACTCGAGCGGGTGTAGGGCGTGCTGTGTTGGGAATCACCAGCGTGCGTCCCTTTGCGCTGCCCCCAAGAATGCGAAGTTGCGGCATACAAACACCAATCTATCATGTAAAATTGTGTCTTACGGATTGTTCTGTGTCCTTATTTAGTCTAAGCTCTACAAGCATGAGCAGCCCGTTAAATCAGATTTTGGTCAAAGTGGAGGTGATCTACTCACCAAAGCACTCGACCGCATCACAACACTTTTACATTTACTTTATTTCGATGCACAATCAGGGTGCGCAAAGTGCACAACTGCTACGCCGACATTTTTTTATTCGAGATTCTTTAGGTTTTGAGCAAGAAGTCGAAGGCGAGGGCGTAGTTGGCGAGCAACCAATCATACTCCCCGAACAGGTTTACAGGTACTTTAGCGGTGTACCAATTCAACATCCACCAGGCACCATGCGCGGAGAATATATTTTTCGAGCTGCAGATGGGCAGGAATTTAGTGCCGAATTACCCGAATTCGAACTACTCGAGCCACCAAACCATGTTCCTGTTGCCACTTTAGGTACTCCCGAAAAAAGGGTCTTAAATTAATCTCGCACAATCTGCTAGAGTGCGGCAGTGAGTTGGTTTCAACGCTTAAAAGATGGGCTTTCTAAAACCCGCAGCGCCATCAATCAGATGGCAGGACCACTCGGGGCAATCGAGATTATTCCCGAAAAACCCGACCCAAACGCACTCGAGGACTTAGAGTTTGCACTGATTAGCGCGGATGTTGGGGCAAAATACGCCGCCGAAATTTTAGAAGATGTCAAAGACTACATGAAGCAGTCTGGCAAACGCGACCTGCGCGAAGCCTTAGCACAGGCACTGACCGTGCAACTCGAGCCAGATTCCTTTCGCGCCAAATTGCGCCAAGCAGGTTTTACACCTGATGCGCGCAAGAGTACAGTGGAGCTAAAAGGCAAAGTGGTATTGATGATTGGGGTCAATGGCGTGGGCAAAACCACAACCATTGCTAAACTTGGGCAGTATTACCAAAGTAACGGTAAAAGTGTCATGTTTGCAGCAGGAGATACCTTTCGTGCTGCCGCAGGAGCACAACTTGGTGTTTGGGGTGAACGTTTAAATATTACAGTTGTTCAGGGCGTTGATGGCGGAGATCCTGCCGCAGTTGCATTTGATGCAGCAATTGCACGTAAATCTCGAGACGTAGATTTGCTCTTTGTAGATACCGCAGGGCGTTTGCACAATAAACATAACCTCATGGAAGAACTCAAAAAAGTGAAGCGCACTATTCAAAAAGCCGATGAACGAGAACCGGGTGAAGTTTGGCTGGTTTTAGATGCAGTCACTGGACAAAACGGTCTCGAGCAGGCAAAAAAGTTTCATGAAGCTGTTGGACTTACTGGGGTCATTGTTACAAAATTGGATGGAACCGCCAAAGGCGGAATCGTTGTACCGATTGTACGCGAACTTGGCGTGCCGCTTAAATTTATTGGTGTAGGCGAAAAAGCCGAAGATTTACAACCATTTGATGCCAAAGAATTTGTCACAGCACTTTTAGATTGATGCTGCGTCTGCTGAAACAAAGTATAAAACGACCCAAGCACTCCACTCCGACGAGTTGTTGCTCTTGAAAAGACCTTTCCGTTTGCACCGTTTTTATGGCTTAAAAATCCGTGACCAATTCGGGGCGCTTAAACTCGATTTTGCCAGCATGAACACTGATGAATACCTCGCCACTTGGGAAGGTAAGCAATGCAAGCGCCAAAGGGTCTTCTATTTCATCTCGAATAATCGTACGAAGTTGGCGACTCGAGCCTTTTTGTTTGACCTTGGAAGCCAAGTAGATCGCCACAGAAGCGTCGAACCCAACCTGTAAATCGCGCGAGCGCAACTCTAGGCGCATATCTTCAAGCATGGTACGGGTGATACTGAGCAATTCCGACTCACCAAGGGGCTTAAACCGGATTACTTCATCTAGGCGGTCTAAGAACTCGGGCGTGAACAGTGTTTTGATGGGTTGAGTATCGGTGACTTCCGAATCCCCCGCAAAACGTACTCCAGAACTGGTATTAAACCCTGTATTGCTGGTCATAATCAGGATGCAACGCTTGAAATCCACCACCCTGCCCATGCCATCGGTCAAACGCCCATCGTCCATGACTTGTAAAAAAGTGTTGTAAACATCCGGGTGAGCTTTTTCAATTTCGTCGAGCAAAATCACGCTAAACGGCTGACGGCGCACAGCTTCGGTTAGGCGTCCCCCCTGATCGTGCCCAACGTAGCCGGGAGGTGCACCAATCAATTTAGAAACACTGTGGCTCTCTTGGTACTCAGACATATCAATACGAATCAGGCTGCGTTCGGAGCCGAATAAGGTTTTGGCGAGCGCCTTTGCCAAATGGGTTTTACCTACACCACTCGGACCAACGAATAAAAAGCTGGCAGCGAGGCGTGTTTGCCCACCCAAACCAATCCTCGAGCGGCGCAACGCCGCCGCCAAAGCACGCACTGCATCGGGTTGCCCAAAGACCTGGGCACGCAATTCTTCTTCTAAGCCCAAAAGTTTTTGGTCATCTCGGTCATCTATATAGACCCCACCCCAAGAATCCACAACAGCTTCAATGTCTTCTCGAGCAACGATAGGTGTACCATCGGCATCTTCCAAAACAGGCATATTCAAGCTGGCATTCAAGCGCACCCTCGAGCCTGCTTCATCAATCAAGTCTATGGCTTTGTCTGGAAAGTTTCGTCCGGGCAAACTGCGCTCGCCAATTTTTACCGCCAGTGCCAAAATGCTATCTGGAATAATGACATTATGGTGCTCTTCGTAGCGCGGTCTTAATCCACGCAGGATTTCTAGAGTGTCTTCGGGGCTTGGCTCCAAAACCAAAACAGGTTGAAAACGTCGCTCGAGCGCTGCGTCTTTTTCGATATAACGGTGATACTCGCCTGTAGTTGTCGCACCAATCACCTGCACTTCGCCTCTCGAGAGCGGCGGCTTTAAGATATTTGCAGCGTCAAGCGTGCCCTCTGCCCCGCCAGCACCAACCAACGTATGCAGTTCATCTACAAATGCAATGACTCGAGCACTGCGCAGCTCGTCAATAATTTGGCGCAGTCTTTCTTCAAATTCACCGCGATATTTGGTGCCAGCCACAACCCCAGCCATATCTATTGCAACAAGTCGCATGCCTTTAAGGGAACTAGGCACACGATTTTCAACAATTGCAAGGGCAAGTCCTTCTGCAATCGCGGTTTTGCCTACACCAGGGTCGCCAATGAGGACGGGGTTGTTCTTGGTGCGCCGAGCAAGAATTTGTACCACGCGCCTGATTTCTTCGCTGCGCCCAATCACCGGATCGAGTTTGCCTTCCTTTGCAATTTTGGTCAGGTCGCGCCCATACTCGTCCAAAAACGGAGTGTTGATATTTTTAACTTCTTGCTTGGGATCGGTATGCGCCAAAATACGCCAACGAATTGTATCTGGGTCACGCGCTAAATCGGTTAAAATTCTGTAAGCGACACCGTCACCTTCACGCAGGATTCCAAGCAAAATATGCTCTGTGCCAATCACCTGGCTACCCAAATTGCGGGCTTCAGAACTGGCAAGTTCCATCACCCGACGTGCTCGAGGGGTGATTGCGGGGGCTTCGGTGTGACGCAAACCTTCGCCGCGTCCTATGATTTCCTCGACACGCCGACGAAATCCATCCAAGGTTGCACCAAATTCGGTCAGGATACGGCAGGCAGTTCCGCCTTCGCGCATCAATCCCAAAAGCAAGTGCTCTGGTCCAATCATGGCATGACCAAGTTTCGCGCCCTCTTCTCTCGCATAATGAAACACCAAACGGGCACGGTCATCGTAACGGTTCATAGAAAAGCTCCTGTCACTATGATACGCATCATACAAGAATCTGCAAGGTTTTGCGCGGTCACCTGACACACATTTTCGCGACGATCAAGAGAGATTATGTATGTGGTATACCAGAGCGAATGCAAACACTCATCGTGACTTGCCCAGACTGTGCCGAAGAACTCGAAATTCTCGAGTCTGATTGGCAGGAATTCCGGATTGGCGACATTTTAGGCTGCAATGCTTGCGGTGCCGAACTCGAGGTCGTGAGTCTCGATCCACCAGAGTTTGAGCCACTTGTCTATAGCACTGAGTGCCCGAAATGCGGTAGTTTCTTTGCGCTTTCCGAACAAGATTTGGAAGCCCAGCATGTGAGTTGTCCAGACTGCCAGTTTTCTTTTGCACTCGAGGACAATTAAAATGCAACACCGAGGTCATTATGGCAAAAATAAAGTTTGAAAACCCCGAAACCGGCGCAATCATCGAACTCGAGAATCCAGAATTGGGCGAAATCGTCATTGACGACGAAACTGGAGCGGAGTTTGAGGTTGTTTCACTCGAGCCACCACGCCTAGAAGCCGCACCCCAAGAAGGCGAGGATTGGGGAGAATGAGCACGAGGGCTATGAATTTTTAGCTCATAGCTCTTGACTCTCCCAAACTCTCTATGGCAAAACTTGCTCTCGTATACGACCGTGTGCGCGAAGATGAGAAAATGCTCTTTGCTGCGCTTGATGGTTTAGGTGTGGCGTATGACAAGGTCTATGCGCCACATCTGAGTTTTGATTTTCATGGCAATGCACCCGAATGGAGAGTGGTGATTGAGCGCTGTGTTTCGCAATCCAGGGGCTATGCGATAGCCGCTTCACTCGAGGCATTTGGGGTTGAAGTGGTCAACCCGAGCCAAGTGATTGCCAATTGCGGCGACAAGCTTGTGACCAACGCACTCCTCTGCAAGCACAATATTCCTACACCACGTACACAGGTCGCCTTTGACGCAGAAAAAACCCTCGAAGTGATGGAGCAGTCGGGCTTCCCAATCATTATGAAGCCACCTGTAGGCAGCTGGGGGCGCTTGCTATCCAAAATTAACGACCGTGATGCTGCCGAAACGGTACTCGAGCACAAAGAGGTCTTAGGTGGGTACCAACACCAGATTTTTTATGTGCAGGAAGTCATCCATAAACCCGAACGCGACATTCGAGCATTTGTGGCTGCAGGGGTATGTATTGCCGCGATTTACCGCAACAGTACACACTGGATTACCAACACAGCGCGCGGTGGCAAAGCCGAAAATTGCCCCGTGACCCCAGAACTTGCCAAGCTCGCCGAAGCTTCGGCAAGAGCTGTGGGGGGCGCAGTGGTGGCGGTAGATTTAGTCGAAGACCCTAAACGCGGCTTATTGGTGATTGAAGTCAATCACACCATGGAGTTTAAGAATAGCGTCAGCACAACTGGTGTAGATATTCCGCGTAAAATTGCCGAATACGCCATTTCTAAGCTTTGAATTTCCACACACTCGAGGACGATACATAAATCCGGGCATAGGTATATTCTCAATGGAGCATCAAGAACTGCAAACTATCCTCTTGGGAAAGCAGGTTGCCCAAGAACAAAACGTGCGCCTCGCACTGGCAACCGTCGTTCGAGTACGCGGCAATGCTTATCGCCGCGAAGGGGCAAAAATGCTCATCCGAGAAGACGGCGATTATATCTGTATGCTTTCGGGAGGGTGTCTCGAGGCTGAAGTGGTCGAAGTTGCCAAACTTGTGCTTGCCAATAAACAAACCCAAGTTGTAAATTACGACCTTTCCGAAGACATCATGTGGGGCTTAGGCATCGGTTGCGGCGGCAATATAGATATTCTGATTGAACCGCTCGAGGACAACCCCATGCTTGAACGCTGGTTTAATTGGCTCGAGCATGGGGTTTTGGGTGTCGCTGCAACAAACCTTACAGCGTCATCGTTTGAACGAGTCTTAATCAGTCCAGATGGCAAAATGTTTGGAGATTCACGCCTTTTAGCGCAGATTCAGCGCAAAGCGCAAAGCATCATGCAGGCTTTATACCCCCGAGCCCAAACCTACCAAATCGAAGATTCAGAAGTCTTTTTTGATACTTCCAGCCCAGCTCCAGAATTACTGCTTTTTGGCGCGGGACACGATGCCATTCCACTCGCTGCCCAAGCCGTTGCTTTGGGTTGGCGCGTGAAGGTGGTAGATGCTCGAGCCGCATTTTTAACCCCCGTACGTTTTCCAAAATGCGAATTATTACTTTTGCATTCCGAAGAATTCACCAAGATCCAAACCACGTCACGCTCTTTTGCAATCATCATGAACCATCATTTAGAACGAGACACAGAGGCGCTCGAGTGGATTGTGCAGCAGGATTTAGCCTATGTTGGCGTGCTTGGTCCAAAGTCGCGCTTTGAAAAAATGCGGCGCAGCCAAATGGGCAATCTTGCTTACATACGCAATCCAATTGGTTTAGACATCGGCGCTGAAAGCCCAGACGAAGTGGCTTTGGCAATCATGGCGGAACTGATTGCGTTTAGGCGCGGCTTTAAGGGCGGGATGCTCAACGGGCGAGCCGGTCGCATCCATGAGCCTACTTAACGCACGAAATCCCTTTTTAAGGAACTCGACTCGAGACAGCCTTGTTGTCGGCTTGCGCTGCATCTCGGGTTGGATAGTCTCCGACTAAAACCCTCGAGATACCATCTTCCCCGCGCACAATTTTGACAGACAAGCCTTGATCAAGCAATTTTTGTTGTAGTGCTCGGGCATTTTCGGCAGAGCGAAACGCTCCTACTTGAAGCCTCCAGACCGAACCGTCCGCTTTGGGTGCGAGGATTTTTGTTGGGGCTTGGGTTGCGGGAGCATCGAAGTCTTGAAAATTTTGTGCGGTTCGCGGTGCAATGTTTGTACTTGTGGCAGGTTTATTAGCTGTCTGAGCTGGTCTCGAGGCACTTTGAGCAATTGATGATGGCACCTGCTGTTGCGGGCGCGGCTCTATGGTTTGGGTTGGGCGTGGCTTGACCGAAGGGGCTGGCTTGACAACCAAGTTTGGTGCGGGTTGTGGGGTATCAAGTTGGCTTGGTAACTGCACGCTTGGCTCGAGCCGAACCGTTTGAACAGCACTAGGACGAGCGACCAAATACACACAAATCGCTAATCCAACGATTGCCGCCACAAACAACAAGCGGTTAAGCATGGTGGTATTGTAATTTTTTTCAATGAGTGCAAAATTACTCGGCAAGAAAGCGACGGGTTCTACCGGATTGGCACTTCCCAGAGACACGTACAGAGGCTTTGGGCGAAGAAAAGTGCGCAGGGCACCTCTTATGAAAAATCTTGCCACTGAGGAAGTGTGCGCTGTTGTGCTCTAAATTTCTCGAGTTGTTGCTTATCCCACTCGATTAGGCTCTGATCATTTGCTTGGCTTTCCAAATGGTGTTGCAATTCGTGGGTTAAAGTTTCCCAGAGTTGCTCTTCCCAATCAAAATCGGGATTGTAACGTGCAACTGCCACAAAACTCCCATAGTAGATATTGATATGCCGCCCAATGTGTACCCCTGCGGCCATAAAAGACTCGAAGCCTGGGTCGAGATACTCGCCCATTCGGACCAATCCACGTTGCTCAGGTGAGTGTTTTATTTCGGGAAAGCAATGTATACCTTGTAAGTTTTTCATAAATCGCTCAGGGATAATTTCAATCATTTCTTGGAGGCGTTGCTGGAACTCGAGAAAAGTCATAATCTGAGTATATAACACTCAGATGTTTTTAGCGTTATAGAATAAATAGCTTATTTGCTGCTCCAATCCGAAGACTTCATCGAAAAGCCCGTGCTCTGCGCGATACAATTGAGATATGTTTTTGGTTCAAATTCAAAGCCATGTAAAATAGCCCAAGATGACCAAAAAAGATGCTCTTAAAGCCCTAGCATTTACCGCCAGCTTAATCGAATACCTTGGCGATAATGAGCGCGCCAAAGCCTACCAAACCGCAGAACGCGCTTTAGATAGTGTAACGAGCGACTGGGAAGCCCTATGCGAGCGCGGCTTTACGGGTGTGCGCGGCATTGGGGTACAGTTGGCGGCACATTTAGCCGAATTCCATGCCACTGGAAAATTTCCCCCACTCGAGGAGCTCAAAACCCAAATTTCAAGCAGTATCCTCGAGCTTTTTCGGGTACGTGGCTTAGGAGCAAAAAAAATACGCACCCTGGCTGACTCTGGCATAGAAAGCCTTGCAGATTTAATCAAAGCAGCAGAAGAAAACCGTTTAGCCGCCTTAAAAGGTTTTGGCGCAGCCTCACAAAAAACCATCCTCGAGAATGCGCTCTTTGCGCAAAAATCTGCTGAACGACACACGCGCAACCATGCCGAATTGGTTTTTTCCAGACTCGGGCAACGCCTTTCAGGCGTTGCCAAACTCGAAGCAGCTGGCAGTTTACGGCGCGGCTTAGAGACCATTGGCGACCTGGATGTAATCGCAACTGGCGATAAGACCAGCATACTCGAGCGTTTAGGTAACCCGAACCCAGACCCCAACCATCCGCACTTGTATCATTTTGTGTCAGAGGGCATGACTGTGCAATTTTGTCATGTCGAACCAGAATTTTTAGGCGCTGCACAGTTAATCATGACCGGCTCAAAACCACTTTTGCAGGAGTTGCGCTCAGCTAGCGAACTCGAACTCTCGAGTAGAGGTTTCTTAAAAGGGCAAAATCGCTTGGCAACACCAAGTGAACCTGAGGCTTGGCAATTACTCGGGCGTTCTATGCCCCCACCCGAGTGGCGCGAAGCAGAACACATTGGGCGAAAATTGCCACTCGCGCTGCTCGAGCTGCCCCAGATACAAGGGATGCTCCATGTACACAGCAACTATTCCGATGGCTCGCACAGTTTACGCGAAATGGCTTTAGCGGCACGAAAACTTGGTATGCAGTACTTAGGGATTTGCGACCACTCGAGAAGCGCATTCTATGCTGGAGGGCTCAGCGTACAAAAAGTCCAGCAACAATGGGAAGAAATAGATGCATTAAACCGCGAAAATCTAGGTATTGTGCTGCTCAAGGGCATTGAATCAGACATTCTTGCAAACGGGGATTTAGATTACCCCGATGAGATTTTGGCGGGTTTTGATTTTGTGGTCTCGAGTATTCATAGTCAGTTTACATTGTCGCAAAGCGCGCAAACCGAGCGGCTGATACGAGCAGTACAAAACCCATTGACAACCATCTTAGGGCACCCTACAGGACGCTTATTACTGCGCCGTCCGGGTTATGCGTTTGATGTTGCTGCCGTTCTTGAAGCAGCGCATCAGGCAGGCACAATCATCGAAATCAATGCCAACCCCAATCGATTAGACTTAGACTGGCGTATTGTTCTCGAGCACCCACAAAACTTATATGCAGTCAATACGGACGCACACAGTACCGCAGGTCTTTTGGACTTGCCGCACGGCATTGCTATTGCACGCAAAGGAGGGGTTACTTTAGAGCGCTGTGTCAATACTTGGGATGTGAGTCAATTTCTGCAGTTTGCTCGCCAGAAGCGTGGCAAATAAATAGTCGTTCGCCCGCTAAACCCCAATTTGTGGGTACGATGACCTCGAGTTTGCCATAGTCTGTTGCCGCACGATTAAAGAGTGTATGCGCAACCTGCCTCGAGCCTGCCCACCAGCCAGATACAGCAAAGGGCAGTAGATTCGAGAACGTTTCTTGCGTATTTTTATCGCAACACCAAGCATTATTGGGCATTACCAACATCATGCCAACAGGGTTATGCTCCAAATAAGCGATATAGGCACTCATCTCTGGGGTTTTTTGCAAAACCCGCGCCAACTCGGGGGCAACAAAATGTTGCCAATCGAGGGCTTGATGCTGTTCACACCAAACTCGGGCTAAAGTCTGTGCCTGTAGCCAAGACACCTGTTCAATTTGTATGTCAGACTCTGTGAACTTTGGCAACCACTCGAGCTTTGTTAGCTCAGACAGTATTTGCCAACCAGATGCCGGATTTGCAGTCAACAGTAAACACGGACGACCCAAGCGCGCGGTACAAACTTTCAATACCGTTAAGTCGGTTCCATAGCCCGCATTGACTTCGAGCGCTGGCAAGTGCGAATTTTGTAGTAAGCACAATTCAGGTGTCACGAGCACCTGATGCGCGAAAAGTTGCCAGAAAGCTCGTATCCACATCAGAACACAAAAAAATCTTTTAAACCTGTAGCCGCCCCCCACGTGACTTCTACCGATTCAACAACAGCGTGTGTCGAACCTTTTTGAAGCCAATGCAACAGGTGCTCGAGTTCAGATTTTGCGCCTTCGGCGACGACTTCTACCCTGTTATCTGCCAAATTTTCGGCGTATCCCGCTAAGTGTAGGATTTCACATTGACGCTGTACAAAACGCCTATAACCCACACCCTGCACCGTTCCCGAGACCAGAGCAGTCAGGCGGACCAAATCGTTCACAGGCTTTGACGCAGCAGCGCAACAATGGGTTCAAATCCCACCTTGCGCGCCAAGGAAATGCTGGCGGCGTTCTCGGGGTGAGTTTTGATTAAAGTGCTCCGCACCCCACGCGATTTAGCTTCTTGCAAGCCAGCTTTGAGTAATTGTGTCGCAATGCCTTGGTTGCGCGCTTCCGGTTCGACATAGTATGCCACTGCCATTTCTTGGTCGGTTTCTGGAGTCCACCACGAAATCCCCAACAACTTACCGCCTTCTTCGGCGACATGCGCGAAGCCTTCACTAGCAACATGCTCAAGCACCCGTTCTACGGCTAACTCGAGCGAACCGCTACCCTTAGCAATCAAGCGCGGATATTCGTGATATGCGGCTTGAATTGAGTTTTTAAGGTACATTTCATCAGCGCTGGACGCAAGGCGAATCCTATTCATTGCGCCGCCGAGTTTACCGCAAAATCTCTGTGTATGTGTGACTTTAGACCAATCACTAGGGCGCTGTGTCAAAGATGAAGATTTGCATAGTATTTCATGCGCGTTCTCAGCAAAACTCGCGTAGAATGTGGCGGTTATGCGGCGTTGGCTGGGATTTGTGCTTGGTGGGCTATTTGGGTTGGGGCTGGGGATGTACCTTGCTGCTGGCACAGAGCCTGCTTTGCGCTTTGCGCTCGAGCAAGCCAAAGCCGCAGGTCTTGAAATTCAAGCCAAAACCCTGCGCGGCAATTTATTCATGGGAATCGAGGCGCTTGATGCAACTGTAAAAAGCAGTTTTATCAATGGCTCGAGCAAAGTGGTCAAAGCCAACTATGACTTACGGCGCTTGCTCCAACAACGTGAGGTACGCCTCTATGCTTCTGTTTCTGGGGGTCGTTTGAGTTTTGACCCAAGTAAACTCCCTCCACCTGCTT
>JBKBVO010000020.1:0-18146 GCA_046289535.1 Deinococcales bacterium | reverse complement strand
ATAACACTGAGGATGTGATGGGTTGGGAGGTGGTGGATACAGGCTTAAAGGTGCTCTTATCTAAATCTGTACCAGTCGTGGTTCAAAACTATATCCGACCCGATATTGAGCGCTGCTTGAGGCTACTTGGTCTTGAATTAGAACAAATAGACCATTACATCACTCACCCCGGAGGCGAAAAAGTCATGCAGGCTTTTTGTGAAGCATTAGGTATTGCATCCCAAAAACTCGAAAACTCGAGGCTGATTCTCGAGGAGCATGGGAATATGAGTAGTCCAACAGTGTTGTTTATTCTCGAGAAATTTTTAGAAGGTGGATTTAAAGCCGGGGAATACGGACTACTTACCGCAATGGGACCAGGATTTAGCGCCGAACATGTGGTGTTGAAAACTTAAAAACTATTGAGTGCAACAGCCGCTTCAGAGAGCAAAAAGAGAACAAACTACCTCAAAGGAGGCGACAATGATTCACTTTCCAGAAAGCACAAGCGAACTGCAAGCCAAAATGACCATACCTCTTGACGAATTGGCAAATGAGTGTCGCCAATATCTTGAGTATTTTGCAGCCTACGAGACCGCTGCAAACGAAACCAAAGAAGATGCAGAGATTCAGCTTGCAAGCACCATTGAACACCGACAAAGACCTAACTGACTCACTACCTAACGACTAAGGAGTGCTAAGTAAGTCGCCAAAAAGACATTCTAGAGCGCCAGGGTCTTGGCAAGGTCACGCAACTCGAGTGAAACATCTTTGCGCTTGGTCCAGGTATCCTCTAATGGCACATGGACAATCTGCCCGTTTGCAACACCAATCATGATATCGCTTTTGCCAGCAACAAGCGCTTGCACCGCACCATAACCCATCTGAGAAGCCAATATACGATCCCGTGCAGTAGGGCTGCCACCGCGCTGAACATGTCCAAGAATACTCACTCGAGCATCCAAACCTGTGGCATCCGAGATCGCTTTCATGACTTTAATCCCGCCGCCCTCATAGCCTTCGGCAACCACAATGATACTGCTGGTTTTTCCCTTGGCGGCACTGGCTTTGACAATTTCCACAACTTCCTCGAGGGTTTCTGGGCGTTCAGGGATGAGGATATCTTCTGCTCCACCCGCAATACCCACATCGAGCGCAATAAAGCCTGCATGTCTGCCCATCACCTCAATGATAAACAAGCGCTCGTGGCTGGCGGCGGTGTCGCGGATGCGGTCAATGGCTTGAAGTGCGGTATTTACCGCAGTGTCATACCCGATTGTAAAATCCGTACCATACAGATCGTTATCAATTGTACCTGGAACACCCACCACAGGAAAGCCCTGTTCCTGATTTAGAAAATGGGCACCATGAAAACTACCGTCTCCACCCACAACAACCAAACCCTCGATACCCACCGAGCGCAGTTGCTTGGCAGCACGTTCTCGCCCTTCTGGGGTCATAAAAGGCTTACAACGCGCAGTCATCAAAAACGTACCACCGCGCTGCACAGTATTTGCGACATCTCGGGCACCAAGTTTCACAAACTCGCCGTCAATCATGCCGGCGTAACCACGCTTAATTCCCATGACTTCCAAGCCGTGTGCAATAGCCGTACGCACCACTGCACGCACGGCTGCATTCATGCCCGGGGCATCGCCTCCACTGGTCAACACTCCAATCCGCTTCACGCTTTGCATTCTGACACTTTTTATGTCAGCTTCTCAATCGCTTGTATAGCGAGGTGGTATGCCTCGTTGCGCTCGAGTCCAAATTGTTGCAATTTTTGGCGAATCTCTTTAGCGCGTAAACCCGCTTGTGCAAACTCGCTTGCTTTTTGTTGGTAATCAATAACGCTCTCTATTGGGTGCATATTTGGCGCGAGCAGCAAAACAATTTCACCACGCACTTCACCCGAAAAATGTGCAGCAGCTTGTTGTAGCGTACCTCTAAAGATTTCTTCGTGAAATTTAGAGAGTTCTCGAGCCACCGCACAACAACGATCGATTGCACAGAGTTCGATCAACTCGAGCAGGGTTTGGTGCAAGCGATGCGGGCTTTCATAAATCGCACAAGTCAAATTGGCATTGGCGATTTCCTCGAGCCGAGTTTGGCGTTCCTTGCCAGAACGCGGTAAAAAGCCGTGAAAAGCAAATCGTCTTGTTGGTAGCCCAGATAAGGTCAGTGCTGGAATCAGTGCGGTTGCCCCAGGCAATGCCTCGATGCGAATGCCAATCTCGAGCGCCAAACCCACTAGCTCTGCACCGGGATCAGAAAGTCCAGGGCTACCAGCATCGGAAATAAAAGCGACACGCGGGTATTTTTCGAGCACAGCGCGTCCTCGCTCGAGCATCGTGTGTGCATCCAAGCGCTCCAAAGGCTTTGAAATTGCAAAATGCGCCAGCAACTTAGCAGAGTGGCGCGTATCTTCACACGCAATGCAATCCACACTTTTGAGTGTCTCGAGTGCACGCAGCGTGATATCTCCCAAGTTGCCAATTGGAGTTGGCACCAAATAGACAACTCGCTCTGTCATGTCGTCGGTGTTGGACGAAGTGGCACTCGAGTCACCTTTTTACGTGGCTTAAATGCACTGGTGATGGTTGCACGCACCAACTCACCATCGCCAACTGTCACTGTGACTACAGCACCCTCTGGCAATTTGCCACGCTCGAGGACTATCACCCCATCCTTCACCACACCGCGATAGGCTTTCACAATAAACCAGTTTAACAGTTTTGGTGATTATACTCTACGTTGAAGCAAGCCCTTACTTGTCAGATTACAATTCGTCAGAACCACGCATCGCATCGGCAACATTTTTGGGCATGATTTCAACAACTTCGTCGATTAAGCCATATTCTTTTGCCGCGCTCGGAGTCATAAAATTATCGCGCTCCATATCGCGCAATAGTTTCTCCTTGGGATGCCCAGTGTGCTTGCTGTATAGGTCGGTCAGAATATCGCGCAAACTCAGCACTTCCCTGGCTTGTACCTCGAGATCAGGGGTATTGCCGCGAAACCCAGCACTGCCTTGGTGAATCATAATACGGCTGTTGGGCAAAGCCGTGCGTCTGCCTTTTGCCCCCGCCATCAGCAGCACGCTGCCCATACTCATCGCCATGCCTACACAGGTAGTACGAATCGGTGCACGCACAAATTGCATGGTGTCGTAAATAGCCAGTCCTGCATAGACCTCGCCACCGGGGCAGTTAATAAACATTTGAATCTCGCGTTCGGGGTTTTGCGAATCGAGCAACAACAGTTGCGCAACAATCACGTTCGCCATTTGCGATTCAACGGGGGTTCCGACAAAAATAATCCGATCTTTCAGAAGTCTCGAGTAAATATCGTATACACGCTCGCCACGTCCAGTTTGCTCGATTACATAGGGCACAATGCTCATAGGCTGGAATCTTACCGCGTTTTAGCAAGTCCGAGCAAACTTGCTATAATCCCAATGTGCCAAGCGCTATTTATCCCGGAAGCTTTGACCCGATGACCAATGGACATCTGGACATTCTGACTCGAGCCAGCAAAATCTTTGACCACATTACGGTGGCTGTGCTGCAAAACCGTGAAAAACGTGGCAAGAACCTTTTTGAGATTGAAGAACGACTCGAGATTATCCGTGAAGCATCGGCGCACCTTAAAAATGTTTCGGTAGACAGCTTTCAAGGCTTACTTGCCGATTATGCCAAAGTACAAGGCGTACCTGTGGTGGTGCGCGGCTTGCGCGCGGTTTCGGATTACGAATTCGAGTTGCAGGTTGCACACTTAAATCGCCAACTCAATAAAAATTTAGAAACAGTGTTTATTATGGCAGCCACGCGCTATAGTGTCCTCAGCAGCACAATGGTCAAAGAAATTGCCAGCTACAACGGCGATGTCAGTAAATTTATCCCGCCAGCCAGTGCCAGAGCACTCAAAGCAAAATACGCAGCCCTGCGTAAACTGTAAGTGCACTTCATTTTTTTCATCCCTCAAGGGTATACTCCGCCCCAATGATTTTTGGCGCATTGGCAGCTGGAGCTATTTTGTTCAGCGTCTCCGACCCCGCAGCAGATGCTTTAGGAGATGGCGGTTATGTTTTACCTGTCGCCAAAGCAGACGTTTCGCAACTTGATATTCGTACGTTTAGTGCAATTGATAACCATGGCAAACTCGAGTTGCGCTTACAGATGGGCAGAATTTCAAACCCGGATCAAGCTCCAAATGGGTTCTCTAGACCTGTGATTGATGTTTTTATTGGCACAGGGCGCGGTGGCGTTTCTACACTTGGAAATTCGGGTTTTACGACGCGTGCAAATAGTGGTTGGTACTATCATATTCGCGCCACGCCTTTTGCTGTTATGCTGCGCCGCGACTCGAGTGCAGATTATGTACAATTACCCAAGAACCGCACCGCACAAGCCAAGGTCGAAGGCTCAAGTATCGTGATACAAACCGATATCCCCGCAAGCGACTACACCTATTATGCAATCTCGAGTTTATACGACAGCCTCACACCTACAGGAATTGCCCAACCACAGTCTGAACCTTCTGCACTCAAACTGCTTTCCCCACTCGAGGATGCACCGAGTGCGCTTGATATCGTGTTTGAAAATCGCCAAATCCTATTGTGGGCAACAAGAGAGGTGCCACCGCTCAACGAACCGCAACTGGGCTTGAATCCGCTTTTGTTTACAGGTTTAGCGGGATTTATTATTTTGCTTGTAACCACGATTTGGGGCTTTTTTACACCGCAGCGCGATACTTGGCGATAGCATCCGATACGCGTCTGGCTGTCGGTTGGGCGGCAGGCACAAACTCGAGTCCAGTAAGTGTTTCGTAGGCGCTAATATAACGCTTTGCCACCGCCACTATAAAATCTTCGCTCATCGGCGGTGGTGTACCCTCACCTGAGTAGCCGCGTTCCTTGTACCAGAGGCGCAAAAACTCTTTGTCAATGCTGTAGGGATTAGAGCTATCTTTTTGGTAACTTTCAAGTGTCCAATAGCGGCTCGAGTCTGGTGTATGCAGTTCATCTATCAAGACCAATTCACCATCGATTATACCGAATTCATATTTGGTATCCACCAATAAAAGCCCACGTTGCTCGGCAATTTGTTGACCTCGAGCAAATAACTCAAGTGCTGCCGTTTGGATTTGCGCCCAAAGTTGACTCGAGACCAAACTGCGCTCCACAATTTGTTTGGCAGTAATTTGCTCGTCATGTCCACCGTATTGGGCTTTGGTAGTTGGGGTAATGATTGCATGTGGCAACCGATCGTTTTTGCGTAAGCCTTCAGGCAGAGTCATGCCATACGCATCTCGAGTGCCCGCATTGTACAGCGTCCAAAGACTCGTTTTGGTGCTGCCTGTCAAGTAGCCGCGCACGACGATTTCGATAGGCAGAGGTCTAGCTTCTTTTGCCACCAACACATTGGGGTCAGGACTCGAGATGACATGGTTTGGCACAATGTCCGCAGTTTGATTAAACCACCACAATGCAAGCTGGTTGAGCACCTGACCCTTGTAGGGAATAACCCCGAGCACCACATCGAACGCACTGATGCGGTCTGTCGTCACGATTAGGCGGGTGTTCTCGAGCGCGAGCATCTCGCGCACTTTGCCGCTCTGCTGCTCGCCAAATTGGCTCAGGTCTATATTCGAGAGTGCTTGCTTCATCGCACACTGAAGTTCGACATCTGAAATCATGAAAGACCCAATTCAAGTCCTACCCAAGACTCGAGCAATTGAGCGGCTGCAACATGATCTACATCACCAAGCTGACGCAAGGCAACCTCGAGCAGATTTTCGGTCAAACCCACAAGCGGGGCGGGAATCCCCTGTTCACGCAGACTTTGCGCAGCAATCCGCACATCTTTGGTCAGCAGTGCAAGGGCAAAGGTATTGGGGAACGCACGTCCAATCACGCGCTCTGGAAAGAGGTTTTGAGAAACATTGCTGCGCCCGGAGCTGGCATTGATAACCTCGAGTGCTCTACTTCCAGAAACGCCTTGCTTCTCGAGTCCCAAGAGCACTTCGGTCAGCGCCAAAATGTTAATCCCCAACAATGCTTGATTGGCTGCCTTAACCGCCATTCCCGCTCCAACCGGACCCACGTGGACAATCTTAGAGGCAAATGTTGCAATCACCTCTCTGACCGACCCGAGCACTTGGGCATCTCCGCCAATCATGGTGGTGAGTTGACCAGCGATTGCACCCTTCACTCCGCCAGAGACTGGAGCGTCCAAAAAGTGCATATTGCGCTGCTCTAGCATGCTTGCAAGTTCTCGAGCACTGGCTGGGTCACCCGAAGTACAATCTACCCATACCAATCCAGATTTGGCATGCTCGAGTATCTTTGGAGCCATTGCCAAAACCTCTGCGCTGGTCGGCAAACAAGTAAACAACACATCCACTTCGGCAGCAGCTTCGGGCGTGGCAGCAATTGTTGTATTAAACTCCAAGCGGTGACGCTCGAGTTTTTCGTTATTGCGTGTCCAAACAAGTGTTTGAAATTGTTTTGCCAAATGCCCCGCCATTGGATAGCCCATCAAGCCAAGCCCTAAGAATGCTGTTTTCATAGCTTAAGTCTAACCTTATTTAGTGCTTAAAGTGCCTCGAACCAGTAAAAACCATCGCCAAGCCCAACTCATCGCAAGCCTCGATGACTTCGGAATCGCGCTTTGCTCCGCCAGGTTGCAAAATCGCGCTCACTCCTGCTTTGGCTGCGAGGCGCACCACATCATCGAAAGGAAAAAAGGCTTCGGAAGCCAACACTGCACCTTTTGCGTTGTCGCCCGCGTTTTGCACCGCCCGCTCCGCCGCCCAAATCCTCGAGACCGCGCCTGCCCCAAGTCCAACTGTTACCCCATTTTTTGCCAAAACCACATTATTGCTGCGTGCATGTTTACCAACATAAAAAGCAAACTCGAGATCTTGCCACTCTTCCTTGTTTGGCTGCCGTTTGGTCACAACTTCTGGGCACAAGTCCGACCAAACCCTAAGGTCGCGGTTTTGCACCAAAAACCCTGCCGCTATAGGCTTGTACTCTAAAGCGCCAAAGTTGCTTTTCCCCGCCTGCAAAACGCGCAAATCGGGCTTTTTTTGCTTGAACCACTCGAGCGCCTCTGGCGCGATTTCGGGAGCGATTAAAACCTCTAAAAATGTTCCTTTGGTGCTTTGTGCCACTTCGAGCGTCACAGGGCGGTTAAGAGCGACAACACCCCCAAAAACCGAGAGTGCATCGGCATCCCTGGCACGCTCCCAAGCTGTTTTCGGGTCAGGCGCAAGTGCGACTCCGCATGGATTGGCGTGCTTGACCGCAACACAAGCAGGCTGCTCGAACTCCGAAACCAGTGCCCAGGCGGCATCGGCATCGGCATAATTATTAAAACCCATTTCCTTACCAGCAAGCACCAACGAGTCCAAAACTGCCCCAGACTCCGCGCCCAATCTATAAAGGGCAGCTTGTTGATGCGGGTTTTCGCCATAACGCAACGATTTTTGCAAACTGAGTTCGAGTGGTTGCTGGATATAAAATCCCGCTTCTGAGAAGTGATTGGCGATTGCAGCATCGTAGCTTGCAGTATGGGCAAAGGCTTTTTGGGCAAGGCGCTGACGCTCTGCAAGGCTAGGCTTCGGGTTCTCGAGAATTGCAGCGTAATCGGCTGGGTCTACAACAATAATCACTTGTGGGAAATTCTTTGCCGCAGCACGAATCATTGCTGGTCCGCCAATGTCAATGTTTTCCAGTGCGGTATCGGTATCTACACCTTGGGCAACGGTCTGGCGAAAAGGGTACAAGTTAACGCAGACCAAATTGATACGCTCGATGTTGTGTTGCTCGAGCGCTGCCTGATGTTCTGGGGTATCTTTGGCAAGGATTGCGCCGTGTATTTTTGGGTGCAGGGTTTTGACCCGTCCATCTAAAATTTCTGGAAATCCAGTGATCTGACTCACCTTGGTAACAGGCAGACCTGCTTGCTCGAGAGCAGCAAAAGTCCCACCTGTAGAGACAAGTGTATAACCTTGCTCGAGTAGCCCTCTTGCAAACTCAACTAAACCCGTTTTATCCGACACACTTAAGAGCGCTTGCATACCAACCCCATCAAGCGACCCAGGCGAGCGGTCTTTTATTCAGGCTTACTCCCCCACGGATTGTCCGTGTTATTCGCCAGTCATAAGCCACGCGGAGTTTAATACAAGGCATATCCCCTTACTAGGGACATGGAAATAAACATAAGATTTCCGCCATAGATTCTAGTTATACTAGAGTATAAATACCACACATCCAAAGCCACATCGCACTGCGTAAATGCAAGTGTATGAAAAACATCAACCGTAGGAATTTCGTTAAAGTCCTCTCCTCTGCTCTGCCTATGGGTTTGGCACTGGACTTGGGAAATCGCGCCCTTGCACAAGGTGCAGCAGGAGATATTGAAATCCTGAATTTAGCCCTCACCGCCGAATATTTGGCAACAGATGTCTATTACAATGCTGTATTTTGCGGCTTTGACGGTCTGGTCAAAGAGTATATTGATGCAGCACGCGACCAAGAAAATGAACATGTCATTGCGCTGCAAAATACAATTCGTGCCTTGGGAGGAACACCAGCCAAACGCCCAGAATTTGTCTATCCGGTCAAATTTGACACCAAAAACCAGCTTCCTGTGCTGCGTGTGATGAATGCGCTCGAGGATGCTTTTGTGGGTGCATATCTAGGAGCGCTTCCACTCATTCAAAACAAGGATGTGCTCGCCGCCGCAGGGGCAATTATGGGTAACGAAGCCACACACCGTTGCTTGATACGCCAATCCCGCATCAACCTTGGGGACTCCACAGTGACAGGGTTACAAGTTGGCAACGACCGAGCCTACGAAAAAGCAATCACACCAGCTCAAGCCCTAGCAGCAGTTGGAGGCTTTGTTAAAAAGTAAAACAAAGGATCATTCAGACTCGAGACTTAAAGTTAAGTCTCGAGCTTTGTATTGATTTGGGGTTGGATTTGCACTAATTTCTCTGTGGATGCAAAACCTTGAACAAAAGAATCTGGAAACGGTATTTCTGGCAATACCATCATCGGGTGCGCAATGGTGAGTGTTGGTACATCGAGTGGAGCACCTTTTGCACCAAAACCAAAACCCTTGGAGAGCCGTCCGCCGTTTAAGTCTACTGCCACACTTGCGAGTACAGCAAGCTCGATATTCTCGAGCATAGTAAGTGTGCCATAAACATGAAAATTTTCGATATGTGCAGCCGCTTTATGGCAATTGGCAAGCCGCCAAAATGCACCTGTCTTGGTGCGGTGCGGCACGATTAGGGTTTTTCTCTGCTCGAGCAGCATGCCACGCAACGGAAGCAAGGCTGCTTCCATTCCGATTAAAATCACATTTGCATTTTGCAGCAAAGGATGCATCAAAAGCTTTTTGCCTGCAGTCCGAGCACCCTTAAAGTTAGGGTTATGTCCATGAGGCGGCATTGGAAATGCAGCAGCATTTTGACGCACAAGATTAGACCAAACCTGCTCGCGCAACTCACCCACTTTAAGCGTTTGAATATTCAAATTTTACCTGCTCGGGCGGCTAAACTCGATCAAGAGTGGCTGGTCTTTTCCTTTGCCGACTCGAATTTCAAAACTACCCTCACTGCGGTCTATGTAACAGACTTTGGTCAGGTTATCACACAAGAATACCTCACTGAAAAGTTTAACAACATGGGTTCCTGCTTTGGTTCCAACCGGCACACGAATATTGGTACTAACAGTCTCGAGCGCACTGTGGTAATCGTTAGGCGAACCCTTAAATGGCGTTCCTTTTTCGAGCTTGAGCTCGAGAGGTTTTTTCAAAAAGCCGCTCTCGAGGGTTAAAATACTTTCGCCAGCACGGTTAAAAAGCAGGTTTTCACCAAACTTAAACCCAATTTGCACTTTTGCATCAGTTCCGACTGTGGCAAAAAATACACCCTGCTTAAAGGTGGTGCCACCGGGCGCTGCAAGCGCGAAACCCAGAAGAAGTAACGGAGCAAACAAATATTTCATTCTGCAGCATTTTACACAAAAGCAATGAGAATTCACGCGGTTATTCCGTCAAGGAAAACGGCACGGTTAAGCCTTGCTGTGCGACTTCTTTTGCTTCGTTTGGGCAATACGCCAGCGCCAGCGCCGCAGTATACGCCCGCACTGCCCGCTCACGCTCGAGCAGCAAATCACGCACCTGACCCAGTCGTGTGAGCACAAACCCAGGCAAATAGCTCGGACGCTCAAACTGTCCCATTGCCACCGCCTCGAGCAGGTCACTTGCGCTCTGCCAGTCACCAACCGCCAAGTACAAGCCACTTGCAGCAAAGCGTGCCTCGAGCGCAATCCGCGCCAAAACCGTATCGGCGGGGGCATCGAGCGCTAAGAGCTGATGCACCAAGGCATCGAGATCATCCCCGTCCTCGAGTCGGTACGCCCTATCCACAATAGCGCGAAATCGGCTCGGCTCGGCAGGGGTAAATCCTTTCAGGTCTGGCAAGGTACAACCCAACTCCAGCAACGCAGGTAGATCATCAAGTGGCGCAAGCAAAACCGCATCTGGCTCGAGTGCCGCAACGATTGTCTTGATCCGCTCGAGTCGGTGCGCGGTACCGGGTCCTTCCTCGAGTAGTTCTGTACGACGCTGGTGATAGCTACTAACCACCTCGAGCAACGCACCATGCACAGTAGCGGCATCGAGCGGTTGTTCAAGCATCGTCTTCAGTTCAGCCTCGAGTGTTGTCACTTCCGAAAGTCGTTTTTTACCCTGCGGAAATTGGTTCAAAAACTCAAGCATTTGCGTGTGTTCACGTTCCGCCCATGCCCAATCGGGAGCAATTCCAGCAACGGTTAGGCGAGCATCCTCGAGTGCGAACAGTACGGGGTCATCGAGGTCGCGCCATGCACCGGATTGCCAATCTTGGGCGCTCACATGCGCGAGTTGGACTTTGTCTGCACCAACATGTGCGAGTAGCTCGAGCACGGTCTGAGCATTATAAAGCGGTTTACTCGAATGCAAAGCGCCTAAAATCGCAATTACTGTCATACTGAATGCAAACCACCATCGGCTAAATACACTGCACCGGTCACAAAACTTGCTGCATCCGAGAGCAAAAAGGCAATCACGGGGGCAATTTCGCTTGGTTTACCATAACGGCGCAAGGGCATCGTCTTTTCTAAGTTCTGGCGCACAGCCTCGCCCTCGCCAGGCTTGAGGCTTTCGTCATAGCCGCGCATCATGCTCGAGTCTAAAGGACCAGGATTCACACTGTTGACTCGAATACCCTTGCGGCCAAACTCGGCAGCCGCACCACGCGTCAAACCAACCACGGCGTGCTTTGCCGCATTGTAGGCAATCATACCAGGCGAGCCAATCACACCTGCAACACTCGAGATATTGACCACACTGCCAGAATTGTGTTCAAGCATGGCACGAATACCGTGCTTCATCCCTAAAAATACGCCCGTTACATTGATTGAAAGCACCCGCTCAAATGCCTCGAGCGGGTAATTCACCACACTTCCAGGTGCGCCACCAATGCCAGCATTATTGACCAAGCCATGCAGTGCACCAAAACGTTTTTTGGTTTCGGATACGACACGCTGCCAATCGGCTTCGGAAGCGACATCGTGCTCAAGCAACAGCGCCCCTTCGATTCCGAGCAATCCGAGTTTTTGCAGCGAAAGGTCGGTCAAGACCAGCTTCGCTCCTCGCTCACTGAGGAGTTTTGCCGTGGCTGCTCCAATTTCGCCAGCAGCCCCAGTTAAAAGGATCACTTTATTTTCTAAGGTCATGTCGGCATTGTAGCCGAAAATGCCTCGAGTGAATGAATGACATCTCGCAAGATTTTGGCTTTGAGTTTAAGGGCTGCCCGATTGACAATAAAGCGAGTAGATAACTCGAGCAGCCGTTCGCGTTCGATCAAGCCATTTTCTTGTAGGGTTCGACCTGTTTCAACAATGTCTACAACCGCATCCGCCAAACCTGTAATAGCCGCGAGTTCGATTTTACCACCCAAAGCAATCACATCGGCAGCCATCCCACGTTGGCGCAAAAATTGCCGTGTTGCCCTTGGGTATTTGGTTGCCACACGTTCAATTCGAGCAGGCGCTTTCGCAAGGGTAATCAGCGAAAATCGGTACTGGTTCCCGCCCAAGTTGACTGGTTCGTAGTTGTCTCTGCCGCTTTCTAAAATATGGTCTTGCCCGACAATACCGCAATCCGCCGCGCCCAAATCCACGTACACAGGCACATCGGGGTCTTTCACAAGTAACAGGGTTAGATTGCCGTGCTCGAGTCTCAAACTGCGAGTCTGCTCGAGGTCAGGCAAAACCAGCCCCGCATGCCGTAAACATGAGAGTGCAAATTGCTTACTGCGCTCTCCAGACGGAATCGCAATGGTTAGCTGCATATGTCCTCCAACTCGAGTCTGCAACCATCGGAGAGCCTCAGCACAGAATGTTCGTCTATCAGGTAAGGCACGCCCCATGCTCGAGCCGCTTGCTCGAGTTCACTGCGCTTGTTTGTCCATGCTCCAATCACACGTTTACCATTGGTCCGTAGGCGCTTTGCACTGCTACTCGAGGTCGAAATCGCAAACGCAGTCTCGAGACTTGGAGCCTCGCCAAGCACGGTGGTCAGACGCTCCAAACCCACTGCAAAACCCACCGCAGGCAACCCGGCATTGTAGCGCCCACCTCCACATAAAGGCTGACCAAAATCTGGAGTGTACGCCTGAAAAATGACGCCTGTATAGTAATCTAAGCCCCTCGCAATGCCCAAATCGAACAAAAACCGTCCTCGAGGCAGCAGTTCTGCCACCGCTTTGATGTTCTCGAGCGCGGCTTTGGCAGAGTTATTGATTGCAACCGAATCAGCTTCGTCTAAGACCTCGGTGCCACCATACAAGTCTATTAAACGCAACACTGCACTTTTGATTTGCCCTGTCACCTTGTACTCAAGCAGCAAGCGCTGCAATTCTGGAGCATTTTTGCGGTGGATTGCACCACGCAAGGCTTGAATTTTGCCTTGCTCGAGTTGGGTTTGCGCCAATACTGAACGCACAAATTCTGGATGTCCAATCTCTACAGCAGCCTGCGGAAGCCCTACAGCATCAAGGCACTCAAGTGCTAAAGAAAGGATTTCGGAATCGGATTGTGGGGTTTCTACTCCCAAAAGCTCTGCCCCAACTTGGGTATATTCGCGTTGCCGACCAAGCTCTGCGTCCCTTGTGCGCACCCACAAGGTGCCCGAGTAACGCAAGCGCATCGGGAAAGTCGGGGTGGGCAAAGTCTGCACCAACTGTGCCACACTCGTGGTGTACTCACCGCGCAACATCAGCACCGTTCCATCGCGGTCTACGAGCTTAAAACCCTTCTCTGCAAGCGGATGCTGCGGGTTAAAGACCTCGAGTGCAGGAGTCTGCACAGGATCATAACCCCAACTGTGCAGCACCACCTCGAGCCTGCGCCGCAACTGTTCGCGCCAAGCCTCGTCTTGAGGAGGCGAATAACGAGTACCATCGGGAATCAAACGCACGAGGCGTATTGTAACAAGGATTTAGGCACACAATCAGGGGCGCACAATCAACCACTCCTGCGCAACGTGAACATACAGCAACTTCTTTGCTGCATCATAGTAGTAAGTCCTGAGTGGATTGGCTTGGAACTCGGCAAGGCTTGCAGCAGGGCTTAAGCGGTCGGCTTCGGTTGGTGGTTCTGGCGGCACCCCGCCAACGAGCATCGCCCCAACCCGATACACTCGAGGAGGGCGCTCCGCCCCAACGGTGACCTGAACAGAGGGTGTGCCCTCTGGCAAGACTTCAAAAAACTCGAGCTGCAAAACGTACTCGCTCTTTGGCACGGACTCGAGGTGATAGGTATACCCGGCATCGTGAAGTATCTGAAAGGCAGGTCTGCTCGCTTCCGCATAGCGCAAACCATCGCTGCGCACGATAAAGCCTGGTGCTTTGGCTGCACCGTTTATCCCTTCACGAAGCGACAAACCGGCTGGATGGTAACGCCGCTCGGTACGCCAGTAGGCGACTTGCTCACTTTGACCAAGGTTCACACGCTGTGCGCCAGGAGCAGCCAACACAGCTTGGGCAACATAGAAACCTTTGGGTGCAAGCAGGTTATCGCGCAACTCTACAAGACCAATCTCGGGGAAAATTTGCTCACTCGCGTTCGTTTCAAAAAAACTCGGGGCGCTCAAAGTCACATCGGCTTGCCACGGCATAAAAATATCGGTATTGCTCAACACCGACACTGCGCCGTAACGCATGAAAAAGGGGCGCTCGAGCTGATACACACCGCTGTATTGAATGTGAAAAGCCCCACCCGTGTGCCCGGCATCCAGACTTGAGCGTCCGACGAGCAGGGTGTCGGTGAATGTAAAGATTCCTCCCTCGGCAACGACGCCATGCTTCGATTGATCGACCAGGCGCATATGGCGATATCGCTGATACCCATCCTTGGGCCAAATGCCTGTTTGGTTATTGTAAAAAAACGAATCGCTGAACTCGAGTGGGTTGCTGGGTCCATTGTTTGAATTGTTCTCGACTGTCAGACCTGCACCGCGCAAAAAATCAACATTCTTCGTCGGGCGCACAGCTACCGAATGCCCAACATTTTGGCGAAAATTTGTAACCGCGTCGGTGGTGTTGTCGTACCAAAAGCCAAAAGAGTGGCTCCCTGCCGCAACATTGCCAATAAAGGTATTCTTGGCTGCGCGAATCCAGAAGTTGGCGGCTTGGTTGTCGTTCTGGGCTTTCAGGGTTGGCTCACTGAACAGCACCACACGATTGCTCACAGCAAGATTACCAATCAGGGTATTATCGGTGGTGAACTCGTCCTCGATCATGTAGTTATGACCCAAGGAATTGTAGACGATATTATTCTCGAGTGTGACATTGCGCGTACCGTGCACCACGATGCCTCGCTGCAAAGAACCGTTTACCACAGAATTTTTGATGTACTGACCGCTCGCATCACCAAGCAGGTGCCAATGGAAAGGATAGCGCCCGAGACGATTCCGCTGCCCCATATTTCTGAACTCGACACTGTCCAGAAATGCCTTGGAGCCCACCATCACCATGACGTGCCCACCAAAGCCACTGCTCGAGGAGGCATCGCCTTGAATAACGATATTGCGGCTGAGCAAACCCACCTCGGGACGCATGTCAAATTCATGCCCCGCGAGTTTAACCAGCTTGCTCGTGTGCGTGTACCGAAGAGGAGCGCTCAGGATGATACCCAAACCATCTATGGCGGCAATCGTTGCCACTTCAGCTTCGTCCGGCTCATGGCTACCTGAAGCTAGCACAATTTCGTCGCCAACAGACCAACCCCTTGCATCAAGCACCTGAATACGAGTGTCACCGCGCAAGGCAGTCTGGGCAAGCTTGGTCCAGGCGCGAATATTTGGCTTGCCATGAAGCGAGATCGTTCCACCCATCGCACCCAAAAATTTTGTTCCCATACCCATGCGATCTAGATTCGGATCCGAACCCACGAGCGTAATCACGGCCTTTTTACCAAACGGCGCAATTTGCGAGCCGACCTGAAAAGTACCGCCTTTGACAACCATGATCGAAGCTGCACTCAAAGATAAGTCCTGCTGCGCGAACTCGAGGCTACCATAGATGGTAATGTTCCTCACCGCAGCATTCTGATTAAGGATTAAACGCTGCCCCGCTGCAATCACAACATCGCTGTCGGCACTCGGCGCCCTGTTACCCCGCCATGCGGCTTCGGACCACAAGACAGTCGTACCCGGCGGGTTATCGAACACGACCGTCTCACCGCCCACGGGTGGCAGCACAGGTACGGGCGATGTCGTCGGTGTGGAAGTACTAGCGGTGCCACTACAAGCCGTGCAAACAATAACGACCAATCCGCAAAGTAAAGCATATAAACTCTTCATGCGCCAGAATATGTTCTAAATGGATTAAACCAAAATTAAAAATATGGACCAACATCTTGATTTCAAAGGTGTGATATAAGGGTAAACCATGCGCCTACTAGTCGCCGAGGACGAGGCTGCGCTGCGCCACGCGTTGGTTTCGGGTTTGCTTGAGGAAGGTTACATCGTAGATGCTGTCGATAACGGCGAATCAGCCGTTTTTCAGGCAGTGCAAGTGGATTACGATATCCTGATTCTGGACATCAACCTGCCCCGTCTGGACGGTTTTGCCGTGTGCAAACAACTGCGCGATTTACAGGTCAACACCCGTATCCTGATCCTCACGGCTCGAGATGGTATCCAGGATAGAATCCTCGGTTTGGATGTCGGAGCAGACGATTACTTGGTAAAACCATTTGCCTTTGAGGAACTCTTGGCGCGTCTGCGCGCACTCTTGCGTCGCGCGCCAAGCCACAACCCCATTCTCGAGGTCGGAGATTTACGCCTCAATCCCGCCACAAAACAGGTCGCGCGGAGCGGTCGGCTACTGCAGCTCAGCGCTCGAGAATACGCCCTGCTCGAGTTTCTGATGCGCCACGCAGACCAAGTCGTAAACCGAGTCAACATCGCCCGTGCGATTATGCCAAACGAAGCCGGGCTGGATTCGAATGTGGTCGATGTATTTGTCTCCTACTTGCGCAACAAAGTAGACAAGCCCTTTGCAATACGTCTGATTCACACGGTGCGCGGCATGGGCTATGTATTGCGCACCCCGAAAGTCTGAGATGAATTTGCGCTGGCGCCTCACCTTGATTATTGCCCCATTGGTTTGGGGTCTGGTGCTGAGTTTGAGTCTGGCACTGTACAGTGTGGCGAGCGAAGAGCTGCATCGCAGTTTCGTTTTGCAGCTCGAGTCAGTCGCGGATTTGTACAGCCAAAGCATCCTTAAAAGCGGACGGCTACAGCCAAGTACAGCAACAAAACAACTCGAGGGTCTGACGTGCTTGCTTTTTACACAAGACGGCAGGCTGCTCGACCGAGTGGGTGATTTTTCGTTTCGTCTCACACCGGTGCAACTCCGGCAAAAAGGCACCTTCACAACCCAAGCGAACGCGTTTGTCGGGCAACAACGCGTGAGTGTGGTGCGTCCGCTTCCGGCTACACAAAATCGCCGTATCATTGTGGTCAGTGCAGTCAACACGGTGGCGCAAAAGGGTCTCTTGCGTTTGCGCGGGATCGCCTTGCTCTGGCTGTGCATCGCTGCAATCGGCTCGGTTGCACTCGGCTATGGGTTAGCGATGTGGCTTAGCCGCCCACTGCGCCACATTGCGCAAACAGCCGACCTGGTCAGACAGGGAAAATTCAACGCACGCATCGAAAACGCAGACCGCAAAGACGAAATTGGAGTCCTGAAACGCAGCCTCAACACCATGCTGGAGCGCCAAGAACAGTTGGTGCAAAGTCAGCGACGCTTCATCGCCGACGCCGCTCACGACCTGCGTACGCCACTCACGGTCATGCGTACCGAACTTGAAATCTGCCTTCGCCATCCTCGGGACAACCAGGAGTACCAAAAGCGCATACAACAGTTGCTACAGCGCGTTTGTGAGCTCTGCCAGCTGTGCGAGAACCTGCTCAGCGTCGCCAAACTCGAGTCCAACCCCAACCATTCATTTGAAGACTTTTTGCTTCTCGATGCACTCGAGCACAGCCTAGAAAATATTCAGTACCTTTCCACAAAGCGTTTTCATCTTAAAATAGACCACAGCCTCGAGGCGCACGGACACGCTCAGAGCATCGCGCGCTTGATCGCCAACCTGCTCGAGAACGCAAGCCGCGCCGCAAAAGAAAATTTTGGGCTGCGCGCCGAGCGACGCGGCGAACAAATACGTCTCGAGATTTGGGACGACGGTCCTGGTATTGCTCAAGAGCAGCAAGAATACCTATTTAGACCCTTTGCCAAGGAAAAAAAGTCAGAAGGGGCGGGTTTGGGGCTGACGATCGCTCAGGACATTGCACAGATGCATGGCACGCGAATTGAACTGATACCTAGCTCCATCGGCGCGACATTCGCACTGACGATCGCAGCCGCCACGCGCTACCACCGCAGCACAGGTGAGCTCTTCTAAGGATTAAGGTACTTACTCGAGGATTTCTGTCACCACGCCTGCACCAACCGTGCGACCACCCTCACGGATAGCAAAACGAAGTTCCTTTTCCATTGCGATTGGCTTAATCAGTTCGACTTCAAAGTTAATCTGG